>CAZDBX010000045.1:0-17214 GCA_964503805.1 uncultured Lentimicrobium sp. | reverse complement strand
TTCAGCACGGGCTTTAACGGTTCCGGTGGCCGCATTGACGACTTCCCTTTTAAACTGATTGTCAATAGACCCAGGTATGTTCAGGGTTGTTTTGGAATCATAATTCAGGTCGATGGAATAAGCAGTCTGGTTGTTGAATGAACATACTAGATCAGTATACTCAGACCTGACATAAACATGTCTGAAGTTTTTCGAAATGCCATTCAGCTTCAGATCACCGTAACGGGTATTCATGGTACATCCGGATTCCAGGGTGTTGATGCGGATGCGTGAAAAAGATGCATCTCCGTCGAGAGAAGAACAGTTCCTGATGTTGATTTTATCCCTTACAGAATTAATTTCTAGGTTTGTAACTTTATCTATATCAAGATTTGACGATCTGCTATTAAGTGAAAGGTTCGTCACCTGCTGAACCGAAACGTCAGAATAATTGATTTCAAACTGCCCGTGAACGGCTTCCTGTATGGTTGCGGATCCAAATTCAAGCTTAAGTTTGAAGGTTCCTGCAAAATCCCTGGCCTGGAGGTCTCCGTTCGACAGATTGATATCTGCGTTTTGCTTATGGCTGCCCAGGTATATATTCCCGAATTTATTCTCAATTTTTACCGGACTTGCTGCCGGAAGATAAACTGTGTAGTTGATCTGAAGGTTATTTCCGGCATTGATAACCTTGCCGGCATAGGTGACAACATCTTTCCAGAAAGTGGCGCTGTTATCGTTAAAAACTGTGCGGGCACTGATAAAACCGGCCGCTGACACCATTTCGCAGTCGATGGATGACAATATTTTATTTACCCTGGCCTGTTGCTTCGACTGGGCGGTGATGCTGACTTCAAATCTGACTGAATCTTTTTCCCATACCAGGACATTTACATTGCCATACTTATTGAAAACCTGCACCTGCGTGCCTGGTTTCAGCCGGAAACTCTTATTCTCCTTTTTCGTTTCGGAGAACATTTGCGCCTGTGCAACCTGCGAAAAACAAAGCATTCCGCCTAATATCAATGCTCCGAAAAACAGTTTCTTTATCATGATTCAGTTTTCTTTTAACGAATACGAACAGTTCATTTTGATTTACAACTCCTTACCGGACTCAGTATCATTGTTTGATTAATTATCCGTCTGCCTGAGTTCCAACAGCATCTCATCCAGAATTTCGAGCTTTACCCGGTAAGACAGGATGATGGCCTCTATCACCTTTGCATCGGCATTACTTTCAGCCAGGTCAGTCCGCAATTCCGCCTTGCGCTGGTCCATCTCCCTGAACTCCTCTCTCAGGTCTTCGATGATCTCGGGATGATCCTTTGCATAAATTGCAAGCTCCTGTTCACGGCTTTGGATTTTGGATGTGTAATAGGCTTCGGCATCCGAGAGTTCATCAATGACATAATTCATCCCGTTAACCGCCTGCCTGTCTGCATCCTTGATCTGCATCCGGTTATCACGCGCATCATTCAGCATCCATGCTGTAGCAAAAATCAACACAGCGGCCGCTGACCTCAAGGCAATGGCACGAAACTTTTTCAATCTGCCTGAGCGGATTGGTAAAACCCTCTCTTCAATTACATCCCATGAAGCAGGGGGTGCCTCAAGGGAGTCAAACTCCCCGGCATGATCCCGAACAAAGCTTTCCAGGTTATCCTTTTTCATAACATTATTTTTTTCAGGAAACAGGCATTCCGCGTAAAATATCCCTTACCATCTGCCTGGCCCGCATAAACTGCGTTTTGGAAGTGGATTCGGATATCTTCAGAATTTCTGCAATCTCCGTATGATCATATCCTTCGATCAGGTAAAGTGAAAAAATCATTCTGGCTCCCTGCGGCAACTGATTCATCGCCTGTTTCACCCTCTCAACGCTGAGCCGGAGCTCCTCTTCATCAGGCGTATCATCCTGAGGCAAGGGATCGGGAACCTCCTCATCCACAAAAACAATTCTGCGCTTTTCAAGGGCATTAATACACTTGTTCACGACTATTCTTTTAAGCCAGGCGCCGAAAGCCGATTCGAACCGGAATGAGTCAAGGCGGTTGAACGCTTCAATGAAACCTTCCTGCAACATATCCCTGGCATCTTCAGCATTATTCATCATACGCAGACAAAGGTTATACATAGCCCTGGAATAGGCGCTGTACAGGTCATTGTAGGCTTTCCGGTTGCCGGCCAGGCATGCCTCAACGAGATGTCTGTGTATATCGTAGTTTTGTTGGTTCAAACTATCCGGATCCTGTTTTTATCAGACTAATGACAGAGAAATAATTTAAAGGTTGTAATGAACAGATAAATTTATGAATATTTTTGGTGCTCTTCATTGCTGACCAGATAAATGGCTCATTCCGGACTTTCTCCGAACCGGCTGAACTTAGTCCGCAACGATTTGTTTCATATTACCTTAAGGTAAATCCTTGTTATGCAAAGCAATCAAAATTCACAAAAGCATACACAACTGTATTTGTTCCTCTCTGCCATTTTCCTGACCAATGCGTTGGTTGCCGAATTTGCTGGAGTAAAGATTTTTTCCCTGGAAAAACTGCTCGGTCTGATGCCGGCACAGCTTCCTTTTTTCGGAGGGCAAAATCTCGATTTCAACCTGAGCGTGGGCGTTGTGATCTGGCCGTTGGTTTTTATTGTTTCTGACCTGATCAACGAGTACTTTGGTCGCGAAGGCGTGCGAAAAATCAGTTTTATCACCGCCGGGATGATTGCCTGGGGTTTCATAATTGTATTGGCAGGCACAGAGGTTCCTCCGGCGGATTTCTGGCAGGAACTTAACAACACCGACCCATCAGGGAACCCGTTTGATATCAACTTTGCCTATACCAGTATTTTCAGGGCGGGGATGGGCATCATCATCGGTTCCCTGACAGCCTTTCTTGTCAGCCAGTTGATCGATGCCTATGCTTTTCATTACCTGAAAGCCCTTACCGGCAGTAAAAAACTCTGGTTGCGGGCAACCGGCTCCACCGTGATTTCACAGCTGATCGACAGTTTTGTAATCCTTTTCATTGCATTTTACCTCCTCGGAAACTGGAGTATGCAGCAGGTACTGCAGGTGGGACTGGTTCAATACACCTATAAGGTTTCACTGGCAATCCTGCTTACGCCCCTGATCTATCTGGCTCACTGGCTGATCGACGGATATCTCGAAGCCCGGGGAAAAATGTAAATGCGATTTGAGCCATTATTATTAAATTATCTGAATCAGGAGCAATAATCACAGAAAACAAGGTAAGTTATAATATATCGGGCAGTATGGAAAATAATATAACATACTGAATGTCAAACCAAAACCGCTTGTGTACCCAACAGGAAGGCTCAGCCGGATAAATTATCAGTACTTCAGCCTTTCACCTGCACAACAGGTGATATTATAATTTTTATCCAATCCCCCGTTTCAGCAAAAAAAATATCTGGTTATTTTTAATATAAACTTCTGTAACTTTGAGTAGTCTCTATGACTTTAAAAGATAACTCCCGCTCTGTAACACAGCAGGGTACTTGTCGTGATATAGAAACATAACAATGAAAAAAATCCTTTTTGCCATTTCAATCTTAATATTGAGTGTTGAAACCGGCTATGCACAAACAAATGTTTACCATCCGTTTCCCGATTCTGCCATCTGGAGAGTGGACTATTATTATAACTATGCTTTTCAGCATCCATGCTATGTCAGGTATTATTTCCAGTACTATGTTCAAGGCGACACCCTTATAAATTCAGGCATTTATAAAAAAATATACAGATCTTCCGTTCAGGTAGACACCGTGTCATGCAATTCTCCGATGAATCCTCCGGCAGCTCCTGTTTCGGGTTATGTCGGGGCATTGAAGGATGATCCTCAGGCCAATAAAACATTTTTTGTTTTCCCTGATTCAACGGTTGATTCTTTGCTTTATGATTATAATCTCGGGGTGGGCGATACGTTGAATGGTGTTATATCCCATTTCTTTGTCTATAATTTTGACCTGGTGGTTATATCAACCGACTCGGTTCTAATAAACGGACAATACAGAAAAAAATGGAATTTTGACATGATCGGACATAATATCTACCCCTATATCATTGAGGGTATTGGATCCAACTTTGGTTTGATAGAGCCTGTTTATTCATATGCTATTGATTTTACTGACAGGTATCTGGTCTGTGTCAGGGATGGCTCCGTTACATACTTTGATTCAGATTATCCGTCAATAGCAGGCTGTGAACTTTTACTTAACAGCGGGCCTGAGATCAGGTTAACCGGAAAACCAACTGTTTTCCCGAATCCGTATTCATACAAAACGACCCTCAGATCAGATTTTAACCTCTCCGACGCAACGCTGACGATCATCAACTCATCCGGGCAACAGGTGAAAATAATAAAGAATTTCAATGGCAGGGAAATTGATCTTTATCGCGATAATTTACCTTCCGGAATTTATTTGCTGATTCTGGAAAATGAGCACAATATCATTGCAACAGCGAAACTGGCAATTGTTGATTAATACAATTATCCTCACAAAAACAAAGGATAGATTTAAAACAATAATATTCAAACAAAGCGCATGCTTTACCTATAAATATTTGAATGTAAAAGGTATTCCCCCCCCTGCCAATCAGAGTTATAAAACCATCCTTCCGTGCTGTTCTGCGGGATCCACGCCCGGGATCATTATAAATAACGGGCAGGTATCGCTGACAAAAGGAGAATCCTGCCTTATTAACCACTATGGGTATGGCTGCCTTTACGGACAAAAGAGGGGTTATTCGTTAAATGATGTGCTGGTTTTTCCCATCGGGATTGCTATCAGGTCATTAAATACCAAATATTTATCAGAAAAAAAATAATCATTACGGGTTAGGTTTATCCCTTAAAATGTTGCTCACTGAATCCTTGTACAATAAACAATTACACAGAGCTCACCGAGGTATTGCGGAGTAACACAGAGAAGAATACAACCCTCTTTGAATCTCTGTGCCTTCTCTGTGTATCTCTGTGCATCTCTGTGAAACTATTTTACAAATACACTGCAAATTACTAAGTACATCTTTAACTCCGGTACATCAAATAGCGAATTACCCCAAAAGAGATCTAAGTTTGTGAATTATTCGACGCGGCTCACACAACACCTGCCAGGAAATGATTGAAGACCGGAACAATACACCTGCAAGGTTTCATCGTTTATTTTACTTACCCCGACTAATTTACCTTGCTCATAGGGCGATTGACAGGTACCTGACTCCCGGCAGTGCAGGCTTAGCCCCTGCTGCTTTATTCCTATCTTTGCAAAAAACAGAGGATATGCCCCGGAAAAACCGGAAACAGGAAGAAATTATTCACGATTCGCATGAGCGGAGCAAAAAGTACGGGGTCACGCGCGATCAGCAATACCCGTCGCTGCTGCTTACCGAACAGGAAAAAGCAGTATTGCTTGACGAAAACCGTGACCTGATCCGCGTTGCCGGTCCATTCCTCGACATGCTCTATAATTTTCTGGAAGGATCCGGTTTTATCATATTGCTTACCGATAAAAACGGGTGTATACTCAGCATAACCGGTGATCCTGAGCCCGTTGCCGCTGCTGCCGGATTGAATATGGCAGTGGGCGCGTTTATGAATGAAAAAAGCATAGGCACCAATGCCATGGGAACCGCGCTGAGTGAAAATTCTCCGGTTCAGGTATCTGCCTCCGAGCATTTTATAACCGCGTATCACCGGTGGACCTGTTCCGCCGCCCCGGTGCATGATGATGCCGGAAATATCATCGGTACGGTTAACCTTACCGGAGGCCGCGAACTTGTTCATCCGCACACCCTCGGCCTGGTGGTTGCAGCCGTTACTGCCATCGAAAACCAGCTGAAAAACCTGAAAAATGAGTATCGCCTGAAGGAATCAGCCAGGTACATCAGCCAGGTGATGGACTCACTTTCACTGGCAGTGATGTCGGTAAGTGAAGACGGACTGATCACATCCGCCAACAAGATGGCTCATAAATTACTGAAATATCAGCATGGCATGCTTTCTGGAAAAGCGATCGGGAGCTGCCTTCCCGATTATAAAAAACTGCTTAAGACCATTCATGAGCCAGGCATTATGCTTGATGAGGACACACAGATCATTACTTCGTCCGGCACTGAATCATTCAGCCTGAACGCCTACCCGATTACCAGGCCTGATGGAAAAATCGAAGGCATGGTCATCAGTTTCAGGGAGATGAAAAGGGTTTATAAAACTGTGAATAAATACACAGGTATGCATGCCCGGTACACCTTTGAAGATATGATCGGTGAAAGTGATGAGCTAAGGCGGGTTACCGAATATGCGAAGACGGTATCCGACAGTCCGTCAACCGTACTGATCACAGGGGAAAGCGGCACCGGCAAAGAGGTGATCGCCCAATCCATGCATAACCATTCCTCAAGGGCCTCGAATGGCTTTGTAGCCCTCAACTGCGGCGCCATCCCTGCCACACTTATCGAAAGTGAGTTGTTTGGCTACGACGAAGGGGCGTTCACCGGAGCCTTCAAGGGCGGAAGACCGGGAAAATTTGAGCTGGCCAACGGAGGCACCCTGTTTTTGGACGAAATCGGTGAAATGCCTCCCGATATGCAGGTAAAACTGCTGAGAACGCTGCAGGAGGGAGTGATTACCCGCGTTGGCGGCAGCAGACAGATCCCGGTAGATGTCCGGATCATCGCGGCAACGAACAAAAACCTGAAAGAAGAAATTGAAAAAGGCACATTCCGGAGCGATCTGTTTTACCGGTTGAGTGTCATCCCCATCCACCTGCCTGCATTACGCGAGCGCAGAGAGGATATTCCACTGCTGATCAGCTACTTCCTGAACCTGAAGTCTGTAAAACTTAAAAAGAACACTCCGGAAATCAACAAGGATTTGTTCATCAGGCTCACCGGTTACCATTGGCCCGGCAATATCAGGGAGTTGGAGAATTTTATCGAGAAATATGTAAATCTTGGCGGAGACCTTTCCTTCGACCCTGAATCATTTTCTGCCGGAAAACAGGGCGCATCAAAAGATGCAGCCGGCAATGGCAAGTCCGGAGAAACAATCCTCAACCTGGCTGAAGCTGAGAAACAAACCATTCTGGCCGCACTCGGGGCAACTGAAAGTAACATCAGCCAGACTGCCAGATTACTGGGTATCAGCCGGAACGCACTTTACGAAAAAATGAAGCGCCACGGCATCAGTTGAATTCCGGCTTACTGCATCCTGATGCACAATCAGGAAACCGGCTCCTTTTAAGAATTCTTCAAATAATTTCTCCGGGGGGGAATCATGACCACGCTCTGCCTGTCATTTACCGGAATCCGCGCCTCAGAGATTTACTGAATCTCAGATTCAAATTCCGGGCCGGAAAGAAGTATTTCGCTGTTTACCTGCACTTTACACAGTATTTAGAAGAAATATAAATTATGCTAAATTTCCACCTATAATGTCCGGAATTTCTACTTTTAGCGCAAAAACAATCAATCCATGCGCGTTGCACGAATTCAAAAAGCAGAAAAGCCTTTTAATGGTGAAGTTCCTGACCTGAACCTGCTGAACCCGCTTATAGAGAAATACAAAGGACGCAAGGGGAATATGATCCCCCTGCTTCAGGGAGCCCAGAATATTTATGGTTATATACCGAAGCAGGCCTTTGAAAAAATTTCAGCGGATACAGGTTTAAACCTCAGCGAGATGTATGGCGTGGCAACATTCTATGCACAGTTCAGGCTGAAACCCGTCGGAAAACATATTATAAAGGTTTGTCACGGGACAGCCTGCCATGTTCAGAATGCCAATTCCATTACCGATGCCATTCAGGATTCCTTAAAAATAAAGGATACAGAAACAACCGAAGACGGTCTGTTTACGCTCGAATCCGTAGCCTGTCTCGGATGCTGCTCCCTGGCGCCGGTGATGATGATCGGTGAAGACACCTTCGGAAAACTCACCGGGAAAGACGCGGTGAAGATTATCAAGGAAATCAGGTTAAAGGAAAACCGGCAGGAAGAAAAATAAACCACTGGATTCATATTGCTTTACATCACGATATATGAGTAAAACACAGGTAATTGTAGGATTGGGCAGTTGCGGCATTGCAGCCGGGGCCGGCAAGACCTACAACAAAATCAAGGCATTGAAAGAAGCCGAAAATCTGGACTTCGAATTGAAGAAAACCAGTTGCGTAGGCATGTGCTACCGCGAGCCACTGGTTGAAATCGTGGACAGCACAGGGACGTACCTTTATGGCGAGATTGATGAGGACAGGGTATTTGAGATTATCGACAAGCATATCGTCCAGGGAAGTCCGGTAAAAGAATATGTTGTACAGTCGGATCTTTTTAAAACGCCGGAAAATGAATTTCTTGACGAACAGGTAAAAATAGTGCTGCGTAATTGCGGACATATGGACCCCGAGAGCATTGAGGAGTACCAGGCCCGTCAGGGATATACCGCCATCCGCAAAATTGCCGGAGAGCAGATTTCAGGGGCGGATGTTATCCAAAAGGTACTTGATTCCGGAATCAGGGGCCGCGGTGGCGGAGGATTTCCCACTGGCATGAAATGGCGGTTCGCCGCCGGCAATCCTTCAGATGAAAAATACATCATCTGTAATGCCGACGAAGGCGATCCGGGAGCCTTTATGGACCGTTCCGTATTGGAGGGTGACCCGCATTCCGTGCTCGAAGGCATGATTATCGGCGCTTATGCCATCGGCGCCACTGAAGGTGTCATTTATTGCAGGGCGGAGTATCCCCTGGCCATCAAGCGGCTCAACATCGCCCTTGACCAGGCCCGCGAGCATGGCTATCTGGGGAAAAATATCCTTGGAATCAAAGGATTTAACTTCGACATACACATCAAAGAAGGGGCGGGCGCTTTTGTCTGCGGCGAGGAAACTGCCCTAATTGCATCGGTGGAAGGCGAGCGCGGGATGCCCCGAAAACGCCCTCCATTCCCGGCGGCTTCAGGATTGTGGCGCAAGCCCACCAACATCAACAATGTTGAGACTTACGCCAATATCCCCTGGATCATCCTCAACGGTCCGGAAGCCTATGCAAAATATGGCACCGAAAAAAGCAAGGGCACCAAGGTGTTTGCCCTCGCAGGAAAAATCAGGCGTTCAGGCCTCGTTGAAGTCCCGATGGGCATCACCATCAGGGATGTAATCTTTAAGCTGGGCGGGGGAATCAAGGATAACAAAAAATTCAAGGCCGTTCAGATGGGAGGTCCCTCAGGCGGGTGTATTCCCGAATACCTGGCCGACACCATCGTGGATTACGATTCGGTGAATGCCACAGGCGCCATTATGGGATCCGGCGGTATGGTCGTGATGGATGAAACCACCTGCATGATTGATGTGGCCAAATTCTTCCTTGATTTTACCCAAAAGGAAAGTTGCGGAAAATGCACTTTCTGCCGTATAGGAACGAAACGCATGCTGGAAATCCTGAACCGCATCACCGAAGGAGAAGGCAGGGATGGCGACATCGAACTGCTTGAAGAACTTGCCTACCAGATCAAAGA
This sequence comes from uncultured Lentimicrobium sp., assembly GCA_964503805.1. GTDB lineage: Bacteria > Bacteroidota > Bacteroidia > Bacteroidales > Lentimicrobiaceae > Lentimicrobium. The sequence continues at coordinate 7,699 of CAZDBX010000045.1, read as the reverse complement.
CACTTCGCTTTGCGGACTCGGACAGACGGCTCCGAACCCCGTGCTCACCACCATCCGTTATTTCCGCGATGAATATGAAGCACATATTTATCACAAAAAATGTCCGGCCAAAGTCTGCAAGAAATTGCTGACGTATGAGGTAGATCCGGAAAAATGCACCGGATGCACGGTTTGCGCCAAAAACTGCCCGACCCATGCCATTGATGGCGACAGGAAGCAGATTCATTTCATCCGCCAGGATGCCTGTATCCGCTGTGGCGAGTGCTACTCGAGATGTAAATTCGACGCCATCAAAATCTTCTGAACCGGCTATTTTTAATAAAAGCAAGAGAATCCAATGAAGAATAAAGTCAATATCATTATAAACGATCAGTTGGCAAAGGGTTACGAAGGTGAAACCATACTTTCCGCAGCCCGGAGGCTGGGCATTGAAATTCCAACCCTTTGCGACGATCCCCGGCTTGCGCCTTTTACATCCTGCTATGTTTGCGTGGTTGAGGTTGAAGGGATGCGCGGCATGCAGCCATCCTGCTCTACACGCATTACTGAAGGTATGAAGATCAGCACCCACAGTGAAAAGGTGCTGAAGGCGCGAAAAACAGCCCTGGAGCTGATGCTCAGCAACCATTATGCCGACTGCACAGGCCCGTGTAAACAAACCTGTCCGGCAGGCGTGGATGTTCAGGGCTATATATCACTGATTGAAAAGGGATTATATAATGATGCCGTAGCAGTTATCAAGGAAACAAACCCGCTGCCGGCCATCTGCGGACGTGTATGTGTGCGCCCCTGTGAAGTAGCCTGCCGCCGCAACCTGCTCGACGAGGGTGCGCCCGTTGGCATCGATTACCTGAAACGGTTTGCTTCCGACATCGACCTCGATTCACCAAATAAATTCAAACCGCACATTCATCCCGACACCGGAAAACGCGTTGCCGTTATCGGCGCAGGGCCGGGCGGACTTTCTGCAGCATTTTTCCTCAGAAAAGAAGGACACGCGGTGGATATTTATGAGGCCAGCCCCGCTGCCGGCGGATGGCTGAGGTATGGCATCCCCGAATACCGCCTTCCCAACGACCTGCTCCAGCGTGAAGTGGATAATATCACTGAAATGGGCGTGAATATTCACTATAATAAACGGCTTGGTGATAACATCAGCTACAAGGACCTCAGGCTAAAATACAACGCAACCATACTTGCCATCGGTTCTCAGAAAGGCACCGGGATAGGCTGTGAAGGCGATGATGCAGACGGCGTATTTGCCGGCACTGATTTTCTGAAAGCGCTGGAGTTAAATAAATCCGATAAACCGGATTTCACCGGGAAAACCGTGGTAGTTGTCGGAGGCGGCAATACCGCCATGGACTGCTGCCGCACTTCGCGCCGGCTCGGCGCTTCAAAGGTTTACGTAATTTATCGCCGCACCGAAAAGGAGATGCCGGCCAATCCGATCGAGATCCATGAATCAAAGCTGGAAGGCGTAGAGTATATGTTCCTGACGCTGCCGCTGAAAGTTAAAAAAGATGAAAAGGGTCACATTAAAGGAATGATCTGCATCCGCATGGAGCTGGGCGAACCAGACGCTTCGGGCAGACGCAGACCGGTACCTGTCCCCGACAGCGAATTTGAGATTGACGTGGATATCGCCCTGGCAGCGATCGGTCAGAAAACCGATATACATTTCCTGAATGACATCAATTCGAATGAAACCACGGGTCAGCTTGCCGCAAATAAGTGGGGAGATCTTGATGCCGATAAAAACACCCTTCAGACGGGCATCCCTTCAATGTTTGCCGCAGGCGACGGGGTGACCGGCCCGGCTACCCTGATTCAGGCCATTGCCCAGGCCCGGATCGCAGCGCTCAGTTGTCATCAGTACCTTACCGGTCAGCCGGTGAAGCCACGCAAAAAAGAGTTTATCAGCAAACGGGAAAATTTCAGAGAACAAACCCCTGCCGACTTTGCCGGAAAGTTTGCCCGCCAGCTCAGACATGAAATGCCGGTGCTTGACCCTGAGCAGCGCAACAATTTCATGGAGGTTGAACTTGGATATGAAAATGAAGCGGTTGCCGGACAAGAAGCGGCGCGGTGCCTTGAGTGCGGTTGCACGGCCTATTTTGACTGCGATCTGAAAAAATACTCCACCGAATACGAAGCGGAACAAAAGCATTTCGAAGGTGAACATCGCGAGTATGAGGTAGATTTCAGACACCCCTACATCGAAATTGACAACAACAAGTGCATATTGTGCGCCCGTTGCGTCAGAATCTGCCATGAGGTGGTCGGTGCCAACGCCCTGGGCCTGGTAAACCGGGGATTCGACACCTATGTGGCGCCAAGCATGGGCAATTCGCTCAGCGATACCTATTGTGAATCCTGCGGGCTTTGCCTTTCCACCTGCCCTACCGGCGCCCTTTCCGAAAATAAACTCTTCAAACCCGGACCGGTAAAGACAGAAAGTTTCAGCACCATCTGTAACTACTGTTCCGTCGGATGCACCCTCGAAATCCATCACCGCAACGGTTTTGTGATGGAAGTAAAAGGAAAAGAGGGCCTTGTGAACCAGGACGGGAACATCTGCAGGTACGGAAAATTTGGCTATCAGCACCTGAATGATAAAAGCCGGCTTACCGTTCCGATGCTGAAAAAGAATGGAAAACATGAGCCCATTGAATGGGACGAGGCATTTGAAATCCTGGAGGCAAAGATCAGGTCATCTGTGCCGGGGGAATCTGCATTTTTTGCCGGGGCCCGCCTTACCAATGAGGAACAATACCTGGTGCAGAAACTGGCGCGCGCCGGTGCAAAAACCAACAACATCGGAAGTTTCCATTACCTGGGTCGAGGCACAGGGTATACAAAGCTTACCAAAGCCAACCTGCCTTTCCCCGAACTTACCGAATCGAGCCGTGTATACCTGCTGGGAGCAGAAGTAAGCAGTGACAATGCCGTTGCCGGTTTTATGATCTGGAATAACCGGAAGATAAAAGGGATTCCGGTGGAGGTAATCACTGCGCTTGACAAAAGTACTTCGGAGCATAAAGCCGATAAAATTATCAGGATAAAGTCCTATTACCACTTCGTGAAAGCGGTGAACCATTATCTGCTCACACATAAGCTGGAGAATCAGCTCTTTATAAGAGACCTGATCGATAATTTCGATGACTACAAAACCCATACGCTGCGTGAATCTTTTTCAGATCTGGTAAAGGCATCGGGTGTTGACCGTGAAGAAACCATCATCCGGTTTGCGGTAGATTACAACAATGAAAAAGCGGCGGCTATTGTTTTTTCCGAAAAGGAGTTATCAGGCCGTACCTGTTCCGAAATCTTCAACCTTGCCTGCATCACCGGCAAACACGGGAAAACCGGCAGCGGGCTGATGTTGCTGAAAGAAAAAAACAACAGCCATGGTCTGCACGACATGGGCGTAATGTCAAACCTGGGGCCTGGAGCCTGCGACTGGGAGGACCCCATTCTCAGACAAACCTTTGAACACAGCTGGAACTGCGGGGAACTGCCATCGGGGAACGGTTGCACCCTGCATGATATGCGCAGTGGCAAGTACAAAAACCTGTTTATATTCGGCGAAGATCCTGCGGGATGCGCCATAAATCAGGACGAAGTCAGGAATTGGTTTTCCAAAGCCGGATTCGTAATGGTGCAGGATTATTTCATGACCGAAACGGCAAAAATGGCTGACCTTGTATTGCCCGCTTCCCTGCCCTGGGAGACAGGTGGCACTTTTACCAACAGTCAGAAGGTGATCCAGAAAATCGACAAGGCTTCAGAACCTGTGATACAATGCGAAGGCTGGAAACAAACCGATATGATGCTATCGCGGCTGGGCCTGGGTACATTCGAAACGGCCGACGACATCATTTTCGAAGTCGCCTCGTTGCTGCCAAAGTATTGCACAAGTAGTAAACTCCGGTTCAGGATAACGGAAGAGGACAACTTCAACCCGCTGTTCAGGCATGGTTGTGATGCAGTGAACAGAAGATTCGACCTGGAGTTTGAGAAGGCATTTTCAGAATCATGATGCCTGATCGTAATGACGGAATATTTTCAGTCAGTAAACGGCAGCATTAAGGTATTATAAATTTTCCGGATAATCCGGCACCGTTTTCATAACGGAGCATGAAAAGGTATATTCCCTTGATAGCCGGTTTTCGGGTGAGCGCGATGCGTCTTTGATCAAATATATAACTATCAATCCTTTTGCCGGAAATATCCAGGATCGACACTTTGCCTTTGCGCCCCGGCGGGTTTTCAACGGATAATTCAGCACCCTGATCTGAATAAAGGATGGTATAACCCTGATCACCTGAAGGTATGAATTCAACCTCCAGAGCAGTGGTAAAACCAGTATTTCCAAGTTCAAGGCGATAGTAATTCCTGGTGTTCGGGACAGGCAGACTGTCGGTAAAAGTAAAAGTGACAGAAGTTTCAGGGTTGCCGCAGATACCGGGAATCTCTCCGATCTCATTATAAAACAGCCCATCCGCAGACCGCTCGATACGCGTTCCTTCGCACAAACTTCCGCTCCGGAAAGACCATCGAAGGAAGACCGAATTACCCTGTTGATAACCTGAGAAATCCTGAAGTAACGGATGTACCTGGGCCCTGCCCGCGGAAGGAAGTACCTGCAAAGTAAATATCACCAGAGAAATCAGGTATTTAACAGGAACTGTCATTTTTCAGCATGTTATCCATACTGAAATAACAACAAGGCATAACCATTGTTTAAGGCATCCCGGCAATCTTCCGGAATTGAAGGGTTAACCGGTGAACCGGCTAAAGTTTCAGTTGCCTGATGATATTGATGGTTTGGTCAAGCATATTTTCAGTAAAATCAAGGTGAGTGACCATCCTTACAGAATGCCTGTCGAAATCGATGGCCAGAACGCCCTCTCCTGCCAGTTTGCCTGAAACCAATGAAGCGGTGAGCGGTTCCTTCACCCTGAAGATTACAATGTTTGTTTCCACAGGCAGTACTTCACTCACCCATTGGAGTTGATGAAGAGCCTCTCCGAGTTGGCGGGCCCGCCGGTGGTCCTCTTTCAGCCGCTCAACGTGATGATCAAGTGCATATATTCCGGCAGCGGCCAGATATCCCGCCTGACGCATACCGCCACCGAACACCTTTCTTACACGTCTTGCCCTGTGGATAAATTCATCATCACCCAGCAACACCGAACCTACCGGAGCACCCAAACCCTTGGAAAGGCACACGGAGATACTGTCGAACATTGCACCGCAATCCTGTGCAGACTGCCCGGTAACAGCCAGGGCATTAAAAATCCGGGCACCGTCAAGGTGATATTTGAGTCCATTGTTCCGGCATACTTCTCCTATCGCGGCAAGTACCTGATTGTCGTAAACAGCACCGCCTCCTTTATTCATGGAATTTTCAACCTCCACCATAGCGGTGCGCGGGCGGTGCAGGTCGTCGGGGTTGATGTGATCAGCCACATCCTGCGCGGAAATCATTCCACGCTCACCCTCCAGCAAACAAACCGAAAGCCCGGAATTCGACATCAATCCGCCCGCTTCATAGTAATATACATGCGAAAGCTTATGCAGAATCACCTCTTCGCCCGGACGGGCATGTACCCGGGCAGCAATCTGGTTGGTCATGGTACCCGAGGGACAAAAAAGCCCGGCTTCCTTTCCGAAAAGAGCGGCCGCTTTTGCTTCAAGGGCAGCAACGGTAGGATCTTCCCCGAAAACATCATCCCCGACCGGGGCTGAAAACATGGCTTCAAGCATACCCGGAGTGGGACGGGTAACAGTATCGCTCCGCAAATCAATTTTCATCGGCTTATATTTTCCGGCAAAGATAAGGTTTGTGATGATTTTTCACTTCCGGTGAACTGATGCCCGCCGGCCCGGTGACATCTGTATTCCTGATAATATGATTCCATCACTTAACCGGGAGACTTCTTAACCGTTGGATAATGCGCTCATAGGAGGCAGCGATGTCTTGTCCGGGACGGGTTTGCTCAGCAATAATCCCGGGCCCCGGATCAATGGTATCGGCTGTAAAATTCCAGATGGCTTTCATGCCGGCACCGGCCAGCAGACCGGCTACATGGGAAGCCTCGCCGGCCGGAGTGGCTATGATTCCCAGACTGACATGCATGCGTGCCGCCAGCGGGATGATCTTATCGGGCGACATCACCCTGATGGAACCGATCAGGCTGCCGATTTTCCGGTAGTCGGTATCAAAAGCTGCCACAATCTTCAGGCTGGTTTGTCCCAGATTTTCCTTCATCAGCAACGAAGTTCCCAGTTTTCCGGCTCCGACAAGGAAGGATTCCGTTTCGTTGTAATAACCAAGGATCTGCTCCAAAGCCGTCATCAGTGAGGAGATATGCACAACTTTCTGGCCCGCTAGCATAAGGCCGTGGCACATCAGGTCCTCTTCAACCTGCGCACCCTTTATCCCGGTTTCTGTTGCAATTGAATCAACAGACAGATCAATCCTTCCTCTTAACCGCATCAGCCTGAGATATGACAAATAAAGCCCATACCTCCTGAGTTCTGATATTTCGAGATTCCCGGAAACAGGGTAAGGTCCGCGGCCGGAGTCGTCTGCTCCGCTGCCTGAAAATGACGCTGTGGAAACAAATTCGGGCTTATGCCAGGAAAAACTTCCTGAATTTGAGCTTTTGTATTCCATACCATTTACATTTTAAGCCTGTTTAGAAACCGGTTCACCAAGGCTTATGCCCGGGATGCCTCTGAGTTTGACAGTTTCTGCAGTATCTTTCGCTGACGAAACACTGATGCTTGAACGGCTGATCGCATGTTGAAAATCAACCTGACGGGCATCAAACTCGGGACCCTCCAGGGCTACATCCATCGACTCGCCGCCCACATCCAGCCTGAACCCGTTGAGGCCGGTTGCAGACAGTAACTCAATAAAACCGGCAGTCGCCGGAATTCCATGATTCAGGGCAAAGTCTGCCACCTGCTTCATCATCTTTAACGGACCAAATGTGGTAATCAGGTCATAATCCTTCACCTGGTCGGTGGGAAGTAATCCGAGCATCTGAGTAACCGAACCATGGAATCCGACACTACCGTCGTCGGTGGCCAGATAAACATTCCGGCAAATTTTTTCAAACTGCTCCCTGAAGAGCAGGGAAGCTTTCGTTGGGGCTGTAAGCAGAATATCGGTCTTAACTCCGATATTATTCAGCCATTCTATCTGCATCATAGCTGAAGCCACACCCAAACCTCCGGCTACAAACAGGAGTTTCGAGTTCACCAACTCCCGGTCGTTGCAATCGGTCAGTAACGATGGCCTGCCATTAGGTCCTGTCAACCCGTCGAAAACAAAAATCTCAGGGTTGTTAACCATTAATGCAGTAGCCTCATCAACAGCCTGCACCAGCAAGCCAATGGTTCCTGCCTGATGATTAATCTTCATTACCGGCAGGGAAACGCTACGGCTTCCGCCAGTTGGTTTAACAATCACAAACTGGCCAGGCAGTATGGCCGAAGCTATGCGCGGCGCAAAAACTTCAATGAGGGAAATATCTTTAGCGGGGCTTATTCTGCTGACGACAGTGAACATAGTTTTCTGATTTTCAGACAAAAAGCCGGCAGGAGGCAGGACCTCCTGCCGGCAGTAAACACACAAAAGAGAAATTAAAGCTGTATTTTAATCAGAGGCTTACTTTATTTCCAT
>CAZDBX010000044.1:4467-17760 GCA_964503805.1 uncultured Lentimicrobium sp. | reverse complement strand
CAGTGTCCGCGGAATGGGTGTGGCCGTCAGGGTCAGGGTATCGACATTCACCTTCAGTTTCTTCAGTTTTTCCTTTGTGGCCACGCCAAACTTCTGCTCCTCGTCAATAATCATCAGGCCGAGGTCTTTGAATTTCACATCCTGGCTTACCAGCCGGTGCGTCCCGATCAGGATGTCAATTTTTCCCGCCTCCAGATCTTTCAATGTGCTGTTCTGTTGTTTGGCGCTCTTGAACCGGTTGATGTAATCCACCCTGCACGGAAACTCTTTCAGGCGTTCGCTGAAGGTGCGGTAATGCTGCAAAGCCAGAATTGTTGTAGGCACAAGCACTGCCACCTGCTTGCTGTCGGCTACCGCCTTAAATGCCGCACGTACGGCAATTTCGGTTTTACCGAAACCCACATCCCCGCATACCAGGCGGTCCATGGGATAGGACTTCTCCATATCGCGCTTGACGTCCGCCGTTGACTTTACCTGATCAGGGGTATCCTCATAGATAAAAGATGCCTCCAGCTCATGCTGCATGTAGGTATCCGGATTGAAGTTAAAGCCGTCCGCAGCCTTTCGTTCGGCATAGAGTTTAATCAGATCTTTGGCGATATCCTTTACCCTTTGCTTGGTTTTGCTCTTCAGTTTGTTCCAGGCATTGGATCCCAGTTTGTTGAGCGAGGGTACCGTCCCTTCCTTGCCGACATATTTCGAGATGCGGTGCAGCGAATGAATGCTCACATAAAGAATATCGTTGTTCTGATAAATCAGCCGGATGGCCTCCTGCTGCCTGCCATTGTTTTCTATCTTTTCCAGACCGTCGAACCGCCCCACCCCATGGTCGATATGCGTTACATAATCACCGGGCTGCAGGTCATAAATCTCTTTCATGGTGATGGCCTGCTTGCCGGCGAATCCATCGCGAATGCGGTATTTATGATAACGGTCGAAAATCTGGTGGTCGGTATAGCAGGCCAGCTTATTCCCCCGGTCGATAAAGCCTTCATGCAATGAAAGGTTGACCAGATCGTAGTTCAGGTCAGCACCGGCCATGCCCCGGTTGGCTTTCAGATCGCCGAAGATGGTCTGAATCCGTTCAGTCTGCTTTGGGTTGTCAGCCAGAATAAGGTTTGTGATCCCATTCCGGCTGTTTTCATCGAGGTTTTGCAGCAGCAGGTCAAAATTCTTGTTAAAGGAAGGCTGGGGTTGCATGCTGAACTCAATCTGCCCGCTTTCTTTAATCAGGAAATGGCTGCCGATCTCGATCAATGGGTGGGAAAGGATGTCGCTCTTAAAACTTTCTGCATTCACAAAAAGTTCATCGGGCTCCAGATGCTTGATATCGGGCGAGAGTTCTGCGAAAGCCTTTTCAGCTTTCTCAAACTCTTTGGCGATGCGGTCGGTGGCAAACGCCAGGTCGCGCACCCAAACCACGGCATTCCGGCCGATATAGGAAAGAAAAGGCTCCCGTTTTTCCTGCAGGGCCCTGTCCTGCACGTTGGGCGTAATGGTGATGTGATCAAGCCGGTCGATAGATAATTGCGTTCCGGGGTCGAAGGTACGGATGGACTCCACGTCATCTCCGAAAAATTCGATCCGGTATGGCCGGTCGTTGGTATAGGAAAACACGTCGATAATCCCGCCACGCAATGCGTACTCTCCCGGTTCAACAACAAAATCGACCCGCTCAAAACCATATTCAGCCAGCAGGTCAATGACAAAATCAATGGAAAGGCTTTCGCCCAGCCCCATTCTGAGGGTATTTTTCTTCAGATATGCTTTGCTGACCACTTTTTCGGCCAGCGCTTCGGGATAGGTAACCACCAGGCTGCCACCCTCACGCGTACCGATGCGCTTCATCACCTCGGTACGCGACAAAACATTGATATTGTCGGTCTTTTCTATTTCGTAAGGCCGGCGGTAGGTGGTGGGGAAGAAAAGCACCTTCTTTTTGTGGAAAGGCACTTCCTGTTCTCCCATAAGATTTTCAAGATCGTTGAAAAAATAAGCGGCTTCTTCCTTTTCGGGAAGGATTATCAAATGAAGCGGGCCAGAATTGGTAAACACCGCGGAAGCCACCACGGCAGCGGCGGAGCCTGCCATTCCTTTCAGGTGCATCCTGAAGGTTTCTTTTGAATTGCATAAAACACCCAAAGCCGCAACAGCCTCGTTGTTGCGGTAGTGTTCAGTCAGTTGGGAAGCTTTCACGGCTTGCCGTTTTAAATGAAGGCTGCAAAGTTAGTTAAAATGTGCGTTTCATCAGGATACTACTGAAACGCCCGGCTGAGCGGCGGAATCCGGGATTGCCTTTTATCAACTATACAATTGCTTATTTATCCGGCCGGAAAGTATCGGAAAATCAGGCCCAACTGTAAAATAAACAGGAAAGCCGGAGTACCCGGGCCTGACAGGTCTGTTTCCGTATGGCCTGATCTCCTGAAAGCTATTTTTTCCGTTTCCCCTTGCGGTGTTTTTCTTCGTCCTTCTCCGCCTGTTCAATCAGTGAGCGCCAGTCTTTGGGGCTTTCGACGGCAAGGTCAACGATGGCTTCATAATCCTGACGGCCGATATTGAGCACCTGAATCTCCTTTTCCATAAAGGCTTCGATGGCATCAAGCAGGGGCTTTTCTTCACTACTGCAGAAAGATACTGCCGTACCCCGCCGGTTGCCGCGTCCGGTGCGGCCCACACGGTGCACGTAGTTCTCCGCCTTTTCGGGCAGGTCGTAATTCACCACGTATTCCACATCCGGAATATCAATGCCTCTGGCTGTTACATCCGTAGCAATCAACACTTTGAATAAGCCTTCCCTGAACTGGCTCAGGGTGGCAAACCGCGTTTTCTGTTCCACATCGCCATGCATAACCCGGCTTTGGATACCCACCCTTTCAAGGGCGGCACAGACCCGCTCAGCCCTGACCTTTGTACGCACAAAAACCAGAATTTTACTTTCAGGATGATCATTGATCATGCGTTCGAGAAAGAAGCGTTTGTCGTCCATGCCGATAAAAGCCACGCTGTGATCAACATTTCTGGATACCGGGTCTTTGGGTGAAATCTGAATGCGGATGGCATTTTTCACCAGGGAATAGGCCAGCTTTTTAATTTCAGGATTGATGGTTGCTGAAAAGAAGAGGGTTTGCCTGCGGGCAGGAAGTTTTGTAACCAGTTGCCTGATGTCGTTGATGAACCCCAGATCAAGCATATGGTCGGCTTCGTCCAGCACCAGTATCTGCACCTGGTCCACAGAGAGGTATCCCTGGCTGGCCAGGTCAAACATACGGCCGGGTGTGGCAACAAGGATATCTATCCCCTGGTTGAGCCTTTCGATCTGTGGTTCCTGCTCCACCCCTCCGAAAACAGAGAGCGTTTTGATACCACTGCCCTTGCCAAGGGTATTGAACACCGAGGTAATCTGCCGGGCCAGTTCACGGGTGGGAACCATTACCAGGCACCGGATCCCCGCTTCATGTCGCTTGTTGCGCAACAGTATATTCAGAATCGGGATAACGAAGGCTGCGGTTTTACCCGTTCCGGTCTGGGCAATGGCCAGCACATCCTCACCGCGCAGCACGGGCGGTATTGCCCTGAACTGTATATCGGTAGGACGGGTAAAGCCTGCCGCGGCCAGGTTTTTCTTTATGACCGGTTCAAAATTCGAGTCTTCAAATTTCATAAAATCAACTGTAGTGAATTGGCACTGACGATTACAGGCCGCTCAGGTTTTCAATAAGACCGTGAAGGTTAAAACGCAGTAGGCCGCATCAGTGAATGGTGAAATTGTCCCAGTCAAGTCCCACGGCAAACCGTTGCCTGAAGGAAGTCAGTTCGGTGTAATCAAGCAGTGCGGTATCCATGTAGCTTTTATTTGCCGGTGCATTCACCTGATAACGGCCTTTAAAATCAAGCACCATAGAGTTGCCGCTGTGGGGAATGCCTTTTCCGTCTTTGCCTATTCGGTTCACCCCAATGCAATATGCCTGATTTTCGATGGCACGCGCCGTAAGCAGCGATTTCCACACATAGCTGCGGCTGGCCGGCCAGTTGGCCACATAAATCAACAGGTCGTATTCGTACTGTCCGTCGATGAGGCGGTTTTTGCTCCACACAGGGAAACGGAGATCGTAGCAGATCAACGGGCGGATCTTCCAGCCTTTCAGGGTAACCACCAGGGGCTTTTCGCCGGCCGTGAAATATTCCTGCTCATTTCCCATCCTGAAAAGATGCCGTTTATCGGTATATTCGAAACTGCCGTCGGGGCGCATCCAGATCAGCCGGTTGTAGAATTTTCCCTTCTCTTTAATGGCGATGCTGCCGGTAATCACGCAATCAAGCTTTGAGGCGTGGTTGGACATCCACTGCATAATAATCCCGTTCATGGGCTCTGCTACCTTGGCTGCATCCATCACAAAGCCTGTGGCAAACATCTCGGGAAGCACGATCAGATCGGTTTGCCCGCCCAGTTGGGCAACCTCCCTGTCAAAATACTCCAGATTTTTCAGCTTATCAGCCCAGACCAGCGAAGCCTGAATGATTGAAACGCGCAAATATCCTGTTGGTTTCATATATTTAAAGATTAGTGAACATCAATCCTTCCATACGGGAATTATATCCTGCACAGAATTTCTGCTGCCTTTTCAAGAGTTTCCGTGGTTTTGGCAAAGCAGAACCTGAGCACTTTGTTGTCTTCCTGGTTATGGTAAAAAGGCGATACCGGAACAGAGGCAATCTTAAACTCCCGGGTCAGCCGTTCGGCGAAGGCTGTTTCCTTTTCATCACTGATTTTGCTGTAGTTGAGCAACTGAAAATAAGTACCTGAAGCCGGCACCGCCTTAAACCTTGACCCTTTTATGAGGTTGAGGAATAAATCGCGCTTCTCCTGGTAAAAGCTGCCAAGGTGATTATAATGTTCAGGATTTCGCAGATACTCAGCAATCGCATGCTGTACCGGCGTATTCACCGCAAAAACCACAAACTGGTGCACTTTGCGGAATTCGGCGGTAAGCTGAGGCGGAGCCAATACAAACCCGCACTTCCAGCCGGTGGCATGAAATGTTTTTCCAAAGGAGCCTACCAGCAGACTTCTCGAAGCAAGCCCGGGATACCGGCAAATGCTTTCATGGGTATGCCCGTCGAAAATCAGGTGTTCATAAACCTCGTCGCTGAGCACAAGGATATCCCTGTTTTTCAGCAGGGTATCAAGTTTCTTCAGGTCTTTGGCCTTAATGATGGTACCGGTGGGATTGTGCGGCGAATTGATGATGATCATGCGGGTACGGCCGCTAATCAGCGCCGGGAAGGTATCCCAGTTGATGGAATAATCCGGCGCCTGAAGCCGGGCGTACTTCACCATGCCCCCCTGCAGCATCACGGCTGGTGCATAGCTGTCGTAAGCAGGCTCCAGTACGACCACTTCATCTCCCGGACGAATAAAAGCCGAGATAATGGAGAACAGCCCCTGGGTCGCACCCGCGGTGATGGTCACTTCCGTTTCAGGATGGTATTTGACGCCGTATCTGGTTTCAAACATTTCCGATATCCCTTCGCGCAGCGGAAGTATGCCGGGCATGGGCGCATACTGGTTCAATCCCTTCTTCATATAGCTGTTCACGAGCTTGATCAGCTCTTCCGAAACAGGGAAATCGGGGAAACCCTGCGAAAGGTTAATGGCGTTGTGCTCCCTGGCCAATGCCGACATCACAGCAAAAATACTGGTGCCGGTAAACGGCAGCTTGGAGATCAGGCTGCCGGTATAATTTTCCATAATTATTAAAATTGATCACAGGCAAATATAATAAAATATGAATGCCGTGCGCGAAACTGCAAAATTCATTTAACCCGGATTAAGCATTTGACTATGTTTAAACGATTAGGTGTTTGTAATCAGCATTGCACTGAACAAACACTACACCGGGGATGCCCTCACAGAATCAAAAGTTCAGCGCTTCCGGGCTACCTGTTGAATAATCCGGGTTTAACAAAAGATGCCACAGGGGATTGCTGTTGGTTTCTTATCTTTGCCTGACGGGGTAATTGAATCCCGGAGGATTGCATCACAACCAAAATCTCCCGAATATGTCACAGGAAGGCAGGAAACTTTTTCTACTGGATGCCATGGCGCTGATCTACAGGGCTTATTACGCGCTGAACAAAAACCCGCGCATCACCTCAAAAGGATTGAACACTTCGGCCATTCTGGGCTTTGCCAACGCGCTGTATGATGTGATCAGAAATGAAAAGCCCACACACATCGGAGTTGCCTTCGACACCCACGCCCCCACCGTCAGGCACGAAGATTTTTCAGCATACAAGGCCAACCGCGAAGCCATGCCTGAAGATATCTCCGCAGCCATCCCCTACATCATGCAACTTATCAGGGGCTTCAATATCCCCATCCTCGCTGTTGACGGGTATGAAGCCGACGACGTGATAGGCACCCTTGCCAAACAGGCCGAAAAAAAGGGCTTTACCGTCTACATGATGACGCCCGACAAGGATTTTGGCCAGCTTGTGAGTGATCATATCCTACAGTACAAGCCCGGAAAACCAGGAGAAGACCCTGTAATTATGGGCGTGAAAGAGGTCTGCGATAAATTCGGGGTAAAACGCCCTGACCAGGTAATAGATATGCTGGGCCTCTGGGGCGATGCCTCCGACAACATCCCCGGCATTCCGGGTGTGGGCGAAGTAACCGCCCGAAACCTGCTGAAAGACTTTGACAATGTGGAAAACCTGATTGAGAACGCTGAGAAAATTGATAAAGCCGGACTTCGCGAAAAGGTAAAAACTTTCGGACAGCAGGCACTGATGTCGAAGCAGCTGGCAACCATCATCCTGGATGTACCCGTAACTTTTGAGGAGGATGCGCTGAAACTGACGCCTCCGGATATCAATAAGCTGAAAACCCTTTTCGAGGAGATTGAGTTCAGGACCTTCGCCAAACGGGTGTTTACCGATCTGGAGAAGGGAAGTCCGCCCGCCGGTAAACAAGCCGCTGATCTTTTCGCTTCGGCCGGAGAACCCCTTGAAACCTTATCAACCCTCACTAACATCGGACAGGTACCTCATGCATATCACCTGGCTGATACACCTGTAAAAAGGAAGGCGCTGATAGCTCACCTCGGAAAATCAGGCATGTTTTGTTTTGATACTGAAACAACAGGGCTGGATGCCAACAATGTGGAGCTTGTCGGCATGTCGTTTGCCACCAGACCGGGGGAAGCCTGGTTTGTTCCGGTGCCCGATCAGTATTCCGAAGCCGTTGAGATTGTAAAGGAGTTTGCCGGGGTATTTGCCGATGAATCCATCGGTAAAACAGGACAAAATATAAAATATGACATTTCCGTGCTGAAATGGTATGAGATCAATGTGAACGGGCCGCTTTTCGATACCATGATTGCCCATTATCTGATTGAGCCGGACATGCGCCACAATATGGACTTTCTGGCACGCACCTATCTGAATTATGAGCCCGTTTCCATCGAATCGCTCATCGGCAAAAAGGGGAAAAGCCAGTTGAGCATGCGAGACGCAGACCCGGAGAAACTGAAAGATTACGCCTGCGAAGACGCCGATATCACCCTGCAACTGAGAATCGCCCTGGAACCACTGCTGACAGAAACCGGTACAAGGGCCCTGTTCGATGAAATCGAAATGCCGCTGGTGAAGGTGCTGGCCGCCATGGAAGCCGAGGGGGTGAAAATTGACTCCGGAAACCTGAACCAGTTCTCGGAACAGCTTGAGAAGGAGATTGCCGAAGTGGAAAAAGAAATTTACCGCCTTGCAGGAGAAGCATTCAACATCGCCTCTCCAAAACAACTCGGTGAGATCATTTTCGATAGGATGCAACTGTCGGACAATCCCAAACAGACCAAAACCAAGCAACATTCCACCAGCGAAGATGTGCTTCAGAAGCTTATCAACAAGCATCCCATTATCCAACAGATTCTGGATTACCGCTCACTTACCAAGCTAAAATCAACCTATGTGGATACCCTGCCATTGCTGGTTAATCCAAGAACCGGCAGGATACACACTTCATACAATCAGGCTGTAGCCTCCACGGGCCGGCTGAGTTCCAACAATCCCAACCTGCAGAATATCCCCATCAGGACGGAACGCGGACGGGAAATCAGGAAAGCTTTTGTACCCAGGAATGACAAATTTGTGCTGCTTTCGGCCGACTACTCTCAGATAGAGTTGCGGCTGATCGCCCACATCAGCGGGGATGAAGCCATGCAGGAAGCATTTCGCCATGGTATCGACATTCATACTGCCACGGCGGGCAGAATTTATAACACAGACATCAGCGAAGTGACCAAAGAGATGCGCCGCAATGCAAAAACGGTAAACTTCGGCATTATTTACGGCATTTCAGCTTTCGGCCTTTCGGAACGCCTTAACATCCCCCGCAGGGAGGCTGCCGACATCATCAGTCAGTATTTTGAACGTTTTGCCGGCATCAAGCGCTATATGGATGAAATTATCGCCTTTGCACGGGAGCATGGTTACGTGGAAACCATTAAAAAACGGCGGCGCTACCTGCGCGACATCAATTCAGGCAATGCAATCGTGAGGGGTTTTGCCGAGCGAAACGCCATCAATGCACCGATTCAGGGATCATCGGCAGACATGATCAAAATCGCCATGATCAGCATACAGCAGGAGTTTGAGCGCCTGAAACTGAAATCGCGCATGATTATGCAGGTGCACGACGAGTTGGTTTTCGATGTGCATCAGGATGAAGTGGAAACGGTTAAACCGGTGATTGAACACCTGATGAAGTCGGCAATTAAACTGAATGTGCCGGTTGAGGTGGAAATGAGCACCGGCAGCAACTGGCTGGAAGCGCATTAAACCAACCCGACTGAAACGGAAAAACCCATCCGCCTGATGCTTTCGCTGTTTGAGGAACAGGCAAAATCGGTATGTTTGCGTGTTAAAAAACGCAGGCATGAAATTATTTCTCTCAGCAATTCTGTTCCCCCTCTGCTTATCGGCATTTTCCCAGTCCGCTGCTGACTATGTCAATCCCTTTATTGGCACCGATCACATGGGCCACACCTATCCCGGGGCAAGCGTTCCTTTTGGCATGGTTCAGCTGAGCCCTGATACGGATACGGTTCCCTATTCAACGGGGGCAGGATACAACAAGGAAGTATATGCGTATTGTGCAGGATATCAATACAATGATAATACCATCTGTGGATTCAGCCATACCCATTTTTCGGGAACCGGGCACAGCGACCTGGGCGATTTTCTGCTGATGCCGGCTACCGGGCCGCTCAAACTGAATCCGGGAACGAAAGACAATCCGGATTCCGGGTACCGCAGCCGCTTTTCGCATGATCGGGAGTCCGCTTCACCGGGTTATTATTCAGTGATGCTGGATGATTATGGAATCATGGCTGAACTCTCGGCTACGGAAAGGGTCGGGGCACACCGTTATACTCCTCAATACCAGGGCGATATAAATCTTATCCTCGATATGTCGGCCGGCATCTACAACTATCCCGGCAAAAACACCTGGCAGTTTATCCGTGTGGAAAACGACACCCTCATTACCGGATACCGGCAAACACGCGGCTGGGCGCGCACCCGGACGATGTACTTTGCCATGGTCTTTTCCAAACCGCTGGTACGTTACGGCCATGAAAACGGGGAAGAGATTATTTACCGTGGATTTTACAGAAAATTTAATAAAAAGGATAATTTTCCCGAGATGGCCGGGAAAGACATTACGGCCTGGTTCAGATTCAGCATGCAGGCCGGAGAACAGCTTACCGTAAGGGTAGCGTTGTCGCCGGTCAGTACCGCGGGCGCACTGAATAACCTGAAAACCGAAGCGCCCCGTCCCGATTTCGATCTGATAAGGCGGCAGGCACATAAACGGTGGAATGAAGAATTAAGCCGGATTCAGGTGGAGGGATCGCTTAAAGTAAAACAAAATTTCTACACCAGCCTTTATCACGCTTTCCTCTCTCCAACCATTTATATGGATGTTGATGGCAAATACCGGGGGCTTGACCAGAATATCCATCAGGCGGAAGGGTTTACCAATTATTCCACCTTCTCCCTGTGGGACACCTACAGGGCGCTGCATCCGCTTTTTACCCTCGTGCAACAGGAGAGGACATCCTCCATGATCCGTTCCATGCTGGCCCACCGGAAGCAAAGCGTGCACGGCATCCTGCCGGTGTGGTCGCACCACGCCAATGAGAACTGGTGCATGACGGGCTACCATGCCATACCGGTCATTGCTGATGCTTATTTAAAAGGGATCGGCGGGTTTGATGTTACAGAAGCACTGGAAGCCATGGACGCCAGCGCCACGTATGCCGGATACGACGGAATCGGGGAATATATGCAATATGGTTACGCGCCGGCTGACCTTACCGGCAATTCCGCAACCAAAACCCTGGAGTATGCCTACGACGACTGGTGCATTGCCCGTGCGGCCGAAAAAGCAGGGCATAGGGGACTTGCAGGGATATACAACCGCAGGGCCCGCTCGTTTGAGAATATTTATGACCGCTCCACCGGCTTTATGCGGCCCCGTCTGTCGGACGGATCCTGGCAGAAGGAGTTTGATCCGTTGAAAACCGAGGGGCAGGGCTTTATCGAAGGCAATGCCTGGAATTATTCACTCTACGTACCTCACGACCCCGCTCAGCTGATCGCATGGGCCGGCGGCAACCAACCATTTATCCGGCACCTCGACAGCCTGTTTACCATGAAGCTGGATGAAGAGCATATAG
This sequence comes from uncultured Lentimicrobium sp., assembly GCA_964503805.1. GTDB lineage: Bacteria > Bacteroidota > Bacteroidia > Bacteroidales > Lentimicrobiaceae > Lentimicrobium. Next base: position 7,015 of record CAZDBX010000044.1, on the reverse strand, counting down.
AGGACTCTGAAGACATTGATAAACGCGGAATCATCGGGAACTATGTTCACGGAAACGAGCCCAGCCATCATGTGCCTTACCTGTACAACTATGCAGGCGCGCCGTGGATCACACAACAACGTGTGCATCAGATAATGGACAGTTTATACGATCCTGTACCCGGTGGTTTACCGGGTAACGATGACTGCGGGCAGATGTCGGCATGGTATATTTTCAGCGCCCTGGGCTTTTACCCTGTGTGTCCCGGCAGTAATGAATACGTGCTGGGAAGCCCTTCGGTAAGCCGTGCCGAAATACATCTTGAAAACGGTAAAACCTTCGCCATTCAAACGAAAGGTCTGAGCGGGAAAAACATCTTCGTTAAAAAAATCACCCTGAACGGCAAACCCTGGTCCAGGCTCTATATCAGACACGAAGACATCATGGCAGGGGGAGAAATGGTGTTCGAAATGAGCAGCAAACCGGCAAAAACAACGGTTCCTGAAAGTGATCTGCCCGGCAGAAGCTTCTGACTTGTAAGTAACTGACACCATATTATAAACCTTTTAAACCTTTCGCCGGCAATGCTGCAGGTAAATGCAGCCGCGCTGTTCCCTTTCGTCTCTGAGACTTTAAACTGAGCATTGATTGCACAGCGTGAATCCGCTGACATGTGCCATTTATCAAAAAAACCGGCCTGAACCTTTGCCGGATCACAATTTAGCATTATATTTGTTATCAGGCGTTAAGTCCAGGAAGAGCACTCTAGACCAAAGATGCCTGAATGTCACCCTCCCGGCTGTCTGATTACGGATTCACCCATGAAAATCTAATTAAAAATCTTATACCATGAAAAAGTTATTTTACCTGCTGATTGTTTACGGGCTGATGATGCCTTTCGCCGGCGCCCAGAAACCGATCACCTTCGAGGATGACAGCCAGACATTCGGGAATGTGGATTTTCCGGGGATTTGGGTAAGTATCCCCGAAGCATCAACAGAAAAAGTATTGTCAAGCTGGATTAAAAATATTCAGAAGGGAACAAAATCAAAAGTCGTTACCAATGGAATGGATGCATCCCTGTTCGGGGCATTGATCAGGAGTGTTTATGAAGGCCCCGTCAATATCGAAAGCCGTGTAAGAAATCAGGATAGCCTGGTATTGCTTTTTGCCGGTGTGGAACTCAGAAGGGGTGAATTCGCTGAAAAAGGGACAAAGGAGTACGACAAGCTGAAAGCGTATCTGAAAAATTTTGCAAAATCGGAATACCTGAAGGTTGCTGAAGAGCAACTTTCGAGGGAGGAATCGAAACTGAAGGACCTTGAAAAAGAGCTTTCAGGCACCCGCAAGGGTAAAGAAAAAATGGAAAAAGCGGTACAATCTTCAAATAACACCATTGCCGCCGAAAATGACAAAATCGCTTCCCTCAGGAAACAGTTGTCGGTTACTGATGAAAACATCGACCATATTTCCTCAAAACTGAGCGTTACGGAAGATCCTGAAGCAAAGAAATCTTGGCAATCAGAGATGAAGGCTGCCCAAAAGAAGAAAAAAGGTCAGCTGAAATCAATCAATGCTTCTGAAAATAAGATTGCAAAAGCCAAAGATAAAATCAGGGACACAAAAAACAATATTGACCTCAACCTGGGTACTCAGGACCAGATCAGTGTAAGTGTGAACGAGCAGAAAATGGTTGTGTTAAAATACCAGAATAAAGTAAAAACCATAAAAAGTTATTAGCATCGTTCCCTGCATTGCATAAGATTCTCCGGCCAAAAGGGGCTGACGCATTGATTTTTCAGCCTAAAATTTTCTCCGTGCCTGTTGCGAAACAGCGTTGACCGGTGGTTACAGGCAGAATGATACCAAAACTGTGCAAAGACGGGCACAATGACAGTTTTTTTGTACATCGTTTCCCCGGTCAACAATGATTATTCCGGATTTTGGAATCAACCGCCGCAACAAAACGAATTGCCATATTTGACTAAATTTACCGCGTAATTTCAAATCATCCGGCAATGCAATTAAGTTTTCCATTGATAATCCATTGTCCTCACTGCAATCAGAGGCATACCAGAACAAATCTCATGTCAGGAAATACCTTTGGCGGGATTTTCTGGAGCGACGGGAGTTATTTTGCCCCGATGCTGCCCGATCTGCCGGTATTTACACGTTGCACAGGCTGCGGTGAAATACTGAATATTTTTAAAGCCAGGCATGAAGAAGCCGGGAGTTGGGAAGAAGCCGACGACCTGCCGGCGGTCGCTCACCTCTCCCCTGAGGATATAAAGGAAGCCATAAAAAGCGGGCGCTTTAAGGATACTGAAGAGATGATCTATCTTCGCCGCAGGCTATGGTGGTCAATGAATGATCATCCATATGGAGATGAGACGCCCACGGCCACTGAAATTACAGGGGAGTACCGTGAAAATGCCATCGCGCTGATGAGCCTGCTCAGCGGAGAAAGCAACGGGGACCCGATTACAAAGGCTGAGCTATACAGAAATCTCGGCGATTATGAAATGTGTCTAAAAATACTCATGAAAATCAATGAACCATCATTAAATAC
>CAZDBX010000044.1:0-4367 GCA_964503805.1 uncultured Lentimicrobium sp. | reverse complement strand
TATAACAACGATAAGCGTGTGGTAATGACCCTGGATGCAGGGGGCACCAATTTTGTATTCTGCGCCGTACAGGGCGAGCAGGAAATAATTGATCCCATCAGCATCCCTGCCGATGGAGATAAGTTGGAGATCGTGCTGAATAAAATCATTCAGGGATTCAATGAGGTGAAAGCCAAACTGAATGTGCAGCCCGTAGCCATCAGTTTTTGCTTTCCCGGGCCCGCGGAATATGAACTCGGGATTATCGGGGATCTGGAGAACCTGCCTACTTTCCGGGGAGGGGTAGCGCTGGGTCCCATGCTTGAGGAGAAATTCGGCATTCCGGTATTTATCAACAACGACGGAGACCTTTTTGCGCTTGGTGAAGCCATTGCCGGCCTTCTGCCCGACATCAACCAGCGAATCAGCAGCAGCAACAGTCCGAAAACTTACCAGAACCTGCTCGGAGTGACGTTCGGAACAGGATTCGGCGGGGGGATTGTCAGCCGTGGCCAGCTTTTCCTGGGCGACAACTCTGCCCAGGGCGAAATCAACCGCATGCGGAACAAACTGCATACCAACGCCAGTGTTGAAGAAAATGTCAGTATCCGTGGCGTAAAACGCATTTATTGCCGGGAAACCGGTCTGACTTATGAAACCTGTCCGGAACCCCGTACGATCTTCGAAATAGGCATGGGTTTGCGTGAAGGGAACAAGGAGGCGGCCATTCTGGCTTTTCACCGCATGGCTGAAGTGGCCGGCGATGCCATCGCCAACGCCATCACCCTGATTGACGGGCTGGTGGTTATCGGTGGCGGTCTGGCCGGCGCCTATCCCCTGTTCCTTCAGCGGCTGGTAGATGAAATGAATACCAACCTGACAACCATGGTAGGTACTGCGCTCGACCGTATGGAAATCAAGGCATTTAACCTTGAGGATGAAGGAGAGTTTCAGCGTTTCTATGAAGGTGACACCCGCGAAATCAAGGTTCCTTTCAGCTCAAACCGGATCAAATATGATCCCATGAAAAGAATCGGGGTCGGAATCAGCCGGCTGGGAACATCCAGGGCCGTTTCCATCGGTGCTTATGCCTTTGCATTATCCAAACTCGGCAACCCCTGATCCGGGTGTTACGAAAATGGTCATCCCGGCAGTCTCCCTGCCGGGATTTTTTATCTCTATCTATTTATACACTGAATTATACGCCCTGATCACTCCGGCCATCTCTTCAGGATCGGGTTTTGCATATCCCTTTTTCTTACGCCATATCGCATAGCCCATCCCTCCGGCAATAAAGGGGGCGGATACCAATAATCCGGCCTGAAGGGAAGAGGTAAACAAGGTAGCAGTAACCACGCCTGCCGCAATCAGCGGTGCAGCCACCTTTGCCGCACCTCCTCTTCTGGCTGCAAATTCCATCATCATCTTATGGGCTCCCGGAGCGTTTTTAAGGTATCGTTCCGCAAAATCAGCATAATCCTTTACCGGAATGCATTGCAGGCTGTCATCCTCAAAGGTTACAAAATAATAATAATCAGCCTCAAATCTCTTCCGGTCCTCATACTGTACAATCATGAAATTTCTGTAGCCACTGCTGTTCGGATCGGTGGTAATAAACTCAACCAGACCCGCTTCCTGCGGCAGCCTGCGGGCATAATACAGGCTCATCTTACCTTTCACCACAAGCTCACCGAAAACCGAATTTCGCGCATCTATCCTGCACGCCCGGTAATATTTTCCCTCCTGCCTGAAGGCAAATACCCTGCTGGCAGGATAAAGCCGGCCCGGATATTCCCACAACGAAACAAACTGATCTGTGAAGTTCCGCCGCATGAACGCATTTGCATCGAGGCTGTCATCAGGCGACAGAAAAAGGGTGGCCGGCAGATAATCAATAAATGCAGGATCTGACAGTTCGGGGGCAGGAATCACTTTCCCCTCACTTTTCCGGTTATGCTTCCTGGCCTTTCGCGACTGATGATTTGCAGTCGAATCATTGTGTTTCGTCTCCTGTGCTGTTAACTGCCATGGAACAAAAATCAGCATTGAAAAAATCACAAGCAGTTTTATCCCTGATTTTATAAACATATTTCTATTCTATATCTGTTGCGCAGCAAAGTTAGACCTTCATTGGAAACCTGCACTCCATTTCCTGAAAATAACTTTTTAAAATCGGGATGATCTCAATATCTGATTAATATTTTTTATACGTTTACGTCCGCTAAGACAAGTCTTCCAATTTAATTCCCGGAAACCATGAAATGGTTATTGCTGACTGTTTTTCTTTCGCTGAATATTTTTACCAATGGGCAGCATCCATGGCGAGAGGGTGAAATGCAGGTAAGGGTTTATGCTTCAAACAAGGCTGAAAATGATTTTATCAGGCAGTCCGGCCTGAATGTGGATTTCTGCGACGGATTTATAAGGGCTTATCTCACTCCTGAGGAACTGGTTAAACTGATTGCTTTTGGAATCCGCACAGAAACGGAAATAGGTAATCTCAACGAATGGTCGGCATCTTTCGGACCGGCCGGTGTCCCCAGCGGTTATTACACCGTTGCGCAACTCGATGAAATTGCTGACAGCCTGGCTGTTAATTTTCCGGATATCTGTACCCTTCATTCCATTGGGATAGGATCAGGATTCAATGTACTATATGCATTAAAAATAAGCGACAATTCTACTGAGGATGAAAATGAACCTGAGATTCTGTTCGACGGGGGCATCCATGGCGATGAAGTCGGGGGCCCGGAAAATATGATCCGTTTCGCCAGAGACCTTTGTCTGCAATATAACAACGACCCGTATATTACAGACCTTGTCGACAACCGGGAAATATGGATTATCTATTGCCTGAACCCTTATGGGAGAAATTATATGACCCGATACAACCAGGCCGGTATTGACATCAACCGCGATTGCGGATATATGTGGAACGGCGAAGGCAACAGCCCTGCAGCCTCTTCTCAGCCTGAGACCAAAGCCCTGCGTAAGATACTTACTGAAAACCAGTTCGTAATCCACTGCAGTTATCACAGCGGAACCGAGTTTATCAGTTTTCCATGGAGTTACCGCGAAGCCCCCACCCCCGACCATGCCCAGCATAATTTCCTGGCCGGCCTTTATGCAGGCACTTCCGGATACACAAATATTCCTTTTGGCCAGGGCTTTTCAGGAATGTATGCCATCAACGGCAGCACCAAGGATTTGGGTTATGGTGCGGTGGGAGCCATAAGCTGGTCGGTTGAAATTTCGCTCAGCAAACAACCCCCTGCCTCGCAGATTGTCCCCTTTTACATGAAAAATAAACCGGCCATGCTCGCCATGACGGAGTATGCCGGCTATGGGATCAGGGGAACGGTTACAGATGCTGTCAGCGGACAACCGGTGGCAGCCACTGTGTTTATCAACAATTTCTTCCCGGTTTCAAACGATCCTGCAATCGGTGACTTTCATAAATTCCTGATCCCGGGGGTGTATCAGGTAAAAATTGCCGCCAACGGATATGAGCCGCAGGTGATCAGCGGTGTAATTGTCAATGAACAGGAAGCGACTGAAATCAGCATCGCATTGCAACCCCTGGCAAAACAATTCGCTTCCCGGATTATCAGCTGTCAGATCCCAGGCAATAATCCTTTTGATGAGGGATTCACCCATGCCGCGCTTGGCCTCCCTGACAGCATACAGTATTCCATTGGCCGCTTTGGCTGGGCCGTTTTTGATATGGGGACTCCGGTAGCTGACGGAGATGGCAACGATGTAATCGTTCATGAAAATGACGCAACCCCTGAAGGCTACCAGTTTTATGCCGGTGTCTCAATGGATGGTCCGTGGATGCCGCTGGGAACCGGCAACGGAACCACCGGCTTCGACCTGGGCACTACTTCCTTATCCGAAGCCAGGTACTTCAAAATTACTGATGACGGGGACGGACAATCCCAGGTAAACAACGCGGGATTCGACCTGGATGCCATAGAAGGGATTATCAGAATTCCACAGCCCGATTCAACAGGATGGATCAGCGGAATCGTTTTTTCTCCTCTTGATGGTGAACCACTACAGGGAGCCACGGTATATACGGGTTCACAATCCACCCTGACCGGTCCGGAGGGCAGGTTTTCCATTATTGCTGATACAGGACAGCTGGTGATCGTTTGTGCTGAATACCCTGCACAATTTCTGTTTGATTGCGACAGTGTTATCGTAAACCCGGGAGATACTACCCTCCATGACATTTACCTGAGGCTGATAGAAAGTACAACCTCCCTGAAAAATGAAAAAATCTTCCGGTTATCGCCGAATCCTGCCAGAGAGACAACTACCATCAGCTTTGGTGAAACCCTGAAAAGCGCAGAAATCGTCATCACCGACCTGTCAGGCCGTATGCT
>CAZDBX010000043.1:0-17929 GCA_964503805.1 uncultured Lentimicrobium sp. | reverse complement strand
GATGTCGCGTCAGCACGCAGATGAAATTGCACAAAATCCGTTATCTCCTTCATGGCTTCCGTCGCTTCGCGAAACATGGGCGCCAGCAACGGATAGCAGTGTACCTGTCCTTTACCGCTGCGAAAAGTCACCTCAACCCCGGCCTGTTCAGCCTTCAGATAAAAACGCTTTCCGTCGTCGTACAATTCATCATCTTCTCCTGCATTAATGAAAAGTGGCGGCAGTCCTGCCAGGTCGCCGAAAAGCGGGGAGATGCCCGGCAAAGAAGGATCATGTTTTCCGCTGTAATGCGCGCTGAAAACCGTCCAGGAATTCAGGGGGGCGAGGGAGTACCGGTTTCTTGTGCGGTACGAATCGCCGGAGCAGGTAAGGTCGGTCCAGGGAGAGATGGCAACGGCAGCGGCAGGCATGGGGATATTCCGGTTCTTCATCTCCAACAGCAAAGCCAGACACAGGCCCCCTCCGGCCGATTCCCCGGCTATCACAATATTTTCAGGCTTAAATCCATGGGCGTACATCCACTGAACCACCGCAACAGAATCATCCAGCGAAGCGGGAAAAGGATGCTCAGGTGCCAGCCGGTATTCATAAATAAGGGTCCGGAAACCCGCCTGAGACGCAAATTTTGAGACAAACCCGCGGTGATCGTTGCATGAACCTGACACATAGCCGCCGCCATGCACGTAGAGCACCGCCTTATCAGGATCCGCACCCGCAGGAATCAGCCATTCCGCTTTCATGTCACCGATCAGGAATGGTTTAACTTCCAACCCCTCCGGTACCCTGGCAAACCGGGCCGCTCCCTGTTCACAGCGATCCCTGAAGGCCTGGATTGAAGTGTTTTCATCAAACACCTCCTTGCGGAATTTTCCGCTTAAAATGTGGCGGTTTCGCAGCATGAAATTGAAAAACCTGCTCTGAATGCTTTGCATGTTCACCTTAAAATTTTATACCGCAAAGATCCGGGGTTTTTCCCGGTTGAAAATTCACCTATGTTACTTTCTGAGGTCCCGGATGTAATTTTTCCGGATTCTGCTCAGCGACTGCGGCGCGATGCCCAGAAAGCCTGAAAGGTGCTTAAGCGGAATCCGTTGAACAATCCCCGGATAGTTCTCCAGCAGCAACCTGTACCTTTCTGTGGCCGGAGTGGTTTTGGCTTCCATCATCAGTTGCTCGGTCTGGTACTGCACTTCCTGTGTAAACTTTCTGGTAAAGACAGCCCAGTGTTTCAGTTCAAGCAACATATCCGCATTCTTCAGACTGATCGTATAAGCCACACAGTTTTCCAGGGCCTGAATGCTTTCTGTTGCCGGCGCCTGATTCCTGAAACTATAGGCGGATGTGAAGCAGTACGGGGCTATTGTAAAGAATTTGGTTACTTCGTTTCCGTCATGCTCAACATAATAACGCAATAGCCCTTTCTCCAGAAATCCGAAAAAGCGACAGATTTCTCCTGCCTGAAGAATGATTTCATTCCGTTTGTAAACCCTTGGTTCAAAAGCGCCTGAAATAACATCCCATTCTTCATCAGGAAGCCGGACGTAGGATTCAATAAAATTTCTGAATGCAGACATGGCTGATCTCTTCAGTAAATTGCGCTTAAAATCTCCTGCAATTTATCAAAAATTTCACCGGGATAATCATTGCAATCATATTCCTTTGAAAGAAACCTGAAAAACCATCAATTACCTTACGGTAAGATGTTGCCGATGACGAATTATGGATGACAAAATAGTTTGGCAATACAGAATGACATATCCTTCTCCCCTGTTAATCAAGCCTTTTCGTCTTCTTTCCCATCATTACCCCTACCCCGGCGATGGTAATCAAACCACCCGTTACCTGAACCGGCGTAGGAAAACTGCCGAACATCAGCAGCGCACCCGTCAGCACAAACAGGCCGGTGGTGCTCTGGATGATCGCCGTTCTGCTCGCCGGTATATATTTCAGGGAAGAATACTGGAAGATGGAAGTAAGAAACGGCCCGACAAATGAACCGGCCAGCACATTGAGAAAGGCCTTCAACGGAATCTGTAAGCTATCCCCCGTAATAAATATAAAAAGCACGGAAAAAAGAAACAGGAAGATTGCGCGGTTGATCGCGAGGACAACAGGGGCCATTTCGCCTATATGTTTCTTTACCAGGATTGTGCGCACAGCATAAAGTGAGGTTGATATCAGCATCATCAGGGCTGTCGCATTTATAAATCCCAGGGAATCAGCCCCCCTGAAACTAATGACAAAAGCGCCGGCAAGAATAAGCGCGGCGCCTACCCCTGTTTTTATGCTGAAACGTTCAGCAAGTAACCAGACCCCAAGCAAGGTTACAAACAGGTATTCGAGGTTGCGGAGAAAGCTGGGTACAGAAGGATTTTCCGTTATTTTAATGGCAATGTAAAAAGATACAGTAGCGGCGAGTTCAAAGACTCCTATCAGCAGCAGATTTTGGTAATCGCGGCGGGTAAATGAACGGATAGAGAACCCTCCTTTAGGGTGCAGTGCAAACAGGGTATTCCAGAAAAGCGCCAGAATAAACCACCAGAAACCAAAGGCAGGAAGGCTGATCTCATTCAGGGCAGCCTTGCTGAAAAGATATACGAGTGATCCGCAGATGGTTGCGATCAGCGCGTATAAGTACCCCCGGTGGGTCGAAGTAATTCTTCTGCTTAAAATCAAAGTATAAAGAGTTGATATAAATCAGGGTTCGGTATTCACCTGTTTCAATGCCTCAAGGGCCATGGCAAGCCGCGCCTCCCCCACTCCGGAAATCAGCGTAAACGGCAACTTTCTGTCAGTAAGCTCTTCAATATAAATCTCAAGCAATTTCTCCCTGAAGTGAGGATGTTCGCGCAGCGGATCGGCTTCCCACGGCAGGTCGGTATTACAGAGAAGATAATGATCATAACGGTGCCGGTTCACCATCTGTTCAATCCAGGGATGTGATGTTCCGTATTTTACCTTACACCAGATATGGCAGACCAGAAAATCGGTATCGCAGAATAGAAATTTCCGGGCAGTTTCCGCTTTTGCATTTTCGGAAGCATACTGACCTTTCGCAATCGTAAGTATATCTGAGAATTCATAAGGCCTGTCCAGTTGCATGAGATAATTCCTCGCGAACTCAGGAACCCATGGCTCACCAAAATACCCGGCCAGCTTTTCAGCCAGCCATGATTTTCCTGTGGATTCCGGACCTGTGACGGAGATGCGCTTTATCATTGTAATCTGAGATTGCGGTAGCGCCGGCGCCATTCAATCAGGCCCATAACGGCGATGATCAGGAAGACAAGGTACTGGAAACTTGTAAAAACCAACCCCTTCATAAAATACAGGGGAATTGAAACAATATCTCCGATGATCCAGTAAGTCCAGTTTTCAACTTTTTTCCTTGCCATCAGCAGCATTCCCACCAGGAAAACGGAAGTTGTAAATGAGTCAACCCATGGGACATACGACTTCATATAGACGGTATCATCGTAATTAAACAACCAGATAAGTCCGAGAATCAGCCAGTACGACAAAGCCGTAAGGCCGATATAGGCCCACTGCCGCTTTAAACTGTTCACGCTGATGGCCAGTTGTCCGTTATTCCCTGCAGGCCGTGTCCAGTTATACCATCCGTAAACACTCATGGCAAAATAGAATAAATTGATGCCGGCATCGGCATAAAGCCTCGCGTTAAAACAAATAAAAACAAAAATCAATACGCTGACTATGCCCGTGGGATAGACCAGAATGTTTTCGCGACGGGCATACCATACGCTGGCAATCCCAAGAATGACCGCAACAAACTCCACCCAGGTGGTATCAGATAAATTATCGGTAAAAATGTGCCAGAAATCAAGCATTTGTATGTTCTAAGAGAAAAACGGGATAATCCACAACTGCCGGGGGATTAACAGGATTTATTCAAATTATGGCGATGCATTTCAACTTTGCAAAATTGAGCTTCTGCAGTTATTTACTCAGGTCTGCATTGATTATTTTCATCACAAAAACCGAATGCGGCAGCTCGAAGGCATCCTTCATGCAATCGCGGATTGCATTCATCACCTCGTTGTACTCCCCGAAGACCTGGGTGGCCATTGTATTGGTCCTGACCTCAAGGTTATGATAACTGTTCAGGGCTGCAATAAACGCTTTTATCGGCGCTTTATACTGTTCATTCAGCGGATAGTAACTTATCTCGGCAGATATTTTCATGACTTCCGGGTTAATGTTGAAGAAAGGTAATACACGTGGCAAAGGTACAGGTATTCGTATTTAGATTATCTTTGAAGGCCAATAAACATTTTGATCCTATGAAGTACGCACGAATGCTGAAAGTTTCTGTTCTCGGACTTATTGCCCTTATGCTCAGCTCTTGTCTGACTGTTGAGAAAAAGGAATATACTTTTGAGTTAACCGGAGAAAATTCCGGCAAACTGACCATCAGGTATATCAATATCATGTCGGTGATGGATGATGGCAAAGATGTTACTGCCCAGGATTTTGCCGAGATTGTGGACAAATACATCAACGGCGATCAATTGGAACAGGACTTCCCCGGCGCTTCAAATATCAAAACCCGGCTTTATGAGCAAAACGGACAATTGTGCGGTGAAGTAACCCTGGATTTCCCTTCACTGTCGGCTGCCAGGCTTTATCAGTATGATAAAAACAGCCCTTTGATGATGTGCATCAGTGCGGCATACGATTCCGAAACCTATGTCAGTTCAAACGGCAGTTACGGGAATGACTACATGCCGGTTGTTTTCTGGCCTGCGGGGTCAAGAAAACTTACGGTTACCACATCGGTAAGCGCGCCCGACGAAACTTCGCTCAGCCTGGCTGGTGAATACCGCAAGTGGAAAGAAACCAGATAATACAATACATCCCTTATTCCCAGTAACGTCTGACTGATTGAAGGAATGTTCCCTAATCCTCACATCGGGAATTTATCATTATCCCTGCCATCCGATTTATTTCAGCAAAGCGAAAACCTGTTTCAACCAATGAAACCGGTTTTGAATAACTCTATTAAGAGAAATGTATGTGTCAGGAATTGCAGTGAAGGGATCGTCGTTTAATTCAACGGATACCGGATAAGACACGAAAAGAACTGACATTTACCAGGTTTCCATCTGCAGGGATAAGACATATTAAAATTTGTCAGACATGACACTTATACCTAAACGACATTAATTTTCGCGGGATAAATCGTTATTGATGATGACACAATCTTTCTTGACCGGGCTGCTTTTCAACACTGCCATATTGCTATCTTTCAGCATGTTATATGATAATTTCTGGATCAATTACCAGAAAAAGAGGGGCATCGCCGCTAAACTTTTCATGGGTACTGCAATCGGCTTCACAGGAACCATCCTGATGATGGTTCCATGGACTTTTATGCCGGGACTTGTTTTCGATACCAGATCGGTGATGCTGACCATTTCAGGATTATTTTTCGGCCCTTTGCCCACATTTACGGCGATTGCAATAGATATTGCATACAGGTGGTTTTTGGGTGGTGACGGAGTATATATGGGGATGGCTGTAATTTTCACTTCCGGCATTACAGGCTTGTTGTGGCAATATTTCAGACCTGCCTGGAAATATCACAACAGCCTTCGGGAACTGATCAGTGTTGGTGTTATATCACACCTGCTAATGCTGGGTTGTACCGTTTTATTGCCCGGAGAGTTGTCATTCTACACCCTTAGGGCGCTTGCTGTTCCCATATTACTTATCTACATTCCGGCCACAGTATTGCTTGGCAAGCTGATGCTTAAACAATATGACAACTGGCAGAATAAACGCGCCAAAGAAATGCTGCTCGAATCCGAGCGAAGATTTACCGACACCATCAGAAGCGCCAATATTCTTTCGACCATTGTGGATGAGCAGGGACGGATCACATTCTGCAACAGCAGTTACCTCAACACCACCGGCTACACCTTTGAAGAACTGGAAGGCAAAAACTGGATAGATACTTTTGCACATGAAGAAAATAAGGAGAGGTATCAGCAGATATTTCTCTCAATGATCAATGGCAAACACTTTAGTGAACTGTTTGAACACAGCATGATTTCAAAAAGCGGTAAAATTGTATTTATCGCCTGGAGCTATATCCTGCTACGTAATGAAAATGGGCGGCCGGCCGGTCTGTCTGCCTTGGGGGTTGACATTACCCAAAGGGTTATCTATGAACAAAATCTTGTCAGAAAAAATGAAATCATAAAAAAGAGAAATTCTCAGTTAAGAAAAATAAATGAAGAGCTAAAAACTGCAAAAGAAAAAGCCGAAGAAAGTGACAGACTCAAATCAGCGTTCCTGGCAAATATGAGCCACGAGATCAGGACGCCGATGAACGGAATTCTCGGATTTGCCGAGCTGTTGCAGGATCCGAGGCTGACCGACAAAGAGGCGCAGGAATTCATTTCCCTTATCAGGATCAGCGGCAACCGCATGCTTAACATTATCAACGACCTGATCGATATCTCAAAGGTAGAAAGCGGTCTTGTCAAAGTTACCCCTGCAACAGTGGAAATCAACAGCCAGCTGGATTTCCTGTATAACTTTTTCAGGCCCGAAGCCGAAGCCAAGGGTCTGGAACTTCAGTTACACAAGGGCTTGATGGATGCCACAAGCAGGATAATTTCAGATAAGGAAAAAATTATTGCCATCCTTACCAACCTGATCAAAAACGCGATTAAATTCTCGGTATCTGGAAAAATTGAATTCGGCTATCTACTTAAAGAAGAGCACCTTGAATTTTTTGTAAAAGATCAGGGCATAGGAATACCTTCTGAAAAGCAGCAGGCTGTTTTTGAACGGTTTGTACAGGCCGATAATTCGCTTTCGAGCAATTACGAGGGGGCCGGCCTGGGACTTTCCATATCAAAAGCTTATGTGGAAATGCTTGGTGGCAATATCCGTCTTTTATCCCGGTCAGGATCAGGCACTACATTTTACTTTACCATTCCTTATAAACCAGTTCCAGCCGAAGAACACCTCAAAGCTGAACAAAACAGCGACTCCATGGTAAATTACGGAACGTTTAATGTCTTGATTGCCGATGATGACGCAATCAGCCTGAAGCTGCTGGAAAAGATGATTTCACCGCTTGGCGGAGAGATTACCACTGCAGGAAGTGGCGCCCTGGCTGTGGAGTTATGCCGCAATTATCCCGATCTGGACATAATTTTCATGGATGTCAGAATGACGGGAATGGACGGGCTTACCGCCGCAAAAGAAATCAGAAAATTCAACCGGGAAGTTGTGATCATCGCGCAAACCGCCAATGCATTGTCCGGTGACAGAGAAGCCGCACTGGAAGCCGGTTGCAATGATTACCTTGCCAAACCGCTGGACAAGGATAAAATCACCTCAGTGCTCGATAAATTTATCAGACAGTCTGCCAAAGCAGGATGATGCCTCAACCGTAAAGATGCGCCCGGGCAATCAGGGATAGTGCAGCCGGACGGAAAAGTAATTCTTCGCCGGCGATTATTTAACTGAATTTCATAATTTAGCTTGTGCAGATGATGCTCCGGATTTACCCGGAGGCATAGCTATTCCACTTCAATAAAGCGGTTCAAATACTTTCAGGAATGAAATCGATTGTTATTTATGAATCAGCCTTCGGCAACACCGAAGCAATTGCTTTTGCCATCAGGGATACATTAAAGCAATTTGGCGAAACAGCAGTTTACCGGGCTGGAGAAGTTTCCCCGGCTGAATTGCCGGCTTACGATCTGATTGTGGCCGGATCACCTACCCAAAAGTTCAGTATGCTTCCGGGTATGAGAACTTTTCTCGATGCCATACCTCCGGGGGCATTGGCAGGCAGTCAGGTTGCCGCCTTCGACACAAGGATAGATATCCATAAAGTCAATAACCGCTTTCTGACATTTATGGTGAAGATTTTCGGATACGCGGCAGCGCCGATAGCCCGGAAACTCAAAAAGAAGGGGGGAAAGCTCAGGCAGGATCCGGCTGGTTTCTTTGTGGAAGATACCAAAGGCCCGTTGACAGAAGGCGAATTGATCAGGGCCGGAAAATGGGCTGCCGGCCTGGCAGATCACTGATCCGGCGACTTGAAAGCATGAATATTAATTCAGAAGTTTGCATCAATTGGCTGATTCAATCAGAACAAAATGAACCCTCCCCGGGTTAACATAGCATTAATCAACTTTTACTTTTGCTGATGCATGAAAGGAACAGGCTCCGGGAAGTAGCACTGGTATTTCTGAAACTGGGATTTTTCTCCTTCGGAGGCCCGGCCGCCCATACCGCCATGATGGAGGAAGAAGTGGTTAAGAGGCGCAAATGGATTGACCGACAGCATTTTCTGGACCTGCTCGGAGCCACCAACCTGATACCAGGACCCAACTCCACCGAGATGACCATGCATTGCGGCCACGAACGCGCCGGCAAAGCAGGACTGATTGTGGCCGGATTCAGCTTTATCCTTCCCGCGGTTCTCATCACCCTGGTATTTGCCTGGCTGTACATTGAATACGGTCATCTGCCCGCAATTGAACCTTATATTTTCGGAATAAAACCCGCAGTGCTGGCCATTATAGCTTCTGCAATCATCAGTCTTGGCAAAAAGGCGGTGAAAGGCCGCGAAACGGCAATCTTAGGCGCTTTGGTACTGGCAGCCGGCATCGCGGGGGTCAACGAAATCACGGCTTTATTGATAGCCGGGATCACGGGAACCCTGTACTTTTATCTGAAAAACAACCGGAAGGAAAAACTCAGTTCACTGATTCCACTTATGGCGATCCCAACTGTTTCAACCGCTGTTTCCGGCATTTCAGCGTTGGGGTTGTTCTGGGTTTTCCTCAAAATCGGGGCTGTGCTCTACGGAAGCGGCTATGTACTCTTTGCATATATTGATGCTGAACTCGTTACCCGGGGCTGGTTAAACCATGAGCAGCTGATGGATGCAATTGCGGTCGGACAATTTACGCCCGGTCCGATTCTGTCAACTGTTACCTTTATCGGCTATATGCTGGGCGGAATTCCGGGCGCTGTGGCCGCCACTGCCGGCGCTTTTCTGCCGTCATTCCTGTTCGTGCTTATCCTGAATCCCTGGATTCCGCGGATGAGACGGTCAAAAATTATGGGGTGGTTTCTCGACTCGGTTAATGTCGCATCCATCGCGGTGATGGCATCGGTGCTTTTTGTGATGACGCTGAGTACTGTGACCGACTGGCGTGCAGCCCTGATCATCGCGATCAGCCTGGTAGTAACCTTTGTCTTTAAAAAAAGCAGTCCTGTGCTGCTGGTGGCCGGAGGCTCCGTTGTCGGCGCCCTTTTACTCCTGATCTAAAGTTGTGAGCCATTCTAACGAGAATCCACATGAAAGAATCGTCCGTAAGAAAAAAACGAAAGTCAAGATTCTTCCTGATCATGGGAATAGTTGGACTTGTTGCAATTTTCGCAGGCTTTTCAAAGCCGTTTATTATTCCGGTAGTACAACAAACATTTGAAGCGCCACATTCAATATATATTCATGGAGCATTGTCACTGGCCTGGGTACTTTTATTCACCATCCAATCAAGTCTTATCCACAAGAAAAATTATAAACTTCATACTCAGTTCGGATTTGCTGGAATATTCCTGGCAATCGCGACCAGTCTTTCTTTGCTTCCCGTCGCAAAATTTATAGTGGAGCGAGACTTAAAGTCGGGATTAGGGGAAATGGCATATTCAAATAGTGTCAGTCTGTTTACCACTGGTATAATGTTTTTGGGTTTGGTAGGCTTTGCCATTTACAATCGGCGCCAAAGCACTATACATAAGCGACTTCTTCTGCTTGCGACTATCGTTTTGCTATGGCCAGCATGGTTTAGATTTCGGCACTTTTTCCCAAATGTTCCTGAACCGGAAATATGGTTTGGACTAGTATTGTCAGATTCTTTAATTATCATTGCCTGGATTTGGGATAAGACTTCAAATAAAAGAATCCACCCATCGCTATTATATCCCGGAATTGCGATTATAGCAGAACAAACAATCGAAGTTCTTTTATATGATTCCAATATTGGGCGTGCGATTGGAAAATTACTATATGAAATGATTTAAATTAAAGGAGAATGGCCCACAACTATGGTCTGCTGTTATGGCTGTTTTAGTTTTCACCGGAAAGAAATCGGTAAATTCAAATTTGATTAACTTTGGTACTAATTATTAAAACACCGCCACAAGCACCAAGCCGAGGTACGGTACTGCCATCCGGCTGAATCCAACATAATGCAATTACATGCCCCGGCAGGCCGGGATTCTTTGTAACTTTGCTTCTGACTTTTCCGGATTCATGAAAAACAGAACCCTCTCAACCACCACGCTGCTTACGCTGGTTTTTTTTGCCGGATGCTCATTTCTGATCTATGAGGTCAGTTTCTTCCGGATGCTAGCCCTCTCGCTTGGCGCAACAGTTAAAGCCTCCACCCTGGTACTCGTTGCCTATATGGCCGGCTTTGGCGCCGGTGCATGGATATGGGGAAGACTCGCTGATAAACGGAAATCGCATCACAAACTATTGATGCTTCTCTTTACATTTTCAGGAATCCTTGGGCTGCTCAGCTACCTCATGATATCAGACGGAATACCGGCAATCTATGCAATACTGGCAACTGCAGAAATACCGGTGCAAACCGCTGACCGGCTGATCACACCTCTAGCACTTGTCCTGCTTTTTATTCCCGCATTCTTTATGGGAGGTATTTTACCGGTGGCTTCAGGGCTGATCATCAGGACCGATCAGGGACTGGCCGGATCGATCGGTAAAATCTACGCATGGGAAACCATCGGAAGTACGCTGGGCGGACTTGCAAGCGGTTTTTTACTTATCCGTTTATTAGGGCAACAAAATACAGTTTTTGTCGCCATTGCACTTAACCTGCTCTCTGCATTGCTGATACTGCTCAGCAGGCAGCAACCTGATCAAAATCCCGCTGCAGCGCTTCCTGAAAAGCCTTTGCGTTCCGGAAAGCCGGAATCCAAAATTGCAGCGGACAACCATTCCGGGAACAGAACAGCCGCCCTGGCCGGAACCTTCATACTCGGATTTGCTGTCATCGGTCTTCAGGTGGTGTGGTTCCGCATCTTTAAAATATACATGACCAATACCAGCTATACCTTCTCGCTGATCGCTTCAATAGTCATTCTTGGACTTTTCGCCGGAAGCCGCTATTTTGCCTCAAGCAGCAAAAAGCCGGTCACGAGCCTATCGATGCCGGTGCTTCTGCTGATCATTGCGGCAGTAGTTGTGGCAGGCGCGGCCATACTGATCCGCATTCCGGAACTCATCATGTTCCCCCTGGCAGGAGACCAGGACGCTTACTTCATGCGGATCATCGTTATCCCGGCCATTTCTGCCCTACTGGTTATACTACCGGTCACCTTTCTTTCAGGGTATGGATTTCCGCTGGCCTGTTCGCTCATTACAAAAAATCACCATGAGGTCAGCAATAGCATGGGGAAGGTATTGCTGTTCAATACACTTGGCAGTATCACAGGCCCGGTAATTGCCGCTTTTCTGCTAATCCCCTTGCTGGGCGCAGGCCGCTCGGTAGTTTTTTATGCGCTGACATTGCTGCTGGCCGCCTTGCTGATATCTGGAAAAATCAGGCAATTCAGAACCGGCTGGCTGAAGATGATAGCAATTTCCGGCTCTGTAATACTCATTATTTTCCTGATTGTCAGTCCTGAATTAAAAATACTCCCCCCTTCCTTCACCCGTTTCGACAGGGAAATTATTGAATACCGCGAATCGGTTGAGGGCACCTGGGTTGTTGGCCGTGAGCCGGGTGGAAAAGGAGCTGCGCTGTCAACCTACGTGAACAACAGCGCGGTGATCGGCTCGAGTTACGATGCCATCAAAGTGGTGAAAATGGTTGGGCACCTCCCCTTTTATGCCGGCCTGCAGGCTAAGAACGTGCTGGTGGTAGGTTTCGGCATCGGCGTTACCACCTCCGCCATTGCCTCGCATCCCGAAGTTGAACGCATCGACTGTATTGAACTGGTTGCCGGATTAAAGGATGCCGCGCATTATTACAGTGGCCTGAACAACAACATCCAGAATGACAAAAGGCTGAAGGTCATCGCAGGCGACGGACGGCATTATCTGCAGGCCACAGGTAAAAAATACGACCTCATTTCGAGCGATCCGACCCATCCTATTCTGGGATCAGGAAGTTTATACACCAGAGAATATTTTGAACTTTGCAAATCGAAGCTAAACCCGGGAGGGATGGTTTCACAGTACCTGCCGCTCCATAAACTGCTGCCTGAGGACTTCCAGGGTATTATCAAGACCTTCCACAGCGTCTTTCCGCAGTCAACGGTCTGGCTGGGACATAATCACGCTGTTTTACTGGGCGTTAACGGACCGTTATCCATAGATTTCAACAAATGGTCGGCACGCATTGAGGCCTCTGCCAAAGACCCCTATTTTTACAACAACCCCTATCATCTGGCCGCATGCCTGGTGCTCGACCACACAGCCATTACCGGGTTCCCGCCTTCTGTTCAGCTTAATACCGATAACTTCCCATCTCCGGAATTTTTCAGATTCGCTTCTTTCGACAGTCGCAACCTCACCCAAAATCTCATGTTCCTCAATCAGAACAGGTGTGAAACAGACCGGATATTCACAGATATACCGGATCAGGAAATGATGCTGCGGTTTAATAAAGGAAACCGGTTGCTCACAGAGGGGATTGGTGCTGACCTGAGCGGAGACAGAAGGAATCTGATAAAAAAGCTCAGGGAAGCCGTTTCGGTTAATCCTGAAAATGAAGAATATCCCTTCCTGATCAGATTTTACGGAAACAACCGTTAACTCCTTTCGGAAAACCTGCCCTGAGCGCTTCAGCCGGATTTGCTGATCCCGGATGAAAACCGGGTACAAATCCGGCATGCTCAAATCCGGCATGGCAGCGTTGGGAAATTTTAACTATTTTTATCCACAGGAACAGCGGCAATGAAACTTAGTGTTATTTTTACACGAACTTTCATTTTTATTAAGTGGCCCGAAGATTCCACAGGTTTTATTTCTAACAGACAGGAGCAGAATCATGAATAAAACATTGATAATCATATTCTTAATATCATTAAGTCTACCCGCGGCCGCGCAAAAGAAGAGAACTACCACAGGCGATCCGGACCGGATTGAAGCGAGGGGCATCCTGCCAAACCTGAGTGACGATGAATTGTTGGACGAAGTCCAGCGCCAGACATTCCGCTATTTCTGGGATTTTGCGCATCCGGTAAGCGGAATGGCCCGGGAACGAAGCAACAGGGCCTACCACTATGGGGATGAAGTGGTTACCACCGGAGGAACCGGATTTGGCGTAATGGCGACTGTGGTTGCCGTACACCGGGGGTGGATTACCCGCGACAGTGCCGCCCGTCACCTGCTGAAAATGGTGAAATTTCTGGGAAAAGCCGACGCTTATCACGGTGTTTTCCCCCATTGGCTTCACGGTGAAACCGGAAAAACCATTCCTTTCAGCCGCAAGGATGATGGCGCTGACCTGGTGGAAAACGCGTTCCTTTTCCAGGGATTGCTGACGGCAAGGCAATATTTTGATGCAAATAACCCGCTTGAATCCGAATTACGAAACCGCATTAACTGGTTGTGGAGCGAAATCGAATGGAACTGGTTCACCAAAGGCGGCGAGGAAGTACTTTACTGGCACTGGAGCCCGAACAATGGCTGGGCCATGAATTTTCCCCTCAGGGGTTTCAACGAATGTCTGATTACTTATGTGCTGGCAGCTTCTTCAGAGCGATACCCGGTAAGCCCGGCAGTTTACCACCGCGGCTGGGCACAAAGCAATTTCTTCAAAAACGGCAAATCGTTTTTCGGGATAGAACTCCCGCTGGGCTTCGATTATGGCGGTCCGTTGTTTTTCTCCCATTATTCATTTCTTGGTTTAAGCCCGAAAGGCCTCAAAGATCAGTATGCTGATTACTGGAAACAAAACCGGAACCACACCCTGATCAACCGCGCCTACTGCATCAGCAACCCGAAAAATTTCAAGGGCTACGGTGAAAACTGCTGGGGACTGACAGCAAGCGATAACCATGAAGGTTACAATGCGCATTCCCCTGACAATGATCTCGGAGTGATCACGCCAACGGCCGCGCTTTCAGCTTTTCCATACACACCTGAATACTCTATGCAGGCCCTGCGTCATTTCTATTACAACCTTGGAGATAAAATATGGAGTGAGTATGGCTTTGTGGATGCCTTTAATGAGAGTAAAAACTGGTATGCAAAATCACACCTGGCTATCGATCAGGGGCCTATCATTGTGATGATTGAAAATTACCGCTCCGGCCTGATATGGGACCTGTTTATGAGTTGTCCTGAAATCCGTGACGGACTTAACAAACTGGGATTCTCCAGTCCTTACCTGGAATCAAATCAAGAAAAATAATAACAAGAGACGAAAATCAAGTATGAAAAGAAACAGCATCTTTATTGCCCTTATCCTGATGGCTCCATTCCTCAGATTAAGCGCGCAACCGTTGCCGGATCAGGTAAAAATGAATAATTTTATCAGTGAACTGATGGCAAAAATGACACTGGACGAAAAGATTGGTCAGTTAAACCTGCCCAGTGCCGGCGATTTCACCACCGGACAAACATCCAGTTCCGACATAGGAAGAAAAATCAGGGAAGGAAAAGTAGGCGGATTGTTCAATATCAGATCTGTTGATAAAATCCGGAGTGTTCAGAAGGTGGCTGTTGAAGAAAGCAGGTTGAAAATCCCGCTGATTTTCGGAATGGATGTGATTCATGGTTATAAATCTGTTTTTCCCATTCCACTGGGCCTTTCCTGTTCATGGGACATGGACCTTATTGAGCAGAGCGCGCGCATAGCCGCCATCGAAGCCAGTGCCGACGGCATCTGCTGGACCTTCTCCCCTATGGTTGATTTGAGCCGCGATCCCCGTTGGGGCCGTGTTGCAGAAGGAAGCGGAGAAGACCCCTACCTGGGCGGCGAAGTGGCCAAAGCCATGGTACGTGGTTATCAGGGTAACGACCTGACGGCCAACAATACCATCATGTCCTGTGTGAAGCATTTTGCCCTTTACGGCGCCGGTGAAGCCGGCCGCGATTACAACACGGTGGATATGAGCCGGCAGCGCATGTACAATGAGTACTTTCTGCCGTATAAAGCCGGTGTTGAAGCCGGCGCCGGAAGCGTTATGGCTGCCTTTAACGAGGTTGACGGTATTCCCGCTACGGGAAACAGATGGCTGATGCAAAACGTACTCCGCGATCAATGGGGGTTCAACGGCTTTATCGTTACCGATTACACCGGTATCTATGAAATGACGGCACACGGCGTGGGCGACTTCCAGACAGTGTCCGCAATGGCCCTTAAGGCAGGAATGGATATGGATATGGTAAGTGAAGGATTCCTGCTGACCCTTAATAAATCGCTCAGTGAAGGCAAAATTTCGGAGGAACAAATCAATACCGCCTGCCGCAGGATACTGGAAGCCAAATATAAACTCGGACTTTTTGACGATCCATACCGTTATTGCGACCCAAAGCGCGCCGAAACCGAGATTTATACCGATGCCAACCGCATGGCAGCCCGTAAAACAGCTTCGGAGAGTTTTGTTTTACTAAAAAACGAGGGCAATATCCTACCCCTGCGTAAAGATGCGAAAATCGCGCTGATTGGCCCTCTGGCTGATAACCGGCTGAATATGTGCGGCACCTGGACCGTTGCCGGAGATTTCGAAAAAGCCGTTTCCGTTTTGGATGGCATCGGTATGGTGACGGGCAAACCGGAACTGATTACCCTGGCCCGTGGAACAAACGTAGTTGCCGATTCCGTGCTCGAGGCGCGCATCGGCATGTTCGGGAAACCGACCGGATGGGACAGCCGCCCCGCTGAAATTATGATTGAGGAAGCTGTGAAAGCCGCTGAAAAATCAGATGTTGTGGTTGCTATTCTGGGTGAAGCTTCCGAATCAAGTGGCGAATGCTCAAGCGTCACCAATATTGAACTGCCTTCTAACCAGCGGGACCTGCTCAAAGCGCTGCTAAAAACAGGCAAGCCGGTGGTAATGGTTCTGTTTACCGGGCGCCCGCTGGCCATCACCTGGGAGCAGGAAAATGTTCCTGCCATCCTCAACGTATGGTTCGGAGGCAGCGAAGCAGGTGCGGCCGTTGCCGACGTTCTCTTTGGAGATGTGGTGCCATCCGGTAAGCTCACCGCTTCTTTTCCAAGAAACACCGGGCAGAT
The DNA here is from genome assembly GCA_964503805.1 of uncultured Lentimicrobium sp. Lineage (GTDB taxonomy): Bacteria > Bacteroidota > Bacteroidia > Bacteroidales > Lentimicrobiaceae > Lentimicrobium. Next base: position 1,661 of record CAZDBX010000043.1, on the reverse strand, counting down.
TCCTGTTTTTTACAACCATAAAAACACAGGTCGTCCCTTGCCCGAGGGCCAGTGGTTTACCAAATTTCTCACCAACTACCTGGATGTCCCGAATGAGCCGCTTTACCCGTTTGGCTACGGATTAAGCTATACCACGTTTTCCTACAGCGGTCTTACCCTGAGCAAAAACACCATGAAACCGGATGAAACAATCGAAGTTACTGTAAAGGTCACCAATACCGGAAATTACGATGGGAAGGAAGTCGTTCAGCTCTATATCCGCGATATGGTAGGCACCACTACCCGTCCGGTAAAGGAACTGAAAGGATTTCAGAAAGTTTTCCTGAAAAAGGGAGAAACAAAACATGTAAAGTTTACCATAGGTATTGAGGATCTGAAGTTTTACAATTACGACCTCGACTTCGTCGCGGAGCCAGGTGATTTCAAGGTTTTTACAGGCGGAAATTCCCGGGATGTGCTTGAAGCAGGCTTTGTGCTGACGGATATTTAGTCATTTTTGCCCGCAAACCGAAACCTGCAGTCAGCCGCTGCAGGTTTTTTTTCTGCCATAGCTTTACTTTCGTTGCCGAATATTGTACATTTATGACCGGGTAAGCGGTTAAACTTATTTGATATCAGGATTGTTTGATATTTAAACTCAGGAATAATCCTATGAAGAAAATCAGGTTTGAATACAAATTTACCTTAATTTATCTGCTCCTGGGTTTGCTGTGGATCCTGTTTTCAGACCGGATAATCGGTTCCATGATTACTGATCCAGATTACCTAACCAGGATACAGACCTACAAAGGCTGGTTTTATGTGATCCTGACAGCCTTCCTTTTTTTTCAAATACTGAAGAAGCATCTGATTAAACTGAGAAATGCCGAGAAAAAAGCGATTGAAAGCGACCGCCTTAAAACAGCATTTCTTCAGAACATCTCGCATGAAATCAGAACACCGATGAATGGCATCATTGGTTTCTCCTCACTGCTCGGCGAAAACGGCCTCACCGAAGACCAGAAAAAGGAATATGTTACCTATATCATGCAAAGTGCAAACCGTCTGCTTGACCTTGTAAATCAGATTCTTGACATTAGCCTGATTGAAACCGGCAACATCACCGTGAACGACCGGCCGGTCAGCCTGAATTCATTGCTGAATGAAATTTTCAGGCAATGGCATACGATGAAAAAAGAAGACGTGGAATTAAAGATAAGTTGCGGGCTTCACGATCATTCTGACAACATCATTACCGATGAGTATAAATTGAAACAGATTTTAAATAACCTTGTAGGGAATGCCGTAAAATTCACTGAAAATGGCCACGTTCATTTCGGGTATGAACTTAAGAACAATGAGATTGAATTCTTTGTCGAAGACACCGGAATCGGAATTGACCAAAGGTTTCATGATGACATCTTCCTGCGCTTCAGGAAAGCAGAACCTTCATCTTCAAAATTTTACGAAGGATCCGGCCTGGGCCTTGCGATATGCCAGAGCAACCTGGAACTGATGAATGGAAAAATCAGCCTTGAATCGGAACCGGGACATGGATCCCTGTTCAAATTTACCCTGCCCTATAAACCGGCAAAAAAAGCGCCACCAAAAGAAAGCGTTACTTTAAAAGCGCCTGAGCCAACTTCTCTCAAAGGAGTCAATATCCTTGTGGCAGAAGATGA
>CAZDBX010000042.1:0-17975 GCA_964503805.1 uncultured Lentimicrobium sp. | reverse complement strand
AGCCCCGCTTCCTGCCATGAAGAAATTTATTATACCCCTGCTTCTGTCCCTGTCACTGAATATTACCCGTGCACAGGTCTATAAAAATCCTTCCGCGAATATAAACGACAGGGTGAGCGATCTGCTCGGGAGAATGACCCCGGAGGAAAAATTCTGGCAGCTCTTTATGCTCGTCGAAGAATGGAATCCTGACAAAAGCAGGTATAAGGACGGGGCGTTCGGATTCGAAGGAGGGGTTGCCAACGATGCCGCTAACACTGCCGGTCAGATGATTGAGACAGCAAGCGGTGAAAGGGCTTCTGAAATGGCCGGGCTGATCAATAAAGCACAGAGGCACTTTGTTGAAAACACCCGTCTGGGCATCCCGATTATCCCGTTTGATGAAGCCCTTCACGGTCTTGTCCGGCCGGGGGCAACGGTTTTTCCGCAATCCATCGGGCTGGCTGCAAGTTTCGACACCTCTCTGATGCACCGCGTTGCAGCCTGTATTGCGGATGAAACCAGGAGCCGGGGAATCAGGCAGGTGCTGTCACCGGTTATTAATATTGCCGGCGATGTACGCTGGGGCAGGGTTGAAGAAACTTACGGTGAAGATCCCTTTTTAGCATCACTTATGGGAATTGCCTTTATCTCTGAATTTGAAAAGCGAAACATCATCGCCACACCCAAACATTTCATTTCCAATTACGGGGAAGGGGGACGCGACAGTTATCCGGTCCATTATAATGAACGGTACCTGCGGGAAATTGAACTGCCGCCCTTTGAAGCCGCATTTAAAAAGGCCGGTGCAAGATCCGTAATGACGGCATACAATTCCCTGGATGGCAGTCCATGCACCGCCAACAACTGGCTGCTCAACACCCTGTTGAAAAAGGAATGGGGCTTCCTTGGATTTGTAATTTCTGACGCCGGGGCCACCGGAGGAGCCAACGTATTGCATTTTACGGCCGCAGATTACCGGCAGTCGGCAGAAAAATCGATCAGTAACGGGTTGGATGTTATCTTTCAGACTGCATTCGAACATTATCCGCTTTTTATTGAAGCCTTCCGGTCAGGAGAAATAATCCCGGCGGTGATCGACAGCGCGGTAGCCCGGGTGCTTCGCGCCAAATTTGAGCTCGGGCTTTTCGATCACCCTTATGCTGATCCTGTTGAAGCCGGAAAAATAAACGGTGCACCCGACCTCAGGAAGATATCGATAGAAGCAGCAAGAAAATCGATGGTCCTGCTGAAAAACCGGCAACAACTCCTCCCGCTCGGAGAAGGCGTTAAAAAGATTGTTGTAATCGGCCCTGACGCCGTTGAAGCCCGGACCGGAGGGTACAGCGGGCCGGGAAATAACAAAATCTCGATACTGGAAGGAATCAGGCAAATCGCCCCTGCAGGTACCTTGGTTCAGTATGCACGGGGAAGCGAAAGGGAATTGGAGCAATATAATACCATTCCGGCCGACTATCTTTCGACAAAATATGGCGGGAAGATGAAGGAGGGGCTCACCGGCCATTATTTTGCCGGTATTGACTTCTCGGGGGAGCCACTCTTCAGCAGGATTGACAAAGAAATAAACTTCAGGTGGACACTTTTTCCGCCGGATCCCGCTTTGCCCGACAATGGATTTTATGCCGTCATCTGGGAAGGAAAAATCAGGGGACCGGCAAACGGAAGCATTAAGATAGGTATCGATGGCAATGATGGTTACCGAATTTTTATTGATAACAAACTGCTGATTGACAAAAGTATATACATAGGCAGAACCACTACTTTGGCAGATTTTGATTTTATTGAAGGAAAAGAATACGATATCCGCATCGAGTATGCTGAGCCTGCCGGCAATGCCTGGTTCAGGCTGGTATGGACATACGGCATTCCTGACCATTATGCCCGGCAAATAACAGAAGCGGTAAACCTTGCAGAGAACAGCGATGTTGTTGTTTTTGCAGCCGGAATAGAGGAAGGTGAATTCCGTGACCGGGCATTACTTGGTCTTCCCGGAAATCAGGAGGAGTTGTTGCTCCGGCTGGCAGAAACAGGAAAACCCGTTATCGTTGTTCTGACGGGCGGCAGCGCGATCACCATGCAGAACTGGATTGATAAAGCCGGCGCCATTCTTTATGCCTGGTATCCGGGAGAGGCGGGTGGCATTGCAGTAGCCGATGTATTATTCGGGAAATACAATCCTGCAGGAAGGCTACCCATCACATTCCCGCTACATGAGGGCCAGTTGCCATTGGTATATAACCACAAACCAACAGGCCGGGGAGACGACTACCTTAACCTGACCGGTCAGCCGCTTTTCCCCTTCGGATTTGGGCTAAGTTATACGCAGTTCTCCTATAAAAACCTTGTAATCGCTCCCCTGAATAAAAAATATCATTTCCGCGCAACATTTACCCTTACAAATACCGGGACTTTTGCCGGCGATGAGGTGGTGCAACTATATATCCGCGACAGGCTCGCCTCCGTTGCAAGGCCTGTAATGGAGCTGAAAGGGTTCAACCGCCTGCACCTGGCCCGGGGAGAATCGCGGCAGGTTGAATTTACCATAACACCTGAAATGCTTCAGATGCTTGATATCAATTTGAGGCCTGTGATCGAACCCGGAGATTTCAACATAATGATAGGAGCATCCTCAAAGGATATCAGGTTAAAGGAAGTACTCAGCATAGAATAAACGGCTATTAAAAACTTCGCCTGATTTGCCGGAGGCTCATTGAAACAACAGGAAACAGATTATTCTGATCCTGCCCTGAAACGTATGTAATCCATCATTAATGGCAGTTCATCCTTATCTACCCCATTCCGGATCAGTACATTTCTGTCGGCAATATATCCTTTCAGAAAAGAGCGGAGATCGCCGTCACGCTTTCTGATGCTGGTGATATAATATTCAGCGGCCTGTTGCTTGTCGCCCCTGCAAAAAGCCAGATGTCCCGCATTTATGTAATCATAGGCATTCGGTTCAAGGGCCAGCAACTGCTGATAATAGGGAGCAGCTTCATCAGTCCTGCCCAGCACCAGCAGGCACCAGGCCACCGGGCGCATGGCACGCGCCGAACCCTGGTCGGCAAATTCAATCCGGTAGAAGTAATCAAGTGCTTTTTCCGGTTCGTTCAGATTGAGGTAACAGGTACCGATGGCTGCAGCCGTTTTCAGATTATCAGTTTCGAGGCCGTCGAGTTCCAGATAAGTTTCAAGCGCAGCCCGTGTGTCAGACAGTTTCAGATGACATTGCGCGATCTTTCCCAGCAACCAGATACGGTTTGTATCAAAAAGATCAGCCTTTCGATAGCAATCGATGGCCTCCTGATAATTTCCCTTCTGCTGACAGCAGTACCCCGATTTCTCGAATAATTCTGCATAGCTTTCGCCCTTCATTTCAAGCACCTGGTAGATTCTGAGCGCCTCATCATAATGATCGTTATCAAAGTAAAACGATGCAACGGTCTTTAATCTGGCAGCATCATCAACCAGGAGATTAAAAACCGATGTATGATGAAACTCAAGCGGGAGGGAAAAGATATCGCCTATTTCATTCCTGAGCGGATGGAGCCTGAAAAAACGGTAAAGATCCTGAATATACTGAATCACAACACGTTTACTGCGAAGTGAAGGATCATTTACCTCTTCGCTCAGTAATTCTTCATATTGTTCGGCTTCCGCTGAAAACATCTGCCCGATCAAACCTTTCTGAGCATCAGGCATATTTGCGATATTCAGGATAAATGAAAACTTATCCGAATTGCAGATGAAAACAGATCTTTCGATGCCTTCGGCCAGGATATTTTTAAATGACTCATCTTCACCTTTCAGGGCATTCACTATAGCATAATGTTCCTTGTAAAAAGGCATAAACCAGTTGGGAAGCTCCGAAAAGAACGGGAATGATTTAAGCATGGCAAAAGCGCCAAGAAAAACATCGGCACCCTCCATCTGCATATTGGTCATTTCTTCCAGTTTCCGCACAAGCCCGGGCTGATTGTCGAAATACTTTTCCCAGTCCGGGTTTTTATCCTGAAACTCCTCGGGCGACATCAGTTTATCCAGGTTAAGTTTTTCGCTGAGATCCTCATTAAATCTGATAACATCAGGAATAATCTCTTCCCGGAATCTCCTGGTGATTTTTTCAGTATCCTTCGAGCGTATCAGCTGAATCATCACCGATTCAGCCTCAGCCGCAAAGCGCTCATTTCCCCGGAGCAGAAAAAGCCGCTCCATAATAGCAGGATAGAGAAGTATACGGTTGTCATAAATGCTGACAGCAAAAATCAATCCGACAAGGGCCCGCTGTGAGATTCTGTGATCCTCCTCATCGTAAAGCCGGATAAGCAGTTCCAGTTTACGGTAATCAAAACAACGCAGCATGCCCAGGGTCAGGGCACTTACCAACATCGATTTTTCATACCATGGGATGGATGTACTGCCAAATATCTTTAAAACCCGCTCGGCATCATCCTCTGTCAGCTTATGGGTAAGCCACAGTAACTGAAATGCCCTGATAATGGCTTTCCGGTGCTGAACGGCAGTTTCACTTTCGGTCTCATCATCAAACAATACTGTGCTCCGCAACATCTCTTCCAGTTCATGATCGAACGAAAGCCCCAGCAGGCTCTCGGCCATATCTTCGCTCGACCGGCGCATCTCGCGTTCGAGTTCATACTGCATGCCAATAGTCCTTAACGAAGTTCTTGAGATCAGGTCCATCCTAAGATTATCTGCCAGTTCATAAACCGAAACCAGCAAGCGGTTATATATAAGCTCTCTTTGAGGATCAGCTACCCCTTTTACAGTATAGCTCAGCATATTGCCATAGGTGAACCGCAGCTCGTCCATTCTTGCAAGATGGCCTGTATTGCCCTTTTGCACAGCGATCGCAGCAATTTTATCCAGGGCATCAAGCACCCTTTGCTGTCCAAGCAATTTGCAGACGTTATTGTACCAATCTTCTATTTCCCGGTAATTCATCTTTCAGGATATTTGATCCGTTTATTAAGATTTCAATCGAAATCAACGATTCATATTTTCAGCCGGATCATATTCTGTGTGAATGTACCAAAAATCATGCAGTAATCAATATCCTGCCACATTAGCAGTTACTACTGTCCGTGAGTGAACACCCATATTGGCGAAAGTGAACATATCCAAAATATTTCAAAATTGAAATATCTATATGATCCTGAATTCCTGTAATTTACATTTTATGGCATGATTCATGAAAATCAATTAGTGCCATTCATATTCCTGTACCATGACGCTGCTGTTAAACTATCTAAAATCTGCATTGAGGAATATTGCCCGGCTCAGGGTTCATGCCATTGTTAACATTACCGGACTGACGATCGGTTTCGCCGGATTTATCATTATAATGCTTTATGTCAGCGATGAAATGGCCTATGACAAATACCACAAGTATGCGGATAAAATCGTCAGAGTGCTGAGTACGTCCGATTTTGAGGGGGTTGCTGAACGGTCGGTAAGCTGTCCTGCGCCGCTGGGCCCTGCAATTCTTCTGGAGTATCCCCACCTGATCGCCGGTATGACCCGGATATACAATGACTGGTCAACAGAATACTATATCGAATATGAAAATTCCGGCTTCAGGGAAAAGCGGTTCTTTTTTGTCGACTCCACATTCAACGATATATTTGATCTGGAGTTTTTGGAGGGCAATCCTGGCGACGCCCTTGGCAAACCATTTACCGTACTTATTACAAAAACGACTGCAGAAAAGTATTTTGGAAAGGATGATCCCGTTGGAAAAGTACTGAAGTTTGAAGGACGCATTAATCTTACAATAACAGGAGTTATTGCCGATACCCCGCCGCAATCTCATTTCAGTTATGACTTTCTGGCATCCATGTCGACCCTGAGGGTGCTTTGGGGCGGGAAAATGCCTGAAACCTGGGTTTACAATCCATTCTGGACTTACCTGAAGCTGCATGACAAAAATAATGCACCCCTGCTCGCAGCGCAATTGCCGGCTTTCACAAATAAATATTTCTATGATGCAGAAAAAGACCATATTACTTTGGCTTTACAGCCACTTACAGACATCCATTTACGCTCTGATCTGGACTATGAGATTGAGCCAAACGGAAAAATAAGCTATGTAAGGATATTGGTGATTGTGGCAGTATTTATCCTGATCATTGCGGTAATCAATTATATTAATCTTTCAACCGCTTTTGCCATCCGGCGTTCGCGCGAGACAGCCATCCGCAAGGTAGCCGGGGCTTCGAGACAACAACTGGTTGTTCAGCACCTGGGCGAATCCCTCTTACTGACCTTTATCGCGCTTGTTTTGTCTTTGGCTGTAATTGAGGTTATCCTGCCGTTTTTCAACCGCTTTGCAGGAAAAGAGATCAGTTCATCAGTAATTTACACCGCCGGCTTCCTCCCGAAGGTACTTTTATTATGGCTTAGTACCGGATTGCTTTCAGGTTTATACCCGGCTATTTTTCAATCCGGTTTTAAAACCCTTCAGGTACTAAAAGGACGTTCGACCCGGAACAGCAGCGGATTCGCCCGCAAAGCCCTTGTGGTAACTCAATTTACACTTTCAATCACGCTGATAACTTCAAGCATGATGGCCTTCGATCAGATTTCCTACCTCAGGAAAGCAGAACTGGGATTCAGAAAGGATAACATCATAATGGTTCCGGTAATGCGTTCACCCGTGGCGGGCAAGTACGAGACATTCCGCGATGAACTTTCTTCCAGACCAGGGATAGAAGGGGTGACAGCCGTGGATTACATAATCGGAACTGATCATAACAACCACGAATTCAGACCGGAAGGCTATCCACAGGACAAATGGCAGTTTTACCCTGCATTGGTTGTCCGCGATGATTTCTGTAAAGTATTTGACATAGAACTGGTAGCCGGCAGGGACTATATTAAGGGAAGTAAAACTGACCCGATGGAAGCCATCCTGATCAATGAGGCCATGGTAAAGCACCTTGGATGGAAATCGAATGAAGACGCCCTGGGCAAACGTTTTCACAGCCGTGTCGGCAATGAAAAAGTAACCGGCGTTTTCCGCGACTTCAACGCCAGTTCTCTTCATTCCAAAGCCGGCCCTCTGGTGCTTAACGTAAAAGAAGAGCCATGGGAGGTTGCTGCTTTTACGAATTTCATTGCAGTGCGCGCGGCAAAGGGGCAAAACCGGGAAGCGCTTGAAAGTATCAGAAAAATGTGGGAATTGTATGCACCGGGTCGCCCATTCAGCTATACGTTCCTGAGTAATGAGCTCGATAAGTTGTATAACGAGGAGGAATACCTGAGTCAGGTTTCAGCTGTTCTGGCGGTTCTTACCATCCTGATTGCTGCAATCGGGCTTTTCGGACTGGTATCGTTCATGGCTACTCAGAAAATAAATGAGATCGGAATCAGGAAAGTGCTCGGGGCTTCGACATCAGACCTTGTTATGCTGCTGACTTCAGGTTACATCAAACTTGTAGGCATTAGCATCATGATTGCCTGGCCATTGTCGTACTTTGTGATTGACAGGTGGTTTGATCATTTTGCCTACCGCGCAGACATGAAATGGGGATACTTTTTCCTGGCCGGAGTCCTGTCACTGTTGCTTACAGCTGCCATCACCGGAATCAAGGCCTGGAGATCATCAGAAATAAATCCGGCAATAACCCTTAAATATGAGTAACCTTTTGACAGGTTAAGCTGTCAAATAAAACAAACTTACCGGAAAACCAAGTCTTCATCATCAAAATAACCATTTATGATCAGCAATTACTTCAGGAGCGCGCTGCGCAATTTTAACCGGAACAAAGGTTACTCGCTGATAAACATTTTGGGCCTGTCCCTTGGGATTACAGCAACCATATTTATCCTGCTTTATATTAATGATGAGTTGGGTTATGACAAGCATTTCCGTTTGCATGACAGGCTCTACAGGGTTGAAGGCGATTTCATGATCAACAACAAGCATGACCGTTTCGCGGTGAGTTCAATGGCCATCGGACCAGCACTGAAAATCGAGATGCCCGAAGTAGAAATGTACTGCAGGTTCAACGGCAACGACAATCTTATTATACGTTACGGTGAAAAGGAATTTATAGAAAAACAATCCTATTTTGCTGATTCCACAGCTCCCGCCATGTTCACACTTGACTTTGTTGAAGGAACTCCGGAGAATGCGCTTACAGAGCCATTTACGATTATCATGAGCAAATCACAGGCAGAAAAATATTTTGGAAACGATGAAGCCTACGGCAAAACAATTATTACAGGAAATGGCCGGAGTTATAAGGTTACCGGGGTATTTGAGGATTTGCCCGCCAATACGCATATGAAATTTGACATTCTGCTCTCGATGGAAACACTGGCTACCCTGTTCGGAGCAGAGCGGTTCAGAAGCCTGGAGCCGGGGGCTTTCTGGAATGTCAACAGCTACACTTACATCCTTTTGTCAGAAAATACAGACATCAGTCAGGTGCTGGAAAAGTTTCCCGCACTTTATGATAAATACATGAAAGAGATCGGCGATCAGATCAATGCTTCTTTCACTATGCTGGCCACCAGAATCGACAAAGTTCATCATACTTCAAAGCTGTCAGCCGATCTTCCGGTAGGTAACAAGGCTTATATTTACGTTTTCGGGATTGTGGCAATTTTTATTTTATTGCTGGCAGCAATCAATTATATGAACCTGGCAACGGCGCGGGCTTCAGCCCGTGCACGTGAAGTGGGGCTTCGTAAAGTTGTGGGTGCAAACAGATCGCAGCTTGCGTGGCAATTCATGAGTGAAAGCCTGATACTGGCCGTGGCATCATTCATTATTTCTTTGGGCATTATGCAGTTGCTGCTTCCGCTCTTCAACGAAATATCCGGGAAACAGCTTTCCTTCAGTTTCTATGAAAATCCGGATGTTTTTGCCGGGATGCTCGGTATTGCATTATTTACCGGACTGCTAAGCGGTGCTTATCCTGCACTCTTTCTTTCATCCTTCCAACCGGCCAAAGTGCTGAAAGGCAAGCTCCACACCGGAAGTAAAGGCTCATGGCTCCGCAAAGGGCTTGTTACATTCCAGTTGCTGATTTCGGTTTCTATGATCACAGGTACGCTTGTAATATATAAACAGCTTAATTACATGAAGGATGCTGATGTTGGTTTCGACAAGGAAAACGTTATGGTAGTGGAGGTTCAGGATACGGCCTTCAGAAAAAGGACCGATGTTTTCAGGAAAGAGTTGTTGCAGAACCCTGGAATTCTCAGCGCAAGTATGTCATTTGGCGTTCCGGGGGGCCGGCATGGCATTCAGGTAATGCGTGTGGAAAAAGAAGATAAGATGCAGGAATACGCCTTGAACCTGATCCCCTGTGATTATGACTTCATTGAGCTTTTGAAGCTGCAACTGGTAAAAGGAAGAAATTTCAGCCGTGAAATGGGATCAGATAAACTGGAAGCTGTTATTATCAACGAAACCGCTGCAAAAGCCCTGGGCTGGAACGATGATGCACTAGGAAAAAAGATTCATTATGGTTTTGAACTTGATGGTACCGGAGGCCGGATGATGAAGGTGATCGGTGTGGTGAAAGATTTTCATTTTACCTCTCTTCACAATAAAATTGAACCAATTGTTCTGTTTATACCCGAGTTCCCGATGAACCTGCTCACTATCAGGTTAAAACCGGAAGCAGGATCGGCAACCATCGATTACATCAGGGAAAAATGGCAGGAATACGGCGCCAACCGCCCTTTCGATTATTACTTTCTTGATAAAGATTATGCGGACAAATATCTGGCCGAGTCTAATCTTGGAAAAGTATTTACCATCTTTGCGGCCCTTTCAATTTTTATTGCATTACTTGGTCTTATCGGCCTTGCATCTTTTTCAGCCATGCAAAGAACCAAGGAGATTGGCATACGCAAGGTACTCGGAGCTTCGGTTCAGAATATCGTCGGCATGTTCTACAAGGAGTCTGTTATCCTTGTCTTTATAGCACTTTTAATCGCATCGCCGCTTTCATGGTATTTTCTCGATCAATGGCTGGGCAATTTCGCTTACCATATTAATCTGGGGTGGATTACTTTCATTATTTCAGGTGTTATTGCACTGATCATTACAATCCTCTCTGTCAGTTTTCATTCCATAAAGGCGGCTTCAGCCAATCCTGTGAATGCCATCAAATATGAATAACCCGGTCATTATTGTTTTATTAATAAATTCAATATCATGAGAAAAACCAGTCTGTTATTTGCTTTCATCATGTTATGCAGCATCATATTACCGGCTCAGGAAAGCAACGATGATGCTCAGATCAGAAAGGTGATTGAATCTGCCTACATCGATGGCATTCATAACCTTGGAAGTGTTGATGACATAAACCGTGGATTTCATCCGGGTTTTGATCTGCTGATCCTCCGGAACAACAGCCTTTCCAAACTGCCCATTTATACCTGGGTTGAATCTGTTATACAGCGTAAAGCGGAACAACCCGAAGGTCCGGAACGTAAAATCAGTGTTAAGTTTCTTTTTAATGACATCACCGGAAATGCAGCCGTCTCAAAGATTGAACTCTACAGGGAAGACAAACTCCTGTTTACGGACTATCTTTCGTTGTACAAATTCCATGAGGGTTGGAGGATCGTCAGCAAGATTTATCAGCAGCATTAAAATATCGCTGACATCAGGCAATTCAGCTGCGAAAATGATGAATGGCCGCCAGTGCTTCGCCGGCCGAAACTGACTCCATCAAACGGGCGCGCAGGCTTGCTGCACCATCAAAGCCATGGACATAAATCTTGAAAAATCTCTTCAGGATATTGTAATTGCGGGTATCTTTCCATGTTGAAGCATATAAAAGAATATGCTTTTCCAGCAGATCAATTTTTGCGGAAACCGGCCGCTCATCTGGTACGGCGGAAAAGAACCATGGATTGGCAAAGATTCCCCTTCCAACCATAATCCCGTCAGCCCCGGTACGTTCACTTAATAGTAGGCCTTGCGGGTAATTTTCCACATCACCATTTCCAATGATCTTAATTCCCGGATCTATGCTGTCCCTTATTTCTGCTGCAATCTTCACCTGCTCCCAATCGGCCGCTTTCAGCGACATCATCTGCCTGGTGCGTGCATGAAGGGTAATGGCTGAAACCTTGCAGGAAAGCAGGTGCGAAATCCATGATCCGGTGATGTGCTCCCGGATTCCGGTCCTTGTTTTCACAGTTACCGGAAGTGAGGAACCTTCCCGGGTCGCTGCAATGATTTCTGCTGCCAGCGTGTTCTGTCCGATCAATGCAGCACAGGCGCCCTGTTTTACAATTTTATCGGCCGGGCATCCCATGTTGATATCGATTCCGTCGAAATGATAGTTGTCTGCAATAAAACGCGAGGCCTGATAAAACTTTTCAGGATCGCTGCCCCAGATCTGAGCCAGCAGGAAAACCCCTGACTTTTCGAGCAATTCCCTTTCTGAAGAATTTACCATCAACCTGTGAATAACCGCCTCCCGCCCTTTGGGATGGCACAGTCCGTCAACCGAAGTGAATTCGGTAACCAGCACGCGCAGCCGATCAGGAGAAGAAACAGAAAGCACCACCTCCCTGAAAACGGTATCCGTAACGTCTTCCATGGGAGCCAGCACAAAAAAGGGTTTCTCAAGGGTTTTCCAGAAGTCTGTCAAGTCACGGATGCTTTTAAGCAACCTTAAACAATGGCAGGTAGTGAATGTTCAACTTCTGCAGGTACGACAGCCTAACAGACCTTATAGGTTTTCCTGAGTTTTTTATAGTGGCGCAGGCCATCCTCATTGGCAATACCACGAATAAAATTGTCGATCATGACATCGTAAAGTATCCTGAATGAGAACTTCTCGGGCGGAAAAAAATCCGGATTATGAAGATCCAGAAGCCGGCTGATGTATAAACGGGCAAGCAATTCAATACTCAGGTCTTCGCGGTACATCCCCTGGCGGATTCCCTTCTCGATATTGATCTTCATTTTCCCGAAAATAAAATCAACCCGCTGCTCGATGTGATACCGGTAAATCTCCGGATATAGTGCCTTAAGGTCGTGCGTAACGCTGGGTGTAAGTTCAAGAAACCGGCTGCTCATAGCCTGACTCACAATCATCAATATCTCGATGGCATTGGTTTCTTCAAAATTATTCTCATCAAAAATAGATCTGAACGAATTCCGCTCATATTCAAGCAACTTTTCTATCAGACTGGATTCGTCGCTGAAATAACGGCTCAGTTCTCCGCGATAAATTCCAAGGTGTTTACTTACCAGATCCAGATTTAATTGTTTTACGCCTGTTTTCAGCGACAATTCCCTGACTCCGGACAAGATTTGGTGTAAGTTTTCTTCCATCAATAATAAGGCAACTTTTTGGGGTCGCCTGTCTGCGAAAATACAAAAATTATCATCAGCCAAAACAGGCTGATTCAAGGCGAATAAACAATCTTAAATACAGAAGAGGATGTTCCTGTACTGAGTCGCAACAGGTAAACACCAGGCCGGAGGGCTCCACTGCCGGGATCAAGGTGCTCGAGGTATTTGCCGGCCGGGAGCATTTGATTCTCCATTATATTGAGCACTTTACGGCCAAAGAGGTCGCAGAGCGTCAGGCTTACCCGGGAATTATCCTTTAAACGGAAGGAAATAGCCGAAGTACGGCTGAATGGATTGGGAGACGCAGTCATGGAAGCAGCCGGCTTAAGAGATTCTTCTGCAGAGATTCCGACAATTTCATCATCCACAATGGCCGTCAGTATACTCAGCTGATTATCGTGCAAACGGGTCCAGACCGGCCTGATAACACCATTTTGAACTGCAATATTGGTATAATCCCCGAAAAAAATATTCTGATTCGGGATGAATGGTGATTCACTTACCCTGAAATTCAGAAATGATTCACCACCATCTTCGGAAAAAGCCAGGAAAACATCCGTATTCTCATCCTGATAATTCCTTCTGTCATAAAAAACAAACCAGAGATTACCGTTGGATTGATCAATGGTCATCCATGTAAAGAACTGGTGTTTCCCGGGTTCATCGTCGTTAACCCGTATGGGTGCACTCCATGAAAGTCCTCCGTCGGTGGATTTTGCCAGCCAGATATCCGTATCATTGAATCCGTTCCGCTGATCTGACCAGTTTATATAAATTGCACCCCGGTCAGGGCCATTGCTGATATCGCAACAGGTCACGGGCAGGCCGTTTGCACGATAAATGCCGGGAATACTGTAATTCCAGCCACCGGGCTGATCGCTGACAAAAATATCCCGGTCAAGCCAGGTATTGCCGCCATCTGTTGACCGGTCAAACATGATGCCCCCGGGACCCGCCCAGGCAACATAGATTTCGCCTTCAGGGCCGTAAACCGGAACCGCCCCTTCAACAGTATTGTCGCCATCAATGCAATCTCCTGCCACCCGGTTCAGCCTGACCGGATTGCTCCAGGTTTCACCCTGATCAATCGATTTGGAAAACCTGATGATGCTGCTGTCATTGGGGTTCAGGCTGCCATATTCATCAAACTGGGTCCAGGTAAGGCAGATTTCATTGGTTAACGGGTTTACTGCAGCCCATTCCTTGTCCTGGGCTTTACTTCCATCGAGTCCAATGCCTTTACCATTGTTCCAGGTTGCTCCGTAATCAGTACTTTTCTGGCATACAATCTGATCAATCCATGCTGGCCCCGGAGGATTTGAAAGGTGAAAAAAGTAATAATTTCCCAGGGTGTCAATTACAATACATGGATCTCCCCAAACACCCAGGGTTGAGGAAAACAAACGGCCTTCACTCCATGTATATCCCCCGTCATCAGAAATATAATAGGTATCAATATTGACGCCGACCATCATGCGGTCGGGATTCTTCGGATCAATATATATAGATGGCTCGTTGGGATCCCTGAAATTGCCCAATAGAATATTCTGATGTTGGGCGACCCCGTAATACCAGCTAAAAATGAAAGCGAGAAATAAGAATTTCCGGTTGATCATGATTCTGTATTTGCCTGATTCAAAATTAGTCAGAAATCATACATACTGCATCAAAAACCTTCAGGGTTGTGTATGTTTGCAAAATAAAACCTTTGAGGCCAAATCTGTGAGACAACTTCAGCAAATGCACTGAGCCATGAAAATGAAAAAACCTGAAATGCACTGGCAAATATTAATTGCTTTGATTGCCGGGACACTTTTTGCAGTATATCTTCCTGATCAGACAGTGTGGATCAGCTGGATGGGGGACCTTTTCCTGAAGCTGCTCAAGATGGTTATCATTCCGCTGATTGTCAGCTCTATAATAACAGGTATCGCCGGAATCGGAACTCCTGAAAGTCTGGGAAGGCTGGGGTTGAAAACCATCGGATTTTACTTTTTCACAAGTTTTCTTGCGATTATTCTGGGGCTGACCCTTGTGAATCTCATCAGACCCGGAGTCGGGGCTGATTTGTCCTTTGCGGAGACTATGGAAACTCTGCCTGCTGCCGATCAATCACTCGGGCAGTTGCTTATCGGGTCAATACCCGAGAATATATTTAAATCCCTGGCAGAGGGAAATATGTTGCCTATAATCTTCTTTTCCATGTTGTTTGGTTATTTTGCAAATCTGACCTCAAGCGCTCATCAGCAGGTGATTCACCGGTTTTTTAATTCAGTTTTTGAAGTTATGATGAAGATTACTATGGCAGTTATCAGGCTCACTCCTCTGGGTGTTTTTGCCATCATTGCCACTGTGATTTCGAAATATTCCGGGGATGCCAATTCACTTACGCAGATTTTCTCAAGAATGGGCCTTTATATGGTCACTGTGCTGCTGGCATTATTCATTCATGCATTTTTAACTCTGCACCTTGTAATATGGATAATTAACCGCATTAATCCCCTCAGGCATTTCAAAAATATGTCAATCCCTTTACTAACGGCCTTTTCAACTTCTTCATCGAGTGCAACACTGCCCCTGACCATGGAAGCTGTGGAGCATAAAGATGGGGTATCACCGAGAATTTCAAGCTTTACACTGCCTTTGGGAGCCACGATCAATATGAACGGTACCGCGCTTTATGAGTGTATAGCTGCCATTTTTATAGCTCAGGCTTATGGAATTGATCTTACAATCGGGCAACAGTTTATTGTTGTGATCACCGCGCTGCTGGCAGCTGTAGGTTCGGCAGGGATTCCCATGGCCGGCCTCGTAATGATGGCCATTGTTCTGAAAGCCGTAGGTCTGCCACTTGAAGGGATTGGACTGGTTCTGGCAGTTGATAGGATACTCGATATGTTCCGCACTGCTGTAAATGTTTATGGAGACACCTGTGCGGCTGCAGTGATTGCCAAATCAGAAGGCGAAAAGCTGAATGTATAACCGGATCATAATATAATCGGCAGGTTTATACGAACGCGGGTTCCAGCCGGTTTGCCCTGATTATCGTATAAATCAGTGTAAATAATTTTCATTTCTATTCCATAAAGGCTATTCAGAAGGCTTAGCCTGGACTCCACGATAGAAATACCCAGGGATTTACGGTTCCTATCGTTCTGTGAATTCTCCGCCATGGATTGTGCCCTCCCTTTCCCATTGTCCTCAACGGTGCAGATTATCTGATTACCGGTTTCATTCAGTTTCAGGTCAACGCGGATACAGCCCGGCCTGTCAATTCCCATAATGCCATGCCAGATGGAATTCTCAATGAATGGCTGAATCAGAAAGGCGGGGATGTAACAAACTTCAGGTTCAATAACAGGGTCAATATTCAAATGAAAATCAAATTTCTCCTGAAACCTGATTGATTCAAGTTCGAGGTATATATTCAGGGCTGAAACTTCATCATTAAGCGGAACTGCATGCGATTGTGAATTGTTCAGCATGAGTCTCATAAGTCTGGAGAATTTGGTAAGATATTGGGAAGATGAAAGCCGGTCATTTTTAATAATATAAGATTGTATGCTATTAAGTGTATTGAATACAAAATGAGGATCCATTTGCCTTGCAAGTGCCTGCTGACGATACCAGCTTATATCATTCCTGAGTACGGCTTCACGTCTAATCAGCTTAATTCTGTAAGAATAAAAAAGCAGAGCAAGTCCGGAACCTACCAGAACTATTAAAGTAATAAACCACCAGGTTTTCCAGAAAGGTGGTAAAATTACAAAGCTGACGATAGCAGGCCCGCTGCTTTGTAAACCATCTGAATTAACGGCTACGACTTCAAACCGGTACTCTCCGGGAGGAAGGAATGCATACTCAACCTGTGAATTGGATGTGCTTATCCAGTTTTCACCTAATCCGATTAATCTATATTTATATATCAGGCTCCCGGCATCCCGGAAAGAGATCCCGGTAAACTTTACAGTTATGAAATTCCGGTTATGCCTGAGGCGATAACCGGACCTTAAGGCCGTGTCCCTTTTCATCACACTGAAAGCATTGATATAAATAGGTGGTGGAACAGTTACGGGTTTATAATCCTTGCGGTTGAATACTGTAAGTCCTTCATTTGTAGCAATATAAATAAAATTTTGATTTCCTGCTATTTGATTGATTTCATTAGAGATAAGTCCGTACTGTTTTGTAAATACTTTAATCTTCATCTCTTCAGATCCGATTTTATCAAGATCCAGAAGGTTTAATCCATTATTGGTTGCCACCCAGAGCATATTCCCGGTAATTAGAAGGGAAGTAACGGAATTGCTTGAGAGGCCGTGGACTTTAGTTAGATGTAAAACCGAATCACCTTTGAATACAACAACCCCTGAACCTTTTGTTCCTAAAACAATCTTTTTATCAAATTCATACTGAACTATGTCTGTTATCCGATTCCTGAATATAGGATTCTCAGGATTGAACTCTCTAATACCTTCATAATCCTTGATCCATAAGCCTTGAGTTGTACCAATCAGTATTATGGAACCTTCAATTTCTAAAAGTGCTTCAGGTCTTATTCCTATCGAGTCTGTGTGTAATGAGCTATATAAAATTTTACCCTGCTTAAACTTGGTCAATCCAACAGACTCTCCAATCCATAATCCTCCATCACTGCTTCCTGAAATTGTTTTTATACTAAAGATACTGCCACTTGAATTCGACTCTGACAAATGAAGATCAATGCCCTTATTGTTTTCAAAACGCTCAACATCAAATCCATTCGACATAGAATATAAAAACTCATTAGTCCCAATCCAGAGATTTCCATGTTTATCAGGATGTAATGCCCTTATCCTGTCATTAATGGTTTCCGAAATTTTTACAGTCCGTACTTTACCATTAATAAGAACATTTACATATTGATCATTGGTTCCTATATATACCCTGTCCTCGAAACAAGCAATTTTATTGATTACGTCATTTGATAATCCATCCGAACTTGTAAAAGAAATAAAGTCGTTGGAAGCCATATAAAATATCCCATCATCAAGCGTGGAAAACCAGAATCCACCTTCCATATCCTGAAGAACTGAAGATATCGAAACTCCCTTAAGAAAATGATAAACCGGGCCAGATTTAAAATCGCCATCCTTATAACATAGTGCTCCGTTTTTATCCATTGAAATCCAAAGATTATTCTCATTATCAGTATTTAAACCAAATATTCTTGAATTCATAAAATGATAAACAGGCGTGCAATCCTTAGAAAAGCTTGCGAGAAAATTATTCTGAGTGAAAAATATCCTATTCTTTTTGTCCACAATCGCCATGAGTTGCCTATGAAAAAATTGTTTGTACTTATTCTCAAAAAAATAAGAACTGGCGCAATTATGGTCATGTATGGTGATATTGTAAAGAGTCATGGTATCACCTTGTGAAACCAGAACCTTATCATCTAAAACGTTTAAATGTGCTGATTTTGAATCACCAAATGATAAATGCAGGTTTTTGAAGATCCCATCCTTATCGATCGTAACCAACCCTGAATACATCAATCCGACATTGAGATTAAACTCTTTGTCAATATGAAATGAACTTTTTACAGGAATTGCATATCTGCTAATATTCCGTCTGATAACAT
>CAZDBX010000041.1:0-18106 GCA_964503805.1 uncultured Lentimicrobium sp. | reverse complement strand
ACTGAATCCTCCCCCCGGATACAAGGGCATTCATAACCTTTCATTTGCCGGTGACTACATGTACTTCGACTGCAAGAAATTCGTTTTTTCTCCGGCTTCATTTCTTTACCAGGCAGGCAGACGATTCAGATCAAAAAAGCATACTTTACCGGGCATTAAACAGTTATGATCAGAAAGATACTTTCAACTACCGCGGCCCGGTTGCTGATCGCATCGGCCAACCTGGGCATTGTGTGGCTGGCCGCCCGTACCCTGGGGGCTGAGGGGATGGGCACCATCTCATTGTTTATCCTGGGCATCAGCATCATTCAGATGATCAGCGCCATGGTTGGCGGAAGCGCGCTGGTTTATCTTGTACCCCGATACCCTGTGGTTCAGTTGCTTTTACCTTCATGGCTGTGGGCTGTTTTCGTTTCATTGTCCGGAAGTTACTTACTCTGCCTTTTTGAACTTATCCCCGGCGAACTGACTACCGCCCTTGCTGCAATATCATTGCTTCAGTCAATGTTTTCGGTCAATCAGAACATACAACTGGGGCAGGAAAAAGTACTGCATTACAACATTGCGGCAGTACTGCAAACGGTTACCGTGCTGATCACCCTGATTATACTTTTTGAAGTTTTCGGACAACAGACCATTCAGTCGTACATCACCGCGCTGTTTATCTCTTATTTTCTGGGAATACTACTTAGTTTTACCGGCATTACCCGTGGAAAGGAAAAGGTTAAGTGGTGGAATCCTGAACTCTTCCGGGAAATATTCAGGTTCGGGGGATATCTGCAGGCTGCCAGTTTTATGCAGTTGTTCAACTACCGCCTGAGTTACTATATCATCGAAAAATATTTTGACCGCGCCACGCTTGGCGTTTTCTCCATCGGCGTGCAGATTTCCGAAAGTGTCTGGATTATTTCGAAAAGCATCGCGCTGGTGCAGTACGCGCGCATTTCAAACTCGAAAGACAGCCTCTACACCCGGAACCTTACACTTGGTTTCATAAAATTTACCGCGTTCTTTACTACACTGATCACCGGCATACTTCTGATGTTGCCTTCTGATTTCTTCGTGCTGGTCTTCCAGAGCGACTTCAGCAATGTAAACAAGGTGATCCTGAGTCTTTCAGCCGGCATCATCGCCGTGGCTGTTTCGCTGATGTTCAGCCATTATTTTTCGGGCAGCGGCAAACCCTGGCATAATACCATATCCTCCGGAATCGGACTGGTTTTCACCATCGTTCTCGGATTTACACTGATTCCCGCGATGGGTATCGCCGGAGCCGGAATTACGGCTTCTGTTTCTTATATAGCCGGAATGACCTATCAGCTGTTGATTTTCAGAAAAGTTGCTGATTGCAAATGGTCAGACTTTCTGATAAAAAAAGAAGATATTATGCAGGTAGCAGGCATTTTAAGAGGGAAAGCCTGAAAAACGGTTTACTGGATAAGCAACGGCGGACAAGCATCGTTTGTCATTCAATGATGATTCAGTTACAAAATCCTTTTAAATTCGCTAAATTTGCTCCATGTTAAGGCAAAGGCTAATCTATTCGTTGCTCATAACAGGCTTGTTCCTGATGACGTTCCGGGTTCCGGCGCAGGAAAGGGGCCCTGGCCTTCTTGCAGACCACTGTGCTTCACCCGCCGAAGTAGAGTTGTATAATTTAATTACCGCTTTCCGTAAAATCAATAACCTCCCTCCCGTTCCTTTCAGCAAATCTTTGTCATACGTTGCCCGTGTCCACATGATGGATATTTCAGTAAACCGTCCCGATTTTGGCGGTTGTAACCCGCACAGCTGGTCAGATAAAGGCCAATGGAAACCATGCTGTTATGCCCGTGACGAGAAACGCATCGCCTGTATGACGGAAAAGCCCAGAGAGCTGACCATGTATAAAGCAAAGGCCTGGGAAATCGTATATGAAGGCGGGGAGCCTGCCAGGGCCGAAGATGCTTTCAACCTCTGGAAAAACATTTCGCTGACCCGCGACTACCTGACTAACGGCGGCAAATGGACCAAACCCTGGAAAGCCATCGGCATCGGCATTTATGGTGATTACGCGGCCGTCTGGTTTGGCGAAGGTGACGATCCTGAGAAGATATACACAGCCTGCGGATCCGACTCAGCATTTACCCTTCCGGGAGACCCGGAAATCACCCGGGGCAAATTAACGGAGAATCCGGCCGCTGCATCGCCGGTGTTTTCTATAATAACCGGATCGCTCAACACCCTGGAAAAGGCTAACAGGGAAGTCGCGCGGCTGCGCGGCCTGGGTTATCCCAAAGCAAGACTGATCCCCGTCGGGAATAATTACAGGATATCTATCGCAGATTATCCTACCGAAAGTGAAGCACAACGTTACCTCAGGGAGATACAGGCCGGTTTTCCCGACGCCTGGGTGCTGAAGCCTGACGCACCGTAACACATTCAGGCATGACACAACACCGGAATTTATTATTATCACGGCTGTTCTGTCCGGGAAATCACGGTCACTCCTGACTCAGCTCAAAAGCCCCCCTGAATCATTATCAGAAAAAGATTTACCATTAGTTTCCCCGAAAGCAGTTGATAAATTGTTCATTTATCAGGCTGTAAATCAACAATTGGCATAAAATCGTCAAAGATTTCAACATCCCGGCTAAGATTTCAACACCCCGGGACAAATCCGGCGGTTTGCGTTATCTTTGCAGGCTATGGAAGAACTGGAAATTACGCAGAGCAATCCGGGCGCCTACTCGGATGATGCTGTTGTTACGCTTGACTGGAAAGAGCACATACGCCTGAGGCCCGGCATGTACATTGGCAAACTCGGAGACGGCTCCTCCCAGGATGATGGCATTTACGTCCTCATCAAGGAGATTATCGATAATGCGATAGATGAATTTGTCATGGGCAATGGCCGTACCATTGAAGTGGCCATCAAGGACCAGCGGGTTACAATAAGGGATTACGGACGTGGCATCCCCCTCGGGAAAGTAATTGATTGCGTATCCAAGATCAATACCGGGGCTAAATATGACTCCAAAGTATTTAAAAAGGCGGTCGGCCTCAATGGCGTCGGATCAAAGGCGGTAAACGCCTTATCCAGCAGTTTTACCGCGCAGAGTATCCGCGAGGGCAAAACCAAGATCGTTGAATTCGAACGGGGGGAGATCATCAGCGACCTGCCCGAAGAGCCCAGCAACCTCCGCAGCGGGACCATCATAAGTTTTATTCCTGACGAGAAAGTATTCGGACATTACCACTTTATCTCCGAATATATCGAACAGATGCTCTGGAACTATGTATTCCTGAACAATGGCCTGACGATATGGTACAACGGAACAAAAATGCAGGCGAAAAACGGTCTGCTGGATCTGCTTCAACGAAACATCAACGGCAATCCGCTGGTGTATCCGATTATCCAGATCAAGGACGAGGACTTTGAATGCGCCTTTACCCACAGCGGAAGGCAATACGGCGAGGAATACTATTCATTTGTCAACGGACAGCACACCACGCAGGGCGGCACCCATCAGGCAGCTTTCCGCGAAGCGCTGGTGAAAACAATCAGGGATTTTTATAAAAAAGATTTCGATCCCAGCGACATCAGGCAATGCATGGTGGCTGCCATCAGTATTAAAGTGCAGGAACCTGTTTTTGAATCTCAGACAAAAACCAAGCTGGGCTCTCAACTGATGGAGCCCGATGGTCAGAGCATCCGCAACTACATCGGCGATATCCTGAAAAAGCAGCTTGACAATTACCTGCATATGAACAGCGATGTTGCAGAAGCCTTGCTGCGCAGGATCATGCAAAGCGAAAAAGAGAGGAAAGATTTTGCCAACATAAAAAAACTGGCCAAAGAAAGCGTTAAGAAGGTAAGTCTGCACAACAAGAAGCTGCGCGACTGCCGGATTCATTACAACAGCAACGACAACCGCAGGCTCGAAACAACGCTTTTCATCACAGAGGGCGACTCGGCCAGCGGCTCCATCACCAAATCGCGCGATGTGAACACCCAGGCGGTGTTCAGTCTGAAAGGAAAACCGCTAAACTGTTACGGTCTTACTAAACGTGTGGTTTACGAGAACGATGAGTTCAACCTCCTGCAATCTGCCCTGAATATTGAAGAAGGCGTTGAAAATCTGCGGTATAACTACATCGTTATTGCCACCGATGCCGATGTCGACGGTATGCATATACGGTTGCTGATGCTGACTTTCTTCCTCCAGTTTTATCCCGACGTGGTAAAGTCAGGCCACCTGTATATTTTGCAGACACCGCTTTTCAGGGTCAGGAACAAAAAGAAAACGATTTACTGTTACACTGACGACGAGCGCGTATCTGCCATCGCCGAACTGGGGCCCAATCCTGAAATTACCCGTTTTAAAGGACTTGGGGAGATTTCGCCTGAAGAATTCAAAAACTTCATTGGCCCCAATATGCGGCTGGATCCAATCCTTCTTCGTAAATTATCGGAAATCCCTGATTTGTTAAGCTTTTACATGGGGCGTAACACCCCTGACCGCCAGGTGTTTATCATGGACAACCTGCGCATGGAGGAAGACCTTGTAAATGCGGAAGCCTGACCGCTTCAGCTGATTTTCTTAAAGGCCTTACCCAGCATTTCAATCATATCGCCGGGCAGCATGGATGGCTGCCCGAATTTTTTAGCAGCCAGATCTCCGGCTTTCCCATGCAGCCATACCCCGAGGATACAGGCATCGCGGGCTGAATAACCCGAAGCCCGCAGGCCGAGGATAATGCCAGTAAGCACATCCCCGCTGCCTCCGGTGGCCATTCCCGGGTTACCGGTAGGGTTGAAAAAGAGATCGCCTTCAGGCGTTGCTGTTGCAGTGAAAGCCCCCTTCAGCACTATATATAGCCGGTAGCGTATGGCAAAAGCACGCAGCAATTCAAGCCGGTCGAAATGATTTCCGGTAGGTTCGGTCAGCCGCTCAAATTCCTTTGGGTGGGGCGTAAGTATGCTGCCCGGAGGCAGAAAAGAAAGCCAGGTTTTATTTTCACCCAGCATATTCAGGGCATCGGCATCCAACACCAGGGGAATATGCGTCTGCTGTATCAGCAGTTTCAGGGCGGCTGCGCTCTGTTCGTCCATCCCCAGCCCGGGACCAACCCCTATGGCATTGTAAGTATCCAGCACCGGCAGGGCCGAAAAGCAACTGTCGTTAGGATCGATGCTGACCATGGCTTCATGTACTGACCCCTGAATGGTTTGAAACCCATCGGCAGGGGTATGCACGGTAAGCAAACCCACCCCTGAACGGAGACAAGCCCTGGCAGCCATCACCGAAGCTCCGTATTTCCCTGTGCTCCCGGCTATCAGCAAGGCGTGGCCAAAATGTCCTTTATGGGCAAACTTCGACCGCACTTTGTAAAGACTCCGGCAATCGTCCTTCTCAATCAGGTAATTGTTGCATTCACATTGCTCAATAAATGCAGGATGCAAGCCAATATCAAGCACTTTCCAGGTTCCACAGAAACGCTCGTTTTCAGGCATCAGAAAAGCCAGTTTCGGCATCTGAAAAGTCAGCGTGAAGTCCGCCATGATTACTTTCGGATGCTTCTGATTTACCGCCTTATCGGCAAACAATCCAGAAGGAATATCAATCGAAATCACCATTGCGCCGCTGTGATTGATCTGATCGATGATATCGGCCATCCATCCGGTCACCGGCCGGGCAAGACCTGAGCCCAGGATGGCATCGATGACCACATCGTCCTCATCAATTTCGATCAGCGGATCCGCTTCAAACACATCGGTAATCACCAGGCCCGGGAGATCAGCCAGCAGGTTGAAATTCACTGTAAAATCAACACCTGGTTCCCCGGAGTGGCGGATAATATATACATCAACGGCGTAACCGGCAACATGCAGCAATCGCGCGATGACCAATCCATCCCCCCCGTTGTTGCCCATGCCGCAAACCACCCTGACCTTCTTTGTGGCCAGCACTTTTTTTTCAATCCAGCGAAAACAGGCAGTTGCCGCCCTTTCCATCAATACGGTTGAACTTACCGGCTCATGCACAATGGTATAGGCATCCGCTTCCCTGATCTTTTCAACAGGCAAAATTTTCATGGCACACATAGCGGCTCGGGTTTATTTAAGCACTGCATCTTAAATTCTGTTTCAGATTCCCGTCGTATTCAGATTGCCAAGGCTGACCGTGACCACCTTTTTCTGGGAATCGTCGTCATTGTTAACCAGGCTGAGGCATACCTGAAGATGAAGATTGTAAATATTGATATCGGTTTCCTTGGCCTTGATCTTTCCGATCTTCAGAATATCGGAATTAATAATCCCTTCGCGTCGGCTCGACTCCCTGCCGAAGATCTTATCGGATGAGGTTGCAAGCGGCAACATATTGTAATTGCTGAATTCATGGATATGTGCTACATCATCGATCGTAAGCACCTGAAGGTTCTCGATGCCGTCGATATTTACCGTAAACCAGCGGTGCACATGTTCGTCGATCAGGCAGCGGTTCAGGCTGTCACGCGAAAGTATGCGGGCATTGTTGATGATCGCCCTTCCGTAATGATTATCTTCAAAACGATAAACTTTATCGTAGGTAATGGCATAACGGGTGCTTATCCCCCCGATAATCTTACGCAGTCGCGGGAAGAAATGAAAAGCATTGTATATCCTGAGCACGATCGCATAGTTGCTGGCAAACAGCAGCGAATGAAGCGGGGTGTCGAAAATCAGGAAACCACCATCGCCGGTACTGATGTAACTGTTCTCAATCTTCTCGCGTGTATAGGACTGAAAAATAAACGGGTGATTATCCAGGCACAGATCAATGGTGGTGCTCAGCATGGTCTTAAACAGGAAAGGGATCAGCATCTGTTCAAATTCACCGTATGAGCTGTACTGATAGATATCCAGCCCCAGCACTGATTTACTGCTTATCTCGTCCACACCCAGGCACTCCACCAGTTCTTCCCTCAGCAGGGATTCGTCGGGGACCACGTTTGTTTTCTCAAAGATGACCCTTTTGTCGTGTTTCAGTAAAATTTCACGAATTGCTTTGTGGTCAAGCAGTTTGATATGATTCTTCATGTTTTTCCTGTATTTCTTATTTAATCAGGCTTTTCAATACATCTGCAAGCCATTGCTTTTCAGCCGTACGGCAGCGTTCTCCGATACCGAAGGCTTCACCCTTTCTGATAATGGCCGTATAAATACCTTTCCGGCTCATTCCGTAAAGGGTTTTATAGCTGCCTTCAACAAATGAAACAGCCGATATATCCTTTTTCTTCAGCACAACCGAAGCTGTCTGTTTTCCCGTTTTCTTCCTTATGGTTACTGCTCCGGAGGTGATTTCAACCGACTGAAAGGAGAACAGTTCCCTTGACGATATACGCAGGGTGACCAGTCCCAGAAGCCAGAAAGGAACGGACAGCAGCGTCCAGACAATTCCATATTGAAGCAGGAGAACTGTCCACATCAGGATCATCAGCAACCAGAAAAAAATTACCGCAAAGATAAAAATCCCTCTCGGCGAGAATCCTTCTTTTGGAATAAATACAAGGATGTTGCCCGGAGCCGGGAATGTAAGCTTTATGCGGCTTCCGGACGGAGCTGACGGCAGTTCTGCTTCTGTTGTTTTTTCCATGCAACCATTGACCGAACAGGATAAAGAGCTCCCGGTTCGTATTTCTTTATCAAATGTACGCAAATATTGAAAGCAATCAGGGTCATTCCCGGCCTGAACAAATAACAATAACTTAACATTCAGATTACCTATACTTTATATCATGAGGATAATTTCGCAAATAAATGTAATTTCCTGATGGACAAACCGGAAGCAAAAATACTGCTTGTTGATGATGAAACGGATATTCTTGAGTTTCTGAGCTATAACCTGCGGAAGGAAGGTTTTGAAGTATATTGTGCGCACAACGGCTTTGAGGCTGTTGAAACGGCCCGGCGGGTGACGCCCGATCTGATTATCCTGGATATCATGATGCCGGGCGCCGATGGTTATGAAACCTGCCGTGAAATCAGGGCAACACCGGGCCTCAGTGAAACCATGATCGCTTTCCTGTCAGCCCGTGGCGAAGATATGTCGCAGGTGGAAGGTTTCGAGGCCGGCGGAGACGACTATATCAGAAAACCTGTGAGGCCCAGGGTCTTTATCAGCCGGGTAAGGGCATTGTTGCGCCGGATGCCCGACAAAACAAAGGAAGATTCAAAACTGGTACTTGAGGACCTGATTATTGATAAGGAAAGATATATAGTAATCCGCCACGGCGTTGAAACGGAGCTTTCGAAGAAAGAATTTGAATTGCTGCTATTGCTGACCTCGCGGCCCAACAAAGTGTTTACCCGCGATGAAATCTTTGCCGGTGTATGGGGACCGGATGTGGTGGTGGGAGAACGCACCATTGATGTTCATATCCGCAAGATCAGGGAAAAGATCGGGTCCGGAAGCATTAAAACCATCAAGGGAGTAGGATATTATTTCTCCTGAACCTGATCTTTCGTCCAGATTTCCCACGCCAGTTCCGCCTGACGTTTCAGCATACCAAGGCCATTGATCGCCATTGCACCTTTTGCCATACCCATCTGCATAAAACGGGTCTCTTCAGGATTATATACCAGGTCGAAGAGCAGGTGGTTATGGGTAATGTAATCCCACGGTAAGGGAGGCGCAGTTTCAACATCAGGGTACATGCCCAGGGGCGTGGCATTGACAATCAGTTTTACTGTTGCCATAAGATCAGGTGTAAGCTTATCATAGGCAAGCGAGCCAGGCAACTTTCCACTCCGGCTGACCATGCTGAAATTCCACCCTTCGTTTTTGAGTACATGGGCCACAGCCATCGCTGCGCCACCGGTACCAAGAACCAATGCGCATCTATCATCCCTGAAAGCCAACCTGCCAAGCTCGGCACTGAAAGCCGGCGCATCGGTGTTGAATCCGGTCATGCCGATATTCCCGCCCCGACGCTCTATCCGGATTGTATTCACAGCGCCTATGGTTTCCGCTTCAGGCGAAATTCCTGAAAGGAAAGGGATTACGGACTGCTTATAAGGTATTGTAACATTCAGCCCGCAAAGCTGTTTTTCCGAACTGACCAATGCGTGCAAATCACCGATATGGGCGAGTTCATAGAGTTTGTAATCAGCCGGGATTCCTCCGGCGGCGAATTTCCGGGTAAAATACTCCCGTGACCAGGAATGTTTCAACGTCAGTCCGATGAGTCCGTATACTGGCACAAGGAAGACTTATTGTTTGTCGGCAGCGTACTTTTCGATAATCCAGATACTGGCAATACCGGCAATAATAATGGCCACAGCAATAAAGAAGGAGGCATCCATTGATGGTGGCAGCGAGATTAAATAACGCTCAACCACGGGTTCGCCTTTCTTAACCAGAATTTCACCCGCGGCATCAAGCATATAAACCGTCTTTTTCCAGGGCCAGATGATCCCCAGCGATCCCAGAATAAATCCGGTAAGCAACGCGATGGTCTGGTCTCTGAATTTTTTGAATATCCATGACAGTAAATAGGAGAAACCAAGTAATCCGAAGGCTGCGCCTATCACAACCGGAAGGAGGATATCAAAACGCAGGTTATTAATGGCATCGATAAAAACCAGCTGATAATTCCCCATCAGGATCAGGACAAAAGAACCGGAAATTCCGGGTAAGATCATGCTGCAAACCGCTACCACACCACATATAATCAGGTAGATAAAACTGCTGTTTTCAGTGGCCGGATTCATAAAGGTAAGGGAGATGGCAAAAACAGCGCCGGCAACAAATGAAATAACAGCGGCAGCCGACCATTTAGAAACCGTTTTTCCGACAAAATAGACCGATGCCAGGATAAGTCCGAAGAAATAAGACCAGATGTAAACCGGGTAATTTTTAAAAAGAAATTCAAATATCCTGGCCAGGCTCAGGATAGCAACTCCCACGCCGGCAAACAACACCACAAGAAAAATCAGGTCCGTATGTTTCGAAAACTCGCTGAACCTTCCCTTCAGCAGCAACTTTAATGCTTTCAGGTTAAATGACTTGATGGCATTGATCAGCCGTTCAAAGATTCCGGTTATCAGGGCGATGGTTCCTCCGGAAACGCCGGGGATAATGTTGGCCGTTCCCATGGCCACACCTTTTAGAAACAGGGTCAGGTGTTCTTTCATAGTCTCAGTTACGTGGTTTATGCTGGATTTTCAGAGGAGGGCGGCATTTCAAAGCAAACGATAAGAGGCAATAATTTCAATAACCGAAGGATCGTCTTTCAGATAAGGTGCGAATTCGAAAAGCTCATCCAGTCCGTCATTGCCTTTTGAAAGCGCGGTATGCAAAGCCGACATTGCCTGTTTGGGCTTACCCATATTGTAGAGATAAGCAACCTTCCGGTAATAAAGGGCAACATTGCCCGGCTGGTGTGTGAGGCCTGTTTCCAGAATATCAAGCGCATGATCATATTCATCCAGTTCGGCGAACATGGCAGAAAAATCAAGCCATATTCCCGGGTCCATTGGGTTGATCTGCGCTGACTTTGTGAATGAAACAGCGGCTTCGTTATAAAACCCTGCATGTTGCTGGGTTACAGCCAGGGTTGCCAGGTATTCAGCATTATCAGGATCCATTTCAAGCCCGCGGCGGATATACCTTAAAGCCGCTTTGAGGTTGCCTTTCTCCTCGTAACAAACCCCCATCCCGATCCAGGCATCGGCAATATTCTCATCCATTTCCACAGCCTTCCTGAAGTTAGCGATGGCTTCATCATAGGCTTCCAGTTTCTCATAGCACTCACCTATATAATAATAGGTCAGTCCTTCGGGAGGCTCATGCTCGAAGGTATCGTGGTAGGCCTCTATCGCCTGCCGGTACAACTGCATCCCGGCCAGGGAATTGGCCTTGTTGAAATGTGCAGAGGAAAATGAAGGGTCAATGGCAATGGCAAACTCAAACGATTCTATCGCTTTCTCAAAAAGTTCCAGTGTATTGAAAGCCACACCAAGATTGAACCAGGCGAACTTTGAATACGGATAACGGTCAAGGAAAGCGGAGAAATAATCCACGCTTTCCTCATTCTGCCCGGTGATCTCATAACAGAAGGCCAGTTCAAAAATTATTGCCTCATTTTCAGGCTCAATTTCCAGTACCTTTTTCAGATACTCGATGGCTTTGTCGTAATTCCCCAGGTTCTCATATTCATAAGCAATGTTGGAATAGATATTCCCCAGGTCTTCTTCATCGTCAGTAATGGCTTTGTTGTATTCGCGGATGGCATCGTCATAACGCTTCAGCTGACTGTAAATAGCCCCTTTGGTGATATAAATCTCACTGTTTGTAGGATCGATGTCCTCAACCTGTGAGAGTACCCTGAGGGCTTTTTCTGCCTTGTTGGATGATACCAGCAACTGAGCCTGCCTGATCTGGAAACCGGTGTAACCAGGGTACTGCTCCATGGAATGGCTGATGGCCAGCCCGCACTTCTTCAGGTCGCCAAGCGATAAATAATGGTCAATCAGATCCTCGTATTCTTCTATATCAAAAAAGTAACGCCCCCCTTCCCTGAGCATGCTTTCAAAACGTTCAGTCAGGTAGGAAATGGAGTCTTCTTCTTCTCGGTGCTCAAAAAAATCATTCATCATTTTACGCAATTACTGCAAGTGCAATAATTCTCTGCAAAGGTATGCATTTTTATGTTCCGGGGTCAGGATATTAAAGTTATAACGAGCAAACTGCACCAGCCGGTTTCAAACGTAATATTACATCAATTTATTCCATTTCACCATAGGTAAGCGATTAAGTTATGGACAGGCCATTGTTGAAAAGTCAGCATCAGCTGAAGCGGTAAAGGCCTTCCGGGATATTATTCCGGATCAGCAAATGATAACATACGGACATCCGTTATTTTCAATTACATTTGCATACCAAGCCAGTTAGATCAAAATGACATTAATAAAGAGCATTTCAGGTATCAGGGGTACCATAGGGGGCAAACCCGGAGAGGGGCTCAGTCCCTTGGATATTGTTAAATTTACGGCTGCCTATGCCAGCATGCTGACATCGGTTTCATCGGAACGTATCTCTGTTGTGGTAGGCCGTGATGCACGGGTATCGGGCAGTATGGTCAACAGCCTTGTTACCGCCACACTTACCGGCATGGGGGTTGATGTGACCGACCTTGGCCTTTCAACAACCCCTACCGTTGAAATGGCGGTGAAAGACCTGGGTGCCGCGGGGGGAATCATCCTTACAGCCAGCCACAATCCCTGGCAATGGAATGCACTGAAACTGCTGAACAGCGAAGGTGAATTTATCAGCGCGCAGGAAGGGGAGCAACTGCTCAGCATTGCCGGATCGGGCAACTACACTTTTGCCGAAGTTGATAAACTTGGCGTTATTACGCATGATGATACGCAGCTAAGAAAGCATATTGAGAAAATTATCAACCTGCCTTATGTGAATTCATTTGCCATAAAAATGGCCCATTTCAGGGTTGCGGTCGACGCGGTGAATTCCACCGGCGGCATTGCCATCCCCCTGCTTTTGAAATCGCTCGGCGTTGAGATCATCGATGAGCTTTATTGTGCTCCTGACGGCCGTTTTCCGCACAATCCAGAGCCACTGCCCGAAAATCTTAAGGAAATCTCGGAACTGGTTGTTAAAAACAAGGCGCATGTCGGATTCGTGGTCGATCCCGATGTGGACCGACTGGCCATTATTTGCGAGGACGGCGGTATGTTTGGCGAAGAATATACCCTGGTAGCCGTTGCCGACTATGTACTTTCGCACAAACCCGGAAACACCGTTTCGAACATGTCGTCGACCAGGGCGCTGCGCGATGTAACTGAAAAGGCCGGCGGAACTTATTATGCTTCAGCGGTGGGCGAAGTAAACGTTGTGGCCCGGATGAAGGAAGTCGGAGCCGTGATCGGCGGTGAAGGCAACGGAGGGGTGATTCTTCCCGAACTTCATTACGGTCGTGATGCGCTGGCAGGCATTGCCCTGTTCCTTACCCACCTGGCCCAGTCAGGCAAACGCTGCTCGGGATTGAGGAATACCTATCCCGACTACTTCATTTCAAAAAATAAAATTCAGCTTTCCCCTGAAATGGATGTGGATAATATCCTCAGCAAAATAGCCGCTAAGTACAAAAAACATCCCATCAATACCGAAGACGGAGTAAAAATTGAATTCGGCAGCGAATGGGTGCACCTGAGACGCTCAAACACCGAACCCATCATCCGAATTTATTCCGAAAGTGATTCCGAAGTAAAAGCCGGCGTGCTTGCCCGCAAAATTATTGATGACATCAGGGAAATTATCAGGGAATAACTACCTGTTGAATGAAAGGCGTTGATGAAGGGATAAAAAATTGAGGCTGAGATGCGTTGTCAATCAAAGATTTGCTAAATTGCCCGATATTTCATAAAAACCAGCCCATGGCAGGAAAACGGAAACGAAGGAAGCCCATCAAATATAAACCTGTTGCTTTTAAGCTTACCCAGCAACAGAAGAAACGCGTGGATGCCTTTTGCCGGAAAAACGGAACTACTCCGGTAAATATGTATAAAAAAGCCATCATGGCTTATCTGCAGAGTAATGGTTATGGAAACCAGAAACACATCCACGAACCGGTAATCGGGCCTAACCAGATGAGCATTTTTGACATCGTGGAAGATATTGGTTCAATAAAACTATAATCCCTATTCACACCTCCGGATTTGATGATATCCCCTGATAATCCTGGACGATCACCAAATTATTGTTGAATATCAGTCTGCCGGAACCTCAATCAGCAGCAGTCTGGATTCTTCCCGGGCCACAACGGTTACCCGATCAGCATCCCGCATTTCAAATGAATCGCGCCGGTAAAGTTGTTCACCCGCCAGTTCAACCTCCCCCTCAATTACAAATACCATCAGGCCGTTGCCGGTACGATTCAGCTGATAATCCAGGCCGGAACCCTTGTCCATATCAAGGATATACATCCACGCTTGCTGGCGGATGCGAAGAACGGATGATTTTTCCTCAGGTGAAACGATTAACTGCGGAATGTTCTTGCGGATGGAGGATTCAAAAGCCAGCTTACTGATTCCGGGATTTGTTTGCTTCGTCTCCGGGAAAATCCATATCTGCAGAAAACTGCACGGTTCTCCGGATGACAGATTCGCTTCGGATACGGTGATACCTGTTCCGGCGGATAAGAGTTGCACCTCCCCTTCCCTGATCAGATCCCGGTTTCCGTTTGCATCAAGCTGTTCCAGGTCTCCTTTGAGCGGAATGGTAATGATTTCCATGTTGGCATGCGTATGCGGCGCGGTGGCATGCCCACCCGATAAAGATACTTCATTAAGCACCCTGACAACCCCGAAACGTTCCCGCACCGGATTGAAGTAATCGGCAAAACTGAAACTGTAACGGGCTTCGAGCCATCCATAGGAAGCCCGGGCACGCTGATCCGACCGGTGAATTTCAACCTTCATATCAGAACGCTTTGTGATAGGGCACCCTGTTCAGTATTGACTTGCCAAGGGTTACCTCATCGGCGAATTCAAGATCATCGCCTATTGCCACCCCGCGTGAGATGGCTGAAATGGCTCCGACCTTCTCATGAAGCCTTTTGTACAAGTAAAAATTCGTCGTATCCCCCTCGGTAGTGGCCGGCAACGCCATAATAAGTTCGGAAACGGGTTCTTCAGCCGCCCGCTGTTCCAGCGAAGCGATGTTCAGATCGCCGGGCCCAATCCCGTCCATCGGTGAGATTACACCACCCAGCACGTGGTAACCTCCCCTGTACTGACCGGTATTTTCAATGGCCATCACATCCCGGATGTCTTCTACAACACATATCACGGTATGATCTCTGCGTTGATCGGCACAGATCGCGCACAATTCAGCATCTGAGATATTGTGACAGCGCCTGCAGTAACTCACCTCACTCCGGAGGCGGATAATGGCATTGCCAAGGGCTTCCGAACGTTGCAAATCCTGCCTCAGCAGGTGAAGTGACAGCCGGAGGGCGGTACGGCGGCCAATGCCCGGAAGCCGGGTAAGTTCATTCACTGCATCTTCAAGCAAGCGGGATGAATATGTATTCATTGATCAGATATTTGTAAGGCCGACACTTATTTGAGTTAAAGAAAAAACCAAAGGACCAACTGAATCCGTTATAGAATTCATTGATTTGCAATAATATAACCAATTTAACACCTGCTTCTTTCAATCGTGTGGAGACTGGTGAGTAATCCATTGATCATCAGCCGGAAAAAAACGTACGGATGACAAGCAATAGTGATTATTTTTGCAACAAATTTACGAAACAAAATGTTGCCTGCTTCCGGAGTATGGCAACTGAAGATAATCAGCACGTGTAACTGATGAGATCAACGACAGCCGTTATTATAATTTTCATTGCCTTATTGATGCCGTCCCTGCATGCCCAGGATACCCTCCCCCCAGCGTCCAATCATACCGATGCACGTGGACTGAAGCAGGGCTTGTGGCTGAAAACCGACGGAGTGGGCAAGCCTGTTTACCGGGGAATATTCAGGAATAACCTGCCTGAAGGGGAGTTTATTTATTATGATACTACTGGAAAAATTAAAGCGAGGACAACATTTACCGAAAACGGTACCCGGGCTTACACCATCACTTATGACCGTTTTGAACGAATGGCAGCCGAAGGTCTTTACCTGAACGAAAAACGTGAAGGCCCCTGGAAATTTTATAATGAAGAAGGAATCCTGATCTCTGAAGAGTTTTATGAAAACGGGATTCCATCGGGTATATGGAAGAACTATTACCAGAACGGCATCCTGCTCGAAGAGATTTCTTACCGGAATGGAACCAAAGACGGGCCCTGGAAACAGTATTTCCACGACGGACCCGTTAAACTTTCAGCCACCTATAAAAACGGCAAACTCGAAGGGCTTGCCACTTTTTTCCATCCGAACGGCAGGGTGATGGTGTCAGGGCCCTATAAAAACAACTTCAAGGATGGGGTATGGATGCATCTTAACGACAAGGGCGTCGCCGAAAAGAAGGAAATATGGTCGAACGGCTTTCTTCAGGCCGAAGAGTATTATGACAAGCGGCTGGAGAAAAGTGTTAAAGAGGAAAAATAGCCCGGCAGTGGTCCATTTTGATCTTATCCTCTTCCGAAAAATTCCCCGGAATACTTAATCCAAGATTCGGGAGGTTGCATTACCATCCGGCTGAAGCTTTTACCGTTTCTTCATCCAGAGTGTTTCCCGGTTAATTTCCATGCGCTCACCGCTGCGCCGTTTATAAAGGATGGTGATCACAATGATCAGTGCGATGGTGATCGCCCTGAAAATATTGGCATACCATCCGCCAAGGGCATTGTCGCCGGCAGAAAACAGCATCCAGAAAAGGTTCATAAAAAAGTGAAGGAAAACCGGCACCCAAAGGTTGTGCTGCCATTCCGACATTACCCAGGCAAAAAGCACGGCTCCGGAGAATGTTGTAATGAAAATGCCGGTAAGCGTGGAAAACTCATTGCTCTGATACAGGTGAAGGGAGGCAAAAAGCAAGGCAACGGCCAGCACAGACGGAATAAACCCAAGTCGGGTAAACCTGAACAACTGTCCGTAAAGGAAAGCCCTGAAATACAACTCCTCAATCAATGCGGCAACCACGGCACCCATAAAAACCTGGTTAAAAGTGATCTCCCGGTCAAACTCAAACAACAGGGCATATCCCAACAGCATCGGCAGTGTGCAGAGCAAGGCAAACACGAAGCCTTTACCAACAGATTTATTCAATCCAAGGCTTTCGGCAAACCTTTTAGGGCCGTGGATGATCAGCACAGCCGCAAACAAAGGAGTTCCTGTAATAAAATAAGAAATCAGGTGGCTGAAACCTGCATTCAGACCTGCCTGCATAAACCAATGTCTGATTTCCCTGAAAATTAACTGCTGCAGGAAATAATACAATCCGAAAGCAGCAAGGGTGATGAGTACAATCCTGAAGGTATTGCGCATAGATTTCTCCGGTTAAATACGTTTCCGTAAACGATAATCAGTCACCGTCAGTTTCTGATAACAATCTTAAAGCGGAATGTACTTTAAACAGGAAATATTTAAGCGATGCCACTGCTGCATTATTTGTTTCCGCGGGCTGAATCAAAAAGTTCTTTTCACTGTTATGTCTGCAGCGTGTTCTTTGCAACAGCATCAATCAATGGAAGTCCAGTCCGCTTTAGGAAGCTTAAAAATGAGGCAGTAGTTATTCATACATTCCGGATAACCCTGCAGGGATTTCCGAATGCCAGGGCATTGGGCGGAATGCTTTGGGTAACCACCGAACCCGCGCCAATCGTGGTATTGTCGCCAATCGTTACACCGGGAAGGATAATTGATCCGCCGCCTATCCAAACATTGTTGCCAATTGTGACCGGCGAAGTCTGCGACCGCCAGAAGGTGCTGTCGGGCGACAACCGTTCCGGGGGCTTAACCGGATGAAAAACCGTATAGATATGCACGCCCGGGCCTATGCCGCTAAAATCGCCGATGGTTATCCGGTTGCAATCCAGAAAAACGCAATTCATATTGATCTCCACATTGCTGCCGATATGAATGTTCTCGCCATAGTCGACAAAGAAAGGCGCCGATATCCAAACATGCTCACCCCTTGATCCCAGCAATTCATCCAGCAAACTACTGATCTGATCCTGATCTGTTGAAGGTGTATTGTTATACTGCAACTGAAGCTGTTTGGCCCGCTGCCATCGTACAAAAAGTTCTTTATCGGCACAGTTATAGATTTCGCCGGCAAGCATCTTTTCCTTTTCAGTCTTTTCCTGCATCATAAGTATAGTTTTCACGGTTATAATTTGTAAGTACAGCCGGGCAACGCATACAGACCTGCCCGATTGATACAGGCAAAAAAATAATCTGCGGAAACAGTCCGGCTGCCAGATAGTTAAAACCGGAATCAATTTTCATTATTGTATCACTTCCGTGAAAAAAGACGGACAGCGGCACTGGCGTACACCAGGGAACGATGACTTGCATTCCGTCCTGTTCCTTTCCCCGGGCAGTTAAAAGAGTTCAGGCGGATGTCGCGTCAGCACGCAGATGAAATTGCACAAAATCCGTTATCTC
>CAZDBX010000040.1:0-18450 GCA_964503805.1 uncultured Lentimicrobium sp. | reverse complement strand
CATCTTTAAAAGGAGATAAACCCGCGCTGGAGAAGCTTTTTAATGCTTTGATCAGGTCAGATTTTATTTTTCAGGAGCAATTGGTGCAGCATGAGGCAATAAACCGTTTAAATCCATATTGCGTAAATACGCTCAGGATAGAAACTTTCACCAACAGGCAGGGGATGTCACGCGTCATAGCCGGAAATATGAGGATTGGCCTGAACAAGGCGTATGTTGACAATGTATCCAGCGGGGGTGCTTTCATTGGTATTGATATGGATCGGGGAGTCCTTAAGGAGGAGGCCTTTTCTGATTTTACCCATGGCAGGGGCAAAACGCATCGTCTGCATCCGGAAACCGGACTTCTCTTCAGGGATTATCCACTGCCATATTTCAGGGAGATCATTGATTTGGTGGAATCTGCAGCCAGACTTGTACCCATGTTAAGAATCATTGGATGGGATGTAGCGATTACCGCTGAAGGTCCGGTACTTATCGAGGCTAACGAACAGCCGAGCCTGATGTTTGCCGAAATTGGTCAAAAAGGCATGACAAATAATCCGGTATTTATGGAAATGTACAATGAAGTGACCGGGAGATAAAGAATGCCGTTGAATCATGAAGCACATTTTTGATTTCAACTGTCTGTTTCTTTTACTGAATTTGTGAAAAAAAAAAGCTACCATCGATGATTGAGGCAGCTTTTGTTATCAACTGTAAAAGAATATTATTGCAGCGGAGCAACCACTTCAATCAGTTCGGGAAGATCCATGCCAAGGTTCTTCAGATGCTCGATTTTCGGAACGCCATTGCTGTTCCAGCCTCGCCTGAAGTAAACAGCATCCAGCAATTTCTCGTAACGGTCTTCGCGGTACTTCCGGGTGGCGGCCATTTTTTCTTCC
Source organism: uncultured Lentimicrobium sp. (assembly GCA_964503805.1). Classification (GTDB taxonomy): domain Bacteria; phylum Bacteroidota; class Bacteroidia; order Bacteroidales; family Lentimicrobiaceae; genus Lentimicrobium. Next base: position 17,566 of record CAZDBX010000040.1, on the reverse strand, counting down.
AGCGTCATTTTTGTAGGATCAAGTCCCTGCAGTTCTGAAAGCTGCTTGTCATAACGTTCCTGGCGCGACAGGTATTCCTCGGCTGTCACAGGGCCGGCCGCCCGGTAAGGTTGTGCATCATGTTTTCTGAGACCGTAACCGCGACGGATATTAAAAATCCGCTGGAAATTATAAACCCTTTCTGACTGGCGGATTATTTCGTGCTTGTCGATGTTGCTGCCGGTTACTGCATTGTAAATCGTCACATAGTTGTCAACGTGTTCCGGTACTTTTGCAGGTTCACCGCTCAGTGCATTGCTTTCTGGCTCCACGTCATTCCAGGGTAATTTGCAAAGCCCCTGCAAACCAAACCATGTTCTGAACATCGGGAAGTAATGCAATGCCTCAGCTTTGTTTTCGAAGGTAGGAATCTGGTTATTTACCATGTCCATGAAAATAAGCCAGGCTTCATCATGCTGGGGGCCTTTGTTGGTCATGGCATATCCGCCCTGCTGCGCCAGTGATTCTTTAGAGATGTATTGTGAATACTCCAGTCCCTTGTTTTCCATTCCTATATCCTGAAGGAACTGCGGGTCTCCCCATCCGTTGGCGATGAACATTTCCTTCATTTTTCTGACCCCGAGTCCGGCAATCTTACCGAAGCCTTCACCCCTGGCAACCTGATGCAGTAATTCCATAGCATCGTCGGCATTCCCGAAGTTCAGTTTAAGGCCGCCGGTGCGCTCGACGTTGAGAACGCCTGCTTCGTAGCACTCCATAACAAATCCAAGGATGGTTCCCCACGAAATGGTGCAAATGCCATAAGTGTCGCAATAGAAGTTGCCCTCTATGGTGAAGTCGGGATTAAAGATACCGGCAATGGAGCCAAGGGAAGAAGCGGTTTCATATTCCGGTCCGTCGACAATGACTTTGGATCCTTTGTACGGGCCCGAACGCAGCTCATAATTATCCACACCCTTGGCGCATGACATGTTGCATCCTATCCAGCAACCATCGGGAACACCCTGTGTAAATCGTTCCTTGTATACCTCGGAGTGAATTTTTATTGCATCAGGATGGCTGCCGAACTTGAAGTTATTGGTAGGCAGCAGGTCATAATCGTTCATGATATTGGTAAGGTGAGCCGTGCCTTTTGAGCGCATTTCACACTGTTTATCATCAAGTTCACGCATTTCGCGGTTAAACCGGCGCCCGCGTTCCATGATGGCGTCAAGGTCAACCACATTATTCAGGTTGCCTTTTACTCCCTTGGTTTTGGCTACCAGGGCAAGAATCCCTTTGTCGCGGAATACAGTTCCGATTCCACCACGACCGGCTTGTTTCAGCCTAACAACCTTACGCTTTGAGTCGAAGAAACTGAAATTCAGCATACCGATCAGGGAATGCTCTGCCGCTGTCCCTGCTGAAACCACAGATACATTCTTACGTCCGCTTTCATCCTCGGCAAATACTTCGGTGAGTTTCTCAGCCAGCAGATGGCTGTCGCCGGGGAGATCAATGGTTTCATAAATCTCAATCACTTCACGGGTCTCGTCGAACAGGATAACCAGATCCTTTTCACTTTTACCCTGCAGTTCCAATGCGTCAAAACCGCAGAATTTAAGAAAAGGGCCAAAGAAACCTCCAACATTGCTGTCTATTACAATGTCGGTTTGAGGTGAGATGGTAACCACCAATGACTTTCCTGTTCCGGAGTACTGTGTAATTCCGCAGATTGGCCCCATGCCGATTACGATCTCATTCTCGGGATCATTCCACCGGGTTGTGGGTGTAGTAGCATCCCACAAAAGCCTGAGTCCAAATCCTTTACCTCCGATGAATTTTTCTTTCATCTGAGGGGTAACCGGCTTTTCGTGAATGTCGTGGGTTCCAACATTCACGTAGGCTGTTCTGTTGTTGTATCCTTTTTCAATCGGGGCCCATGAATAGCGGTACTCCTTGATCAATCGCAGTGAGTCTTTTAAAACTGTAAGGTCCATAGAAATATTTTGATTTTGGGTTTCCTGTTATTCGGTTCACAAATGTACAAAGTTTTATAAATGCCCAACCTTTATTGATTGAAAATTAGCGATATGACTACGTTTTCATATCCGGGGGCTTATGCAGAATATTTGATTCCTGACTTCAAGAAAGTGTGCTTTTTGATATTCTTAAAGAGAGTTATCCATAGACTAATTTTTCTATTTTTGCATCAGAGGGAACAGCTATAACTGAAAACGGATTGAATATGTCATTTGAAAGAGCTGCCGAGATCAGTAATTATCTGAAAAAGTATACAGTTGGAATTGCAGGCTGTGGCGGCTTGGGATCGAATTGCGCTGTCGCTTTGGCGCGTGCCGGCGTTGGCAGACTGGTTATAGCTGATTATGACATTGTAACCACTCATAATCTGAACCGGCAGTATTACTTCCATGACCAGATCGGCAGGCTGAAAGTACATGCACTGAGGGAAAATATTCAAAGAATCAATCCTGATATTTCCGTTAAGGCATTTGATCTTAAACTTTGTACTTCTGATATTGTGGATTTGTATTCCAAATGTGATGTTATCGTTGAAGCTTTTGACAAAGCAGAGATGAAGTATATGATCATTGAAACCGTTCTGACAAAAATCCCGGGCAAACCGCTTGTCGTCGGTGTTGGTATGGCTGGATGGGGAAATACAAACCTTATACATTGCAGATATTCTGAGAATCTGATTATCTGCGGGGACGAGTCTTCCGAAGTATCGGAATCACTGCCGGTGTTGGCTCCCAGGGTAGGTGTCGTTGCGAATATGCAGGCCAATGAAGTCCTGAAAATCCTGCTGAAGGAGTTTAAACCGGTTCACGAATAAGGGAATTATCATGAAAATCTTGCTCAATAACAAGTCTGAAACCTTCGATAAAGAGCAGTTAACCATATCGGAGCTGCTCGCTGTGAAGAATTTCACTTTTAAAATGCTTGTGGTGAAGATTAACGGCGAACTTGTCAGGCGTCATGAATTCGACAAGTCGGTTGTCAGAGACGGGGATGATGTAATGGTTTTGCACCTTGTATCCGGTGGTTGATGTCAGATAACTTCCGCCACCACAAAAGCACTGCCACCTATGAAAATCAGATCGTTGTCAGCCGCTGCACCAACAGCTGCATGATAGGCATCTGCCACTGACATATAGCTGTCGCCAAAAAGCTCAAACTCAAGGGCCTTTGCCTGGAGTTCCTTTGCATCGAGTCCCCTTGGAATATCAGCTTTACAGAAATAGTACCTGGCATTCATAGGCAGGAGTGAAAGCATTTTTGTGATGTCCTTGTCATTGACAACCCCGATTACGAAATGCAACTGGTTGAATTCCATGCTGTTCAGTTGGTGCACTATTTCGCTGATCCCGTCGGGATTATGACCGATATCGCAAATGGTAAGCGGTTTCTCCTTAAGCACCTGCCACCGCCCGGCCAATCCCGTGTTCTGAATGGTTTTGTGAATACCTGCGGAGACAGCTAGGTCAGCAAAAGATGCATAGGTGGTTTGAAGCAGGTCGGTAGCTGCAATAACAGTTGCAATGTTCTTTAACTGATAATTCCCGGTAAGTGGTGATTTAAGAATGCTTTTCTTTAAAGAATGAAATGCAGTCACCATCATTTCTCCTGCTACCGGATGCCTGCCGTCTTTAACAACCTTAACGACTTCATCCGAGAAAATAATGGGTGAATTATTTTTTGCTGCTGTTTCCCGGAACACATCCGCTGATCCCGGCAGGGTTTCTCCGATTACCACAGGCACTTCGGATTTGATGATTCCTGCCTTTTCAGCGGCGATCTCTGCCAGTGTCTTTCCCAGGAATTGGGTGTGATCATACCCCACGTTGGTGATAATTGAAAGCAATGGGGTAATCACATTAGTGGAATCCAGACGACCCCCCATACCCGTTTCAATGATGGCTATGTCAACCTGCATTTCTTCGAACCAGCACATGGCCATGACAAAGGTCATTTCGAAGAATGAGGGCTTGATCTTTTCAAAATCCTGCTTGTACTTTTCGATGAAACCGGTTACAAAATCCCGGGAAACCATTTGCCCGTCTACCTTGATCCGTTCCCTGAAGTCTTTCAGGTGCGGAGAGGTAAATAGTCCGGTTTTCAGGCCATTTTCCTGCATAATGGAGGCAAGCATATGCGAAACAGATCCTTTGCCATTGGTCCCGGCTACATGAACGGACCTGAATTTCCGGTAAGGATGCCCGGTGAGTTCGCACAGGGCCAGGGTGTTATCCAGATTTGCCTTGTATGCTGCTGCTCCGATACGCTGAAACATGGGCAACCTGCTGAACATGTAATCCAGGGTTTGCTGGTAATTCATACAGAATGAATTTAGTTCAACTCGAAAATATATGTAATCGTTCCCATTTGTTCTTCAGGTGCATCTGCTTTAGCACTGAAACGGGCTTTCATAGCTGCTTCTTTTGCAAGGCGGATAAGTTCGGCATTTGAAGTTGTACTGCCCCTGGAAGGTGCACTGATACGGGTTACTTCTCCGGCTCTGTTTACATAGATGGTAACCACAACAGTTCCCCTGTCACGGAAAGTATTGGGCGGCGGAGGTATTTGTCTGCGGGTGCGTCCTTCAAGGCTAAAGGAAACACCGCCACCGGCACCGCCGCTTCCGTCGTACCCCTGGGCATTAGGATCTCCGGTGGGTTTCCCCTGATCGCCCGGTTTCCCGGTTGAGCCCTGATTGCCTCCCTGACTGGAAGAGCCTTTCATTCCCTTGAACAAAGCATTCTGATTGACAACCGGTTGCGGTTCGGGCTTAGGCTCAGGCTTTACCGCCGGCCTGGGTTCAGTTTTAACAACTTCGGCCGGCTTTTCTTTTCTTACCGGTTGAATGGCGGGAACTTCCTCTGTTTCTTCTGTTACAATATCCTCATTTGAAACTGCAGGCTGTGATGGAGTGGGAATCGCCTCTCCCATGGCCAGTTCACGCGGTTGCAGGTCACCCATGCCTTCATCGGAATAGCCCAGGTTTACTTCAACTCCCGCCTCTTCAGGAAGCGGAAGGGGGGTGCGCAATGCCAGAAAGATAAGCATGACCAGCAGCAACGCATGAAATATCACCGTTCCCGCTATGCCCTTTATTTTATCTCTGTCCATACAATCAGTCTGTCCGGAATTTGTAACAAAAATACTGCCACAATTACCCGGCTCATTTGGCCGGCTTGGTGGCGAGGATTACTTTATGCCTGGTATTGGTCAGTTCATTTACCTGGTTAACAGCATCTATTAAAGTTACTACATACTGAACCGGGACACTCTGATCAGCCCTGAGAACGACGGAGGCGTCATGTTGCCCCTGAAGTTTGTTGCCGATTGTTTCGACCAGAAACTCCATGTTTACCGGCGTTTCTTCAACAAAATAGTTATTCGTTGCGTCAATATATACCGTAAGCGACTGCTTGGCCATAGTCTTGCTCGAACTGGATGGCAGCAACAGTTTGATGGCGTTGGGACTAACCAGTGTGGATGTAAGCATGAAAAAGATCAACAGCAGGAAAACCAGATCCGACATGGATGCTGTACTAAACTGCGCGCTTATTTTATTTCTGGATTTGATTGCCATATTTTTCCGATGAAAATCAGTTTTTGAAAGAGATACGATCAGTCTGAAATTCAGGATGCCGGTTCGTGCAACAGATCAATGAATTCTGTAGCCCTGGCTTCGAGAATGAATACAACTTTTTCAACCCTTGCAACCAGGATGTTATAGCAGATGTAGGCAATAATACCTACGATAAGGCCCGCAACAGTGGTGATCATTGCCTGGTAGATTCCGCCGGAAAGCAAACCGATATCAATGTTGTTGCCGGCCATTGACATATCGTAAAACGCCCTCACCATACCGATTACAGTTCCCAGGAATCCTATCATCGGAGCCGCTCCTGCAACTGTAGCCAATCCGGCTATGTTTTTCTCAAGTTTGGCGACTTCAAGTTTGCCGACATTTTCAATCGCGGCATTGACATCGTTCAGCGGTTTTCCGATTCTGATTATCCCCTTTTCTATCATTCTGGCAATCGGGCTGTGGTTGTTTTTACAAAGGGAAAGCGCCGAATCTATCCTTCCATTATGGATAAAATCGCGTATGTTATTCATGAAATTGTTCTCTTCGCGGGATGCCCGGTTGATAATGATGTACCGTTCGATGAAAATATAAACGGCAAAAAGAGACATCAGTGCCAGCGGCAACATGATCCATCCCCCTTTAAGGGCAAGCTCCCAAATTGAAAGGCTGATTTCTCCGGTGGCTTCAACCGGCAAAACTCCGGAAGTGAGCGTGTCTGCAATGGCCCCCGTGGGCTGAGTGATTTGTAGAAGAATTCCTGAAATCATTGTGATGAAGTTTTTATCAGGGTAAAATTAATGTTTATAATGAGCTGGATTGTTGCATCGGGATTTATTCTATCAACATCCTGATGTTAATATTTAACTCATAAAACCGACAAATATTTTATCAGATAAAAATGAAGCAGGAGAAAACGATGCTATGGTTTTCTCCTGCTAAACAGATAATAATGTAATTATTACATTAACAGTGATATAACTACTTTCAGCAGCAGTGATATCCCGATCAGGACAGCCAGAATAATAAGAAACGGCTTAAATCCTGACATGCCGGACTTTTCTGAATTTTCAGTTGACATAGTCGTGTGAATTAAATGATGAATCCTTTGAAAACCAATTTAACATAATTGGTGTGATGCCGGAAACCGGCAAAGAAGAATGGATTCTATATTCTCAACACACAGAAAAGATTGAGGAGTTCTTTCGATACAGGAAAAGTAATGTTGGTCCGGAAGGGTTCGGGAGCCAGCGTTAAAAGTTTGTGATAATCATGGCCGGGTCTGAGAAAGACGGCGACAGTTGAAATCTCCTGCCAGAGCGGGGCTTTTTCAAATTTTGCCTCCCTGTTTTCGTGACAGATGGGGAGGAGTGCGAAGTTTTTCTGTCCGTATCCAAGATTTGAGTCACACAGGTGATCTCCCGGCAAATCAGGATAGGCCACATGCAGCGACAGGTGAAATGCGGCAAACAAAAGAAGAAAATGTAATGCTTTACTGCAGGGTTTCATCTGAATGCTCCATCGGTTAATGAACAGGAGGGTGCAAAGTTAATAATAATTTAACCAGAGACTCTTCCTTATGCACTAGTTTTCCGTTATTTGCAGGGGTTGTATTTCTTATCAGGAAATCAATATTCTACATTTTTTCTGACCGGTGAAACCGGGTTTGTGTAGATATCTTTAATCAGGTGCGCAAGTTTTTTGATTCAAATCTGTCAAAATAATAATGTAAATTTCGTTATCCAAAAGAGCATTATTTAAAAAGATGACCGACAGTGAATTACTTTCAGGCCTTACTGCCGGAGACCCTGACGCAGGGCGGCTCCTGGTTGAAAGACATCAGCTGCACGTCATCAATGTTTGCCTGGGGTTGCTGCATAATCCGCACGATGCTGAGGATGTTGCTCAGGATGTGTTTGTGGAAGCTTTCAGGAATGTACAACGATTCAGGGGAGATTCAAAAATCAGTACATGGCTCTACCGCATAGCAGTTAACCGGTCACTCAACCATCTCAGAAACAATAAAAAAAGCAGGTTTTTATATGAAATCGGGTCTGTATTCGGACTGGTTGATGGAGATACAAAAAGTATATTCAGGGAGCCTTTTGCAGAGGAGAATAAGCTTGAATCGGACGAATTAAGGCAGACCCTGAAATCCGCTATTGATAGTTTGCCGGAGAATCAAAAGGTGGCTTTTACACTCAATAAATTTGAGGAGCTTCCGTATGCTGAAATTGCGGAAGTTATGCAAATCAGCCTGTCGGCTGTTGAATCACTGATTCACAGGGCTAAGATTAATCTTCAGAAAAAACTCAGGCATTATAATGATTCATAGTTCAGCGCAAGTAATCACCATAATTTGTGTCAAACTTAAAAGTTCAAACAGATGAAATGCCGCGATGCTCAGAAATTGATTCTCGATTACACTGCCACAAAAGGATTCCGGCAGGATAATCCGGATTTGAACCGGCACCTTCAGCAATGCGCTGCCTGTCGCAGGATGTCTGAGATGTATTCATCTGCCTTTCAGGCTTTCGCCGCTGACAGGATTACAGTGCCGGATCATGACTTCTACAATAAGGTAATTCAGCGGATGGAGTCGGGTGTTGCCCATCCGGCAAAGCAAGCATGGTCTCCGCAATTGACCTTTCAACTGGGCCGGTCACTTGCCGGACTTGCGGCAGCAATTTTTCTGGGAATATGGCTCGGGAGCAGAGTCCTGACTCTTTTTCTTAACGGTTCCGGACTCCCGAATGATGCAACCATCACAATGCAGGATTCATATGCTCAGGAAATCAGCCTTCAGGACGAGACGGTTGAACGCCTGGAATCATATTTCTTTGATAATACTAACAGTGAGAACAAATGATAACAAACAGGAGCAGCAGAATAATCCTGCTTATCATCATCATATTGACCGTGGTAAACCTTGCAGCCGTATTTACAGTCTATCTCAGGGTGAGACAAACGGAAACTGTGAGGGGTCAGGTAGCAGACAGCAGCCTGAGGGTTGGAGAAGGCAGAATGCCTCGCCCGGCTATGCTTATTCGTGAAGCCGGATTTGATGAAGTACAGGCCCGGTTGGTTCATGAGTCAAGGCTCAGACAACGTGACAATGTTGCCACTTTATTTGCAGAGTTGAAAGATCTGAACAGCGAGTTGATTGCCGAAGTGATGAAAGATCAACCTGATTCCCTCAGAATAGAACAGCTTTGCTTTTTAATCGGTGACCTTCATGCTGGTATCAAGCTTCAAACAGTCAGGCATATGCGCGATGTGTGGGATATAGCCCGGCCTGATCAACGCGGGAAACTTGTTATATTCTACCATGAGTTGCTTAAAGGAGATGGTCCGCCGGCCGGCAGGGGAGAAGGGTACAGGCATCGCAGAGGAAGAGGAAATTGAAGAAACAGTCATACAATTACAGTTTAATTTTTTAAAATTATGAAAATCAATAAAATGAATTTTCTTGCCCTGATTGCCGGAATGGCATTGGTAAGTTTTGCAACGATGGACCTTTCAGCCCAGAGGCCTGGTCGTGGTTACAGGGGCGGATATAGTCCTGGAGAAGGTCAGGGATTGCAACGCCCTGCCAGGGATTATGTGGCAGCTGATATTCCGGGATTGACGGAAGAACAGAAAGCCAGCATCGACAAGTTGAGAACCGCTCATTTTCGCAAAGCGGAATTGTTGCGTGCAGAAATCGGTGAGAAACAGGCAAGACTACGTACACTTCAGCTTGCTGAAAAACAAGATGAAAATGCAATAGATAAAGCGATTGACGAGATATCCAAACTTCGCGGCGACATCATGAAGGAAAGAGAGGCTCACCGCCGCAGCATTAAAGCGCTGCTGAATGATGATCAGAAAGCCTGGTATGATAGACATTGCGGTCGCGGTTACGGCAGAGGCATGAACAGCGACAACATGAAGACTGATCGCAGGGGTATGGGCCCGCACAACGGAAGAAATTGCCCATTCTATGATTAACGGTTAGATTGAAATCATCCTGAAGTAACAGCAGTGCAACATTGTGCTGCTGTTATTGTTTTAAGGAAAACGCATCTCTTCCGTTCATACTGCCAATGTACATTGCTTCCTGAATCTGCATGATTGCTCCACCCCAATGGTTGTGATCGTATATGAATGGTGTCTCAAACCAGCTTTCAATATGCATGGTCAGGATTAATTCAGTAATGCCTTCATTAGCTATGGAGAACGGCCCCCCGTTTGGGTTTACCGTAAAATGATTATGAACAAATCCGGTAATGTCACTCACCTGTCCGGAATTATTCTCATAAATTTGCCCGATGCCGAGGTGAAAATTAAACGGTTTTCTGACTTGCTGAACATCTGTCCACCAACCGTTCAGCATCAGATAATGGTATCCGCCTCCCAACACCTCGGGCCACGCCATATTTACTTCCGGCGGATTAACAAACATAAAGGATTGATTCTGTTCTTCGGATAAGCCAAATGTAAATGTCAGGCTGTCATACTTCCCGGAAGGTATGTTTTTCCCGGCAAGCCACTCAAGGGTTGATGGGATATTGGTATCGGTATAATGGATGCCTTCCCATTCTGATGGTTTTATGATCCTGCCGTCGTTGTGGTAGAGCGTCAGATCTGAAATGAAATACATGATCTCGGTCACTTCATAGGGATTTCCGGCCGCGTTTTCATAAATCATCTGATCGGTAATCAGCGGCTTATTATCTGCCTGATGGCTGAAGATGATTTTTAATCCGTTTTCAGGTGCCGGCGGATCTTTTTCGGTGCATGCGATCATCGAAATGGCCAGGAGTAAAACAAGTATTCCAAAGTGGGGTCGCATAATCGCCGGATTTAGTTAGATGTTGATTTTGAGATTAATATAAAAAGACCTGCCCGGTTCATACAATTTCTCGTTGCTTCCAAGCAATCTGCGGTTGAGGTGGTCGTAGTATGCGGTATTAAAGAGATTACTTATACCGGTTGCGAGTGTAACTGATTTGTGCGGATAATAATTCAATGCCAGATCGGTAATCACATACCCAGGAGACTTTTCTTCATAATATGACAAAGATACACGGTTTTGCGCAGCAACGGCCCTTACGGTCAGTTGGGGTTTTAACATGGGTTTCCGGAATTTGTATGAGAAAATCATTGTGGCATCCAGGGCCGGAATCTCCGGGACCGGATCATTTTTAATAACCTCTGTTCCTGCAAGCTGGTTGTTTTCCAATATGATTCTTTCGGTTTCTGTAAAGAATGCATAGGTATAAGCAGCCGAAATACCAACGTTTGAGTTTTTGAAGGGTATCCATGAAAACGTTGCCTCAAATCCTGTAAAGTACGCATCGTTAATATTGTGAAACTGTTTCACACCCGGAGCTCCCTGGCTCAGCGGCCGCGCAACATTTGGCGGGACAAGGATGCCTGCGATGTAACCATTGATTTTTGAGATAAATACATTAAGAAGAAGTTCTGCTTTCCCGGGTCTGTAAGTCAGCATCAGGTCTGCCTGATGGTTGGTCTCTGCCTTCAGCTGAGGATTGCCAAGGTAGTCATAACGGTCATAACCGGTTGCAAGGAATTTTATATACCTCTCCTGCATATCTCCGGTTCGCTGGCTTCTTGCCAGGCCCAGCCCGATTGTCGTATTCCTTGAGGTCCTGTAAGTGAAATTCCCTGATATACTGAACAACACCTGATTGACCGGGGTGCTTTTATACCAGATATTCCCTTCTTTTTCAACAACAAGGGTATCTCCTGATTCCGCGTGGTTTAAATCAACCCGGACCCCCAGGGATGCTTCGGTTTTTCCTTTTTTCCATGTTGTTGAGGTAAAAAAGCCGGTATTAATAATGAGCGCATCCCTCCACAGATTAATGTTTTTTTCGGAGGTATATTCCTGTCCGTCCATGGTCATAATCATGCGCATATTTCTTGTACCATCTTTCGTAGTAATTCTGGTATCAACCCCGTGAAGCATATTCAGGTTCCCGGAAGGGTAGGAGACAGAGAGTCTGCCACCGGAAGATAAAGCGTTGGCAATGGCGGTTGCCTGCATAATGCCGTTGTAGGGTGGAACGATCTGGGTGTATTGCGGCCTGAAGCTGTTGTCCATTACATGATATACCCTCGAATGGTATGCCGACAATGTCAGCCGTTTTCCCGGATTTGCCGGATTGTATCTTTCGAAATATCCGGAAAAGATGTTGGTGTTGCCTTTTGTTTCATCCATGGGGAGGGCAGGGAAAAGGATGTCTTTGCCATACGATCCCCTGTATGAAAGGATCAGGAATCCTGATTCGCCGGTTTTGAAGCCTGCATCCGCGGAAATATCTCTCTTCGAAAAAGAGGAATTCCATTCCTTGCCATTGCCGTCAGTATAATTGTTATATTCTTTTATTCCGCCGCCTAAACTCAGGAATGCTTTTTCAGCAGAATGAAGCAGGCTGATGTGCTGTTTGAAACCATCCCGTCCGGCATCATATCCTGATTGGGAAGCAGCATGAAACCCCCGGTTAAATGCCGATTGATCAGGCCTGGTTTTAATATGAATGCTTGCGGAAGGCGCCGGGCCGTATTGCAGCAGATAAGGGCCTTTCACGATCTCCAGGCTGTGCACCTGTTCAGGCTCGATGTGGGCTAACACGGGATCCATACGATTGGGACATCCGCCTTCTACATGAATCCCTTCATCCAGAAATATACTGATCTGTGAATACCTGAATCCCCTTACAACAGGATCTATCGCATAACCTCCGCGCCGGATTCCGCTGACATTCGTTTGCTTCCTCAGAATTTCCCCCAGATCCGCTTCCTTTATCTGCTCAAGCAAACCTGAATTTATGATCGAAACGGGCATCCTTCGCTGAACAGAGGTGTCGGTTAGCTCAAACACCGGTAATTGCACGATACTGTCCTCATACTGCGCTGCAAGATCTGCGGTTAACATGAAGAATGCAGCGGTAACTGCTATCAGGCATTTTATAAATGTCCGTGGCCTGATCACGGAAACATTGCTAACTCTGTTAACCCCCATCTGATATAAAGCAATTGCAGTTGATTGCAGAAATGACCATAATGAGATCAATGTGTGAATACACCATTCAAATTAAAAGCCCAGTCATCTGCCATATCAAAGATAACAAATTTATCCGGCGATACAGGGCTATCCGGTTATGGATGGTATTCCCGTTCGGTTCAGGAAATTGTTGTCAATGTCAAAATTATATAATTACGAGCGATTGTTCATAATTATCAACCTTGGAAAATGATCCTGGTTATTTTATCCCAGATTAAGCCTTTGACAATGCTCAAACGATTAAATGTTTGTAATCAGCACAATAAGAATTTTACTAACAAACACTAAAATCTGAATCAGCCTTATAAAATCAAAAGTTCAGCCCTGTCTGACTATCTGTCGGTTAATCCGGGAAAATTTGTCGGACCGGCAATTTCAGACTTCATAAATTGCTCCTCCGATGCTGTCGGAAGCAGCACCTGTCACAGATGCCAGGCAATTAGGGATATTTTTATACCGAAGAACTCCCAGCAGCGCAAATATCAAGGCTTCTTTATAGTCAATTATTTCCGGCTCAGGAATTTCGATGCTGCATGAGGACAAATTCCTGATTTTCTCAACCAGAAAATCGTTATGAACGCCGCCACCTGTAAGCAAAACTTTACCAGTAGGCTTTTCGGGAAGAGCTTTGCTGATTTGCTCAGCGATATGTAACGTCAGTGTATGAAGAATGCCGGGAATGTCATCGAGGGATTTATCAGCCAGGGGATAAATGTTTGCTTCCACCCATTCCCGTCCAAGTGATTTGGGCGGTTTCGCCGAATAATAATCCAGTCTGTTCAGATGCTGAAAGAGCCCGGCTATCAGATTCCCGCTTCCGGCGATTTTGCCGGAATCATCATATTTCAGGCCCAGTAAACCTGCATAATGATTCAATACATAGTTTGCCGGGCAGATATCCCAGGCAATCCTGTTCCCGGCGGATTCCATGGAAATATTGGAGAAACCTCCGATATTAACACATGCTTCATATTTGCCAAAGAGCAGGCGATCGCCAATAGGGACAAGCGGGGCGCCCTGTCCTCCGTAAGCGACGTCAACCGAACGGAAGTCGCAAACCGTTCTGATTCCGGTTATTGCGGCAATCTGCGCTCCGTTACCGGCCTGAACGGTAAAGCCTTCTTCCGGCCTGTGAAAAACCGTATGGCCATGACTGGCAATCAGCAGGGGATTCAGGTGATGTCTTCCGATAAAATCACGCACAACCTCGCCGGCCCATTGCCCATATGCATTGTGGATTCTGAAGAATTCAAGCGCACTGGTATTTTCCGTCTGCCTGAGTCTTGATATCATTGCAGGCTGATAAGGGATGGTTTCGGCACAATCAATGGAAAAACTGATTTTATCGCCTGTGAAACCGAATGTGCAGCAAGCAATATCAAGACCGTCAAGCGAGGTGCCTGACATCAGGCCGATGGCCTGAACCCTCTCTTCTCTTTCAGAGTGCATCGGTAATGGTTTCAAGTTTCATGCCCCGTGATCCCTTGATCAGGATGTTCTCACCGGATAACGGATTGCTCAGCAGGTATAATCTGAGATCTTCAACGGAAGGGAACGCCAGCACATCAACTGCAGATTCAGCGGCTTTGTGAAACTCTGGTCCGGCTGTGATAATCCTGCGAAATCCGCAGGAAACAGCGAGTTCCAGAATGCTGTTATGCTCTTGTTCCGATGCAGCGCCAAGCTCAAACATATCGCCAAGAATAAGTACTTTTTTATCAGGGCTTTTTGCAGAAAAATTGCTGATGGCTGCTGTCATACTTGAAGGATTGGCATTATACGCATCAAGCACAATGGTATTTTTGCCGGTATGAACCACTTGTGAACGGTTCATTTTAGGTTCGTAAGCTTCTATTGCTGCAACAGCATCGTTCAGGTTTACCCTGAAGTGACCTGCAATACTGATTGCAGCCATCACATTTGAGAAATTATAGCCACCGCATAGCCTGGTTTGGACCAGTATTGAAAGAGGTTTATGTAGTTTTACGGTTAAAAATGGATCTGCTTCAATTAATTCACCGGTATAGTTTTCGTTACCACCACTCCCGTATGTAATACGGGGCAGATTCCCTGATAAGTCCATCAGCAGTTTGTCGGTTTCATGAACAAATGCAGTTCCCCCGTTCGCACTTAAATGATCATAAAGCTCTTTTTTTGCCTTTATTACACCTTCGGGGCTGCCAAATCCTTCGAGATGGGCTTTGCCGATGTTGGTAATCAGGCCATGGGTGGGTCTGGCAATCCTGCAGAGCGTTGCAATTTCCCCGATATGATTGGCACCCATTTCAACAATTGCAATCTCTGTATCCGGTTTTATATTCAGCAATGTTACAGGAACGCCGATATGATTGTTGAAATTACCGGAAGTGGCGTAGGTTTTGAATTTGGAGGAAAGAGCCGTAAAAATAAGTTCCTTGGAGGTGGTTTTGCCATTGGTTCCGGTAATGCCGATTACAGGTATGTTCAGGCTTTTGCGATAGTCTGCGGCAAGTTGCTGTAACGCTGTCAAAACATCACTGGTCAGCAGGGTCTTTTCTCCCGAATAGTATTCAGGATCATCTATGATCGCATAGGCAGCTCCATGTTCAAGCGCTTGCTTTGCATACTGATTACCGTTGAAGTTTTCGCCTTTCAGGGCAAAAAACAGGCTTCCAGGCTGTGTTTTTCGCGAATCAAGACTGATGTAGGGGTGCTGTTTGAAATGATGAAAGATTTCGTCAGAACTGGATATCCGCATATTGATTTTTTAATCAGGTCAGTGTTACTGCATTTGTTTGATTGCCGAAAGTAACAAATATGGCCGGGATTTAATGAAATGCAGCCAATAAAAAAAGTCCATTCGCCGGGCAAATGGACTTTTTTAAACAGTATGGTGATTTATTTTCTTTTGCTTGTAGAATAAGCGCCTCCGACCTTACCCATGGCACAACGGAACCCGATATAATTGGTAGAAAGATTCTGATCCAGGTAACGGCGGGTAGCAGGGCTGAGATAATAAGCCGGATCCCTCCAAGATCCTCCCTTATAAACCCTTGACTTATCGGATACCAGTGATGTTTTGGCATATTCATACATCATATTGGTGGTATTCACACTGTCGGCGGGTACGGTTGACCAGTCGGGATTGATGGTTGATTGATAATCACCATCAAGGTAGTTGATCTGATTTGCACTTCTGTAGTTGAAACGGTCTTTGCTTTCTTCAGTGGTTACCTCGCGGTACTTAATCCGGCCAAGGCTGTCTTTCGGTGCAAGGAAGCCTTCTTCATCCGTTAATTTGGTTGTAAAAACATTTCCACGGTATGGGGCATAATCGGCCATGTCTTCGAAGGTAAGCGGACGATAAACATCAAGCACCCATTCGGCAACATTGCCGGCCATGTTGTACAATCCATAATCATTCGGCCAGTATGAAGCGACTTCGGCAGGAAGGTCAGCGCCGTCGTTCAGGCTGCCGGCTACACCCATATAGTCGCCACGTCCTCTTTTGAAATTGGCAAGGAACTGACCATAATATTTTTTCTGATCTGAACGAACAATGGTTCCATTCCATGGATAAACCCTGCGTTCAACAACGCGTTCGTAAACGGTATTACCCACAAGTCCCAAAGCGGCAAATTCCCATTCGGCTTCAGTTGGAAGTCTGTATTTAGGAACCATAATGCCATCTTCAAGCCTGGCACGGCGTTCGCCTGTTCCGCTCGGGTTCAGATCTTTTAAAGGCTTATTGACAAGTCCTTCATATTGGCCAGCCAGGTAGGCTTCTGTGTTGAAATTGTTTTCATTGCGCTGATCCGGGTCGAAATCCAGAATGCCTTCACGGATAAGCAGCATTTCATTCACGCGGTCGGTCCTCCAGAGACAGTATTCATTTGCCTGAACCCAGCTGACACCTACAACAGGATAATTTCTGTAAGCCGGATGACGGAAATAGGTTTCAACCAGGGGTTCGTTATACGCCAGTTTTTCCCGCCAAACGAGGGTGTCGGGCAGTGCTTTGCGGTAAACCTCCGGATAATCGGTTCCGAATACACGGCTTAACCAATAAAGATATTCCACATAATCCACATTGGCAACCTCGGTTTCATCAATGTAGAATGAAGGCACAGTAACCCTTCTGGGGATATTGTCCCAGTCATACATCGGATTGTCGCTGGTACGACCCATAGTGAATGTGCCGCCTTCAACCAGTTTCAGTCCGGGACCAACCGGTTGCTCTCCGTATTTGGTATTAACCTGGAATCCCCCGTTTTTTGAGTTGTTGTATTCCCATCCGGTAGTTCGTGAGGATTCTTTGGCACAGGAAGATGCGAGAAAGGTTACGGTTGCAAAGAAGAAGATCTTCAGATAGATGTTTCTGTAGCTGATCATTTCCGGAAATTATTGTTTTTGATTGTTATTAACTAAAATCTTGGACATTTTATTGCCTTATGCTTGAAAGTTTTCTGCCCGCAGTCGAATTGCCATGCAAATGAAACCTCATGAGCGCCGCCGGTTGCATTGGTTAATCGTGAAACAGTGTAATCGTAACTGTATCCGACCTTGAATTTTGCATGTTGGAAACCAATCAGTGCAATTACTGCATCAGGATTTTCAAAATTATGTCTGAACCAGCCTCCAAGTACAAAGGGGTAAACATTCAGGTAGAGACCTACATTCAACTGATGAAACTTGCCCTGTTGCTGATACATTATATTAGGTGAAATGCTGAGATCTTCCACGTCGCCACCGCTTAGCCCCTGTCGCATATCTATCAGTGCACCGGCGTGGGCCGTTAATTTCATGGGGAGTTTACTGTCGCCGTTGCTGTAAAAGGAGTTGTCAGGCTGATTCAGGTGGTGCGCGGCAAAGCCTCCGTACAGCCGCTCCCTGTAACCAAAAAGCATACCGGCGGAAAA
>CAZDBX010000039.1:0-19229 GCA_964503805.1 uncultured Lentimicrobium sp. | reverse complement strand
CCATGTTGGCAATGGCCCCGCTGGTCTGCTGCTCCTTTATCAGCAGTGTGCTCTTAACGTTATAGGCTCTCTGTGAGTAGCGGTTGTAGATATAGGCTACACCCAGGGCTATGAAGAGGGCTGCGGCTATCCAGAGCCAGTTGCTGAGGAAGAGGGAGACATAGCGCATCAGGTCGATGTCGTCTGAAGGGGGGGTGGGGGATTTTTTGGTGGTTTCCATGGTCAGGGTCTGAGGGTCTGAAGGTCTGATGTCTGAAGGTCTGTCGCTTCGCTCCGTCTTGCGGTCGTGCAGTCCTGCGGTCAGGGATGGTTAAAATATATAGTTTTTGCTGCTGGCCGGGGGGCCGGGAATTTGGGGTTTTGATAATCCTCCGGTTGGTCAGTCACATCGGGTGAAGTGCCTAACAAGCTGAAGTTCTTTTAAATAAAGCATGAGCCGATCATTTGTTCACGGCTCTATTTTTATATCAACTCTTCCCCTTGATTGGCTGCCGCCATGTGGCGGTTACGATTGCCAAATATAGATAAAAATTGCTTAACGTTCGACCTGATTATTATTAGAAAATTTTGAGTCCTGACGGTTTTAAGCCGTCAGTCAGTCCCGTTCCGCCAGACGGTGGAGAGTGGACCGGGGATACACTTTCAGCTGCAGCAGAACAGGACGCCAGGCAATAGTGAAGCAACCGGAAACAGGGGTGGTTCGGGCAATTTTATCCGGCAGAAATAAAAAAAGGGTATCCATAAGAATACCCATGATCTTTACAGGGAGTTACTGTTGTCAGAGATTGAGGACTTTCTTTTTCCCGGCTTCAGGCACTGGTTGCGAAATCCGGTATTGCTCATCGGGGCTGTCCCCCGGTGTCATTACCTTCGTCCGGATCCTTTTTCTTACTCTTACCGTGAGTACCAGTGTCAGTCCGTAACAGACAGCAAGCATAATGACTGAGAGTGTGATAATGCCGAGATTATCAAAAACAAAAGCAAAAGTAATGACCGCAGCCTGGAACAATGAGAGGATCAGGGAGACCTGCCTGTGAGAGTAACCGGCCCTGAGCATGAGATGATGGATATGCCTCTTATCCGCCCTGAAGGGATTTTGACCCCTGACGGTCCTCAGGATGACCACCCGCAGGGTGTCAAAAAGGGGAACGATGAGGATGGCAATAGATACCGCAGGAGCAGAACGGAGTGTATCACCGGATACTGCCTGAACATTAAACTCGTTAAATCTGATTACCAGTACAGAGAGCACAAATCCCAGCACCAGCGACCCTGAGTCGCCCATGAAGATCTTGTTTCTTCCCTTTGACATGTTAAAATAGAGAAAGACGATGAGGGCTCCTGCCATTGCTGTCGCCATCACGGCGTTTCCTGTCATGCCCCGGCTCCAGAACCAGCCCCCCAGGGCTGCCAGTGAGGTGAGGCTCAGAGAGGCTGCGAGCCCGTCAATGCCATCAATGAGATTAAGGGCATTGATGATCACTATCATGACAAAGAGAGTCAGTGGCACAGAGAGCCATGGCGAGATACTGTATATCCCCACGAAGCCATGCAGGCTGGTGAAACGAATGCCGGCAAGGATGATGACGACCAGGGCAGCGATTATCTGAACTCCAAGTTTCGTGCGTGCCGGAAGATGGATCAGATCATCGGTGATACCTGTAAAAAAGAGTATCAGCAACGCGGCAAAGAGATATGCTGCCTGTGGGTCAAAGCCATTGATCATGAGGACATAACTGATTGAGAAGGCGATGAAAATCCCTGCACCGCCAAGCCTTGGCACAGCAAGTTTATGCACTTTACGGGGACCCGGTCTGTCAGTCAGGTTACATAACCTGGATACGCGGAGGACAACGGGTATGAAAAGCGCGGCAGTGGCCATAGCCACAGCAGTAGTAATAATCAATATCAAAGGGCTTTCTGCAAGCAACAGTAAGGTAGTTTTTATCATTGCAATAAGAATGAAAAAGTCAGACAGGCAGTGGTACCCTCACACCGTTATTACCAAAACCTGTCGTACAATTATCAGGCCAAACCGGGTGAAAAGAGGGATAAAAAAAATGCTGCCCGCCATTCCCGGCAGGGTTACCTGATCTGCCAGTTTTTCTTCAGTGAGATCATACCGCCGAAGTTGTTCCCGAGAAGGTCTCCGGCATCAAAAGCGAGGGCTCCGGAGATGGTCAGCCCGTACGGCAGCACATCGGGCACATTGGCCTTCAGGATGAAGGAGTGGCATTGCTTACTGCCTCCGGGGAATTCGCCGCCGTTGTACCCGTAATTCCGTGAGAATGTATATTTCATCATATAGCTGACCGTCCGTACTGAGCCCTCAAATCCCATATGAACGGCAGTGACTTTATTATTACGCATGGCCTGGAACCCGGGTTCTGAAAGAAGCACAGGCGAGGTTATAAGCGGGGTCCCGATAGTCATTCCGTTATAACTCCAGCCTCCCTTATAAACTCCACTGTTAAAGTAGTTGTCATTGCCCCCGGCAAATTTCAGTGTATCATTTTCATAGTACTGATCATAGGTGCCGCTCTGGTTGGTTGTATTCAGATATTCAAACAGAACAGCTGAGAGGAGAGAAGATTCTTTAAGTGTGATCTTCAGACCCCAGAGACCGTCGCTTATATTTCTCAACCTCATCCCGCTGCCGTCTTCAAAGAGGGTCTGCCAGTAGAAGCTGATCTCATAGTTTTTAAGACTGGCATCAATGCCCAGGTTATAGCTTCCGAGATGGTTTCCCGTAGCATTTCTGAATTCTGTCCAGTATGCGTTTTTACTGCCCCCTTTGCCAAAGAAAACCCTGAAGTAATCTTCGACACTGTGAGGCAACTCTCCGTAATCAGGATCTGAGGAGATTCCTCCCCACTGGGCGAAATGATGCATGCCAAGGTTCAGTCTCAGCGGAAGTGTTCCGCCAAGGCGGATATAGAAGTATTTATGATGAAGAAGAATGTTGTTTACAAACATATCATTACCGAGCCAGCCATGTGATATGCCCCCCTTTATCTCAGCGAAGCTATTGGTGAAAGGCACCGGGATAAATTCAGGTATTGAAAGGGAGATGCGGGTTTCCGGCCTTGCATTACCTGACCAGATAAGCCCGCCACTGCTCAGGGGGTTGTATTGGTTGCCATGGTTCTCTTCCCAGCGACCTGCCTTCAACAGAACGGGTCCTGCGGTAAGGCCCGCATAGGCCTGCTGCAGGAGAAAGGCGTTGGAGGCATCATACCGGTCAATAATATCTGCTCCAAAAGCAAGATTTATCTTTCCGGAAGGAAACGCATACCCGTTGAAACCAGCCCTGATCCATCCTCCGGGGGTCCCAGTGCCCAGGGCGCCGAAGCTGTTACTGAAGAGCCAGAAGGGAGCCCGGTCAGTGGAGGAGACGGTGGCACCGGCCTCTGCAAAGAGGGTCAGGGTAGTGTCGGACTGCGCCCCGAGTGGCAGCATAGCCGATGACACAAGACAGAGCAATAAGCCCGCGTACTTTATTAAAGACCTCCGGGCTTTCTCTCTTTTGCTCTTCAGCATTTCCATCCCTGCATATAAGACATTCAGACAGCCCTGTTCAGTACAGCCTTCTTCACGACAATTAGTGACGGCCACAGGATTGAAGTAATCCTGGCTATGTTCTTCTCTTTTGAGAATCTGTTACAAATCAATTCAGCAGCGTTGGCGGAGTAGTTCATCAATTCCGCCTGTGAAGCGTAGTACAGTTCCTCAAAACCCCGTGATATACTCGCAACATCAGAGGGGTCGGCAGAAATGCCGAGTGAGTACCTGTCAACCATCCTTGCCACCTCACCGTTGACTACAGAGTATATGGGTCGTGAGGCAGTAAGGTAGGAATAGAACTTCAGCGGGACCGTAAGTTCAAAGAGTGGTGCGTCATCGAGTGAAATCACCAGCACATCGCTGGCGGCAAAATATGAAGGCATCTCATTCCGCGGTCTGTAGCCGGTGAAGTTCACATTTGGTATCTCCTCCTTCTCCACAAAAGACCTGAGTGGCATAAGGTTGGAGCCGTCGCCGATGATATTGAGCCATGCGTCAGGATGGTTCCTCTCAGCGAAGAGTGCAAAACCTGCGATGACATTCTTCAGATTTTGAACCTTACCCACATTACCGGCAAAGGTAAAGTTGAAACCTTCAGGCAGACCCTTTATAGCAATCCTCCTGCCATTGATGTCAGGCCAGTTGGGGACAAAGATGACCTCTTTACCCGGAACCATTCTTCTGATCTTATCGGTGAATCCCTGAGAGGAAACAATGATAACATCACATCTTTTATATATCCACTTCACAAAGGCATTAAGTAACACCTTCCTCAGGCGTGTCTGGCGGAAGCCGTAGGCAAATACCGTGTCAGGCCAGAGATCCTGTGTCCAGATTACTACCTTCTGCCTGTAGAACATCCTTGCTATCACTGCAGCAAGAGCTACAGTAAGAGGCCCCGTCTGATATACAAAGATACGGTCATACCTCTTCCCCCTGAAGAGCAGCACCATGGTGGTCATAATGGAAAATAGCATGTAGTTAAGCATCTTACATGCAAGACTGCGCTGGTATCCGCTTGCAATGATCACCCTGTGCACCGGGAGCCCGAAAGAGTATGTCTTCTGGTATATCCGGTTTCGGAATCCCTTCAGCGGCCTGCCCAGGGGGTATGAAGGTACCCTTGTGAGAACTTCGCATTCACAGCCTTCTTCAGCCCAGTGCATGGCGAGGTCATTAATAAGAAAATCTTCCGGATGGAAAACCTCGCTCAAGATAAGAAGCTTCTTGCTCATAGAATTATCAGATAAAGATCCAGACAACCATCAGGAACCCATATTGATTCCTTCCGGCTATTGCAACCGACTTTCAATTACTCTGAAGAATTCCTCCCAGGAATTTCTTCTGACTGTCTGATATGCCGCAAATCTCGTGCCTTTCGTGGCCTGAAGCCGTAGAATTGCATCTGCCCATTTTGTATGATCTTTATAATCAATATATTCAGCTCCAAAATAATCTGTAAGTACCTCATGAGCATAGGGCAGGTCGGATACAAGTATGGGCAAACCTGCTGCTGCCGCCTCAATAAGTGGCAGACCGAGGGTTTCGATATAGCTGGGGAAAAGCAGAGCATCAACCTTCATATAAAGCCATTGTACCTCTTCTCTTTCAAGCGGCCCGAGAAATACTACCTTAATGTTCGGAGACATTTCCGGAATACTCAAAGCATCTTTACTGACAGTCAGGTACAATGTAACGCTTAGATTACTGTCAGTAACAGATGACAGCGCCCTCACCAGCAGGGAGTGGTTCTTATAAATATAAGAAGCTGCCGGATAGAAAAGATTCAGGCTCCTATCATCAATGACAACCCCGGAACACTCTGAAGTTCCTGTTGTTTCAATGCGGGGAAAAACAACATGTATCCTGTCACCGGGGATCCGGAATCGTGTTGCAAAAGCTTTTTTTAAGAAATCAAGCTGTACGAATACCTCCGTCTCCCTGTTCATAAAGAGCCTGACAAAGAAAGGATATATGGTCTTATAAAACCAAAGTATTCGTTCCCCTGACTTCAGGGGGTTCCATCTGTATGGATACAGGGGTATAGACTGATGGTAGTAAATAAACCGGGGACAACGGGTGCCAACCCTGAATCCGGTATTCTGAAGCGAAATTGTGGCAGCTGGCGTTATGTGCCTTTTTTTTAGTTGATTATGAAGGCCGTACAAATCCCATAAGAACCGTTCAGCATAAGTTGTCACACCGGTCTTCACGATCTTCAGGTTTAAGTTCTTAACCTGCAAGTCAACAGACCCCGGAGCAAAAACAAGGTATTCAAAGCCATCTTCGGGAACTGCTTCAATGAACTGTTTAAGTATTGTCAATGCTCCACCGGCGGCCAGAGCTGTCGCATTAACTACAATAACTTTCTTTAATGTCATCAGAAGTGAAGATTACCTGTCAGGGAGGAAAAGTGCTTTCAGATCTCTTTTAAAATCACTGTCCAGCTCTTTAAGTATGCCGGAACAGTCTGTTGCACGGTCACCAACAGACATGATTGCATCAGCAATTGCCCCGGGGCCCTTGTCCCGTGACAAGGCCACCACCCTGTTCAGCCGTGATGATTCAATGCATGCCATGGGGCTGGCTACGACGGAGAGGTTCGCCCGCATGTAGATCAGTATTTTAGAGGGAAACATATACAGTGATTCCTGCCGATCCAAGTCAGAGATTGCCAATCCTATATGAAAAGAACTGATGAGCCGGAGAAAGTTTTCATCATTAAGGCAACCATGATAGACAATGGCTTCCCTGTCCAGCTCTTTGTTTATCTCTTTGATCCTGCTCTTCACCTGATCAATGGATTCCTGGTCACCATAGCCGGTAATGTGCAATTGATATTTTTCTTCAGGCAATCTCCGCACCGCCTCAAGGGAGTAGTTGACGCCACCATTTCCCGTTTCTATCAAACCTGAAAAAACCAGGTGTATCAATCCGTCTGATTCTTTCGGGCATGAAGGCATCGGACGATAATCGCCATAACATACTATCCCTGGCTTGCCGGTTAAGCCCGCACGCCCTGCAATCAGATCATTAACAAGAATATATGCCGAGGCGGTGCGGAGATATCGCATCTCCTTTTCCTGTCGTGTCTTTGATCTCCGCCATAATACATTATATACTTCTTCCACCTCGAAAACCAGCCTGTTCTTTTTAATGATCCTTACCAGGCTGATGACAAACCTGTAATAGTATACATGATAGATCAGCACATCTTCATCAGCCCTGATTTTAAGGAGGTAGACTAACATCCTGACGAGGGACCATAATCTTGAGAGTACCTTGAATAATACAGTTGGTCCGCCAAATATTCCGGGATATATAATGGTTGTATTTTCAGCAGGATTGTATACATCTTTAGCATAATGGCAGAAGAAGTTGTTCTTCGTTGGCGCGGTAGAAAACAAACATACCCTGAATCCGCTGTTTTGCAGTGAAGAAAGGATATAATTCATCTTAGCGATGCCCGAGGGTTGTACAAGCAGGTTCCGGTCTGCATGAAGGGGATCGCTGTAAGGGCCAATGTAATGTACTGTTTTTGACAGAGTCATCTGATATTTTCAGGTTTTCTTCGCTCAAAGACATCTATGAACGAACCGGGAGTAGCGTTATATATCCGCACACTTTTATGCAGTGCGTATCTGTTCAGTTCGCGATATCCGCGAAGCATTGCGGCGACGTCTGACAGAGCTTCATCAATTGTATATGGCAAACCGTTGCTCTTCATCCATACCTTCCCCTGCTTCTCCTTTGAGAAGAAATGCTCTGTCCGGATACAGGTTCTGTTCTGATCATCGACGTATAAATTGGGAGACCAGTTATGCTCAACCCCGAACAGGTATATTTCATTCACCTTCGTTTGCAATGCTATGTAGAGGGCACTGCCAATTACATTATCTGAAAATGGCCTGGCAAGCATTTTATCATAAAAGAAAAATCCCAATCTTTCGGGGCCTTTAAACGGGATTGAGTTAAGTGGTTGTACTTTTATATGGCTGTTTTGCATAAAAGCCCTTTGAAACACCCCGGTTTTATAAGCATTGGAAGGGACAAAAAACAACATATCCCAATCTGTCTGGTTCAGCAATTTATCCTGCATCTTCAGTCGGAGTTCAAGCATACTGTCAGGGACCTGTTGTTCCCAGTAAAGCGGATCAGCGATAACATAAACCTCCGGTTTGACAGAGTTGAATTTTTCGCTCAGAAAAAAGTCATTGACCACAATAAGTGTCCGGGAAGCGAGATACGCCTCATTTGATTCAATCAATTCCTTCAGGGAGGGGCCGTTACCCAGAACAAAAGCCGTCCCGGTAAAGTCAGAAAGCCTTCCACACTTCACTCCGGGCTTGCTGTACAACAGCATACGGATCAACGATAATGCCGTATCGAAACACTTCTTCAGAAGGTTGTAAAACCTGCGCAGCATTACTAAAATTTTATTCTCCATTTTTGATTACTCCGGTATTTTGCCTGATGACAGACATAAAACCAATCATGATCCATATAATCAGGTTGTTCCGGAAAAGGCTTGTCTGTGCCATCAGGAACAACGAAACGAAAGCTGCAAAGAAAGCAATCACGAAGAGCACATCATCCCGGTCATTAAGCCTGCCCGCGATATACGTTTTTACCGTGAGCCAGAAGTTTATCATATAAAAGAGAAAAAACGCAATAACCAGAACTCCTGCCAGTATGCCGTGCCTGGTAAAAATTTCGAGTATGAAGTTTTCGGATGATATTTCTTCCGTAATATTGAGTTTGTCGGAGACAACCTGCTGGTCATTGTAAAGTCCCCAGAAAAGAGGTAACCGGTGTATTGAAGAGATATATTCTGTCATTTGTTGCTTTCTGAGATCAACATTATAGGCTGACTGCAGTCTTTCATCCGTTGAGCTCCTCTCATTAAAGAAACGTACTCCGATGACAGAGATGATAATTAACCCTGCACCTGCAAGAATAATCACCCGTTTGTTCAGCTTCTTCTTAATGTTGACAAACAGAAGAAAGAAGATGAGTAAAAACAGCCATACGGACCTGGTCCAGGTAAACAGAATACCCGCCAGTGCCGTCAGGCTTAAAAGCAGATCACCAGGTCTGAACCTTTCATATAACCTGTAAATTATCAGGCACAGGGCTCCCAGCAAGACAAAGGCCGCGTCATTCGGATTTGGGGCCCCGACTGAACAAAGGCGGGGATTATCAGGCTCGGGTATGCTTATTCCCAGTTCTGTCAGGTTAGAAAAAAGATAGAACTCCTCATAAAAGAAGAAATAGATGACGAGTCCTACAACCGCAACTTCGACTATTCGCGTAACAGCATAAAAATAAGCCACTTTCTGCAACCGTTTGATATCAGGAACCGTTTGTGCAAGAATCAGTGGCCAGAAGGTCATTACAATAAAATTCCGTGAAAGTGTCCCCAGGATACTTAAAGATCCATCTTCCATGGCAAAGAAAGAAAAGATACCGGTTGCCAGCAGAATCACCGAAATAATTACCAGGGAGAGTATATAGGGTCTTAAGTGGAAGGTGCCTGATGTGATTGCAATGCGGAAAGCCCAGTATAAAAGTGCCGCGCATAACAGGGTATTACAGAATTCAACAGAATAAAGAGAAAACAATAATATACACAGATAATGGATATGAATTTGCCTGTTGAGGGCGAGCCTGTTCTCAATAAAAATAATGACCGCCGATATCGCTAATATCAACCACATCATGACCCGGACATTTTCAGCCATGGCATTTTATAGACCCTTGCGCTGAGCAGCCATGTTGTGATAAAGAGCAAGATGAAAATAAGAGTAAATGAGATAGCAGCCCCTATTGAGCCGAAGTATTTTATACACAGATAATTAAGCGGAATGTTCAACAACCCCACAAAGATGGTGACCAGGGCCTGCAGATAAGTTTTTTCAGCGTAGTTGATATAATTGGTAACCATGAAATACATGCCCTGAAAGGCAAAGGCCATCGTTATCAGGAAGCAATACCTTAATGCAGGAAGAAACTCTTTTCCGATAAAATATTTGAAAATAAGCGGCTGAACCAGGAAATATGCCAGACCTATTATAATAATTCCGACGAAATAGATATAAGTGAACCGCACAATTCTTGCCTTTTCTCCCTCCTTGTTTTCAGTCAGTTTCCTGAAAAGCCAGGGGACATAGGCATTATTGAATGAGAGTGTCAGAAAAGTCATTACCGAACATATCTGGTTGGCCACTCCGTACAGGCCCGATTCTTCTATACTGACCATTCTGGTAAGGAATACCCTGTTGGTAAGCAATATCAGTGTGCCTCCCAGGGCATGGGGTACCAGCCCGCCGCCAAACTTCAACGCATGTTTGATATACTCCGGATTATAAACAAGTTTTATGTCATGACGGCTGATAAATATTCCTATTGCCACCAGGGCAAACAATCCTGTGGAGACACAGATGGCCAGTACCCGGCCGGTCCAGTCAAATGAGAGCCCCACTACGAAAATAACCGTCAGAAGGGCATTGACTGATGATTGTGATATCTGGAAGCCTGCATATTTCCCGGGTTGTTCACGGACCTGCCACAATGTCAAAGCCAGGGTACAGAGGAACTGGGCTGCGCAGACAGCAGGTATTATGATCACCCATTCTTCCGGTATCTCAGTATAATCTGAAATCAATCCACGGATGCCAAAAACCAGGCAAAACGAGAGAATGGTGGTGATAATAAATATTATTAAACTGTTCCCTATATATTCATTGAAAACCGTATTGCCTGAATAGTACTTTCGCGCTACGGCCCCCTCGAGATTGAAGCTGACAACCGGGTAGAGGAATGCCTGCACAGTTGCAAACATTGTAATTATACCGTAATCTGCCGTGGATAATCGTGTCGTCAGAAGAGGCAGCAGCAGGAAAGGAATAGCTGCATTGGCGAAACTTGCAATAGTATAGATGCCGGAATTTCTTACTAATGCTGATTGAAATGTCAGCCTTACTACTTTGCCAGGATTCAACATATCAGAGATCAGAGTACAGAAACGGCTGCATAAGAATTTCTTAATGACAGGTGCCGGTGAATATTAAACCCGTTCTTATTTACCCCGGTATTGTCTGAATATCTTCCCACATATATCCTGTCACCATTATGATCTGCATCGCAACACCATATAAAATCATTCTTCCATAGCATCTCACCTTTGTGAAACCAGTACACAAAAAAAGTGTAGGTGCATAATATGGCCGATGGAAAACTGTATTTCGTTTCAAGAATTGAAGGAAGAACAGCACGGGAATCTTCAAAGACCTCTTTTCTTATCAGGTGCCATTTACATTCAGGAGTTCTCCTGACAAACCCTTCGTTTAAATACCAGTCCTGATTATAAAAACAAGGCTCTTTTACGGAAGGATCAGTTCCAAAACGCTCACGCAGGGAAAGTATATTCACTTCTCCTCCATCGGTCATTGTATCTGAACCCAGTATCAGGATATAATCAGAAGCCAGGCGTTTCAATTCAGCTTCCGGATAAGGTATTTCAGGAAAAACCGAAGGCACCCGGATTCCAGAGTAGGGCTCGGCTTTAAGTATTTCATCCGGTCCGATGAAATTTTCACCAAATATCTGCCTTACCCCGGCTATACCTGCCTTTCTTTCCATTCCTGATAGGTTATAGCTTCCTCATATGTTGCCAGGTGGCCCAGCTCTGAATATTTATCTATGCGGTCAAACTCCTGCTGCAATCTGTCAATGCGGCGTCCCCAGGGATTGGCGGTAAACCAGGTCAGGTTTCGCACCGGTGAGTTGTAAAGAATAATATTGCACCCGGCATCAAGCACTACCCTGAGAAAGGTAAGATATGCCCTGTACTGGTGTTCGTGGGTAGCTACCAGAATCAGACGTTTCCAGCCGTTACTGACAGCAAGGTTTATTACTTCAACAGCCTGTTCCCTTGTATTCAGGGATTTATCCTCATGTATAATATCGCTCTCCGGTACCCCTTTGATCAACATATGTGGTAACACATCCGAAAAGGGAAAGCTGCCATATTCATAATCGACAATCCCCCCGCTGAATATTATCCTTGATGCCCAGTTTTGCTTATACAGCGTGACAGCCTTCTCATAACGGTTGAGGCCGTCACCCTCAAGTAATACGATTGCATCAGATTTCTTCAGGCCGTCATTATCGACCAGGGCAATGACCTTTTCTCTTTCTGTCATATCAGAAATTCTCCCAAAAAAGAGGTTGACCTTTTTTAATATCACAATTTACTGTTTTTCCCACGATAATACTTTTATACTTCGGGGGAATACCCAGCGCCGGCCTTAAGACATCAATATCAGATGCGGTTACTGTCTGTCCTTTATGCAGGTCATTACAGGCATATAAGCAGCGACGCTGAACATAAACAGTTTCACCTTCCTCCGACACAACCTCCTTCCTTGTTGATCCCATGGCTTTTTCTATCTCCCGGACAAAGTCAACCATCTGTCTGAATTCAACCGGGTTCATGGAGTGAGGATGATCCGGTCCTTTGTCCTTTTTATCAAGGGTAAAATGTTTTTCAATAACACAGGCGCCAAGGACAACGGAAGCCAATGCAACCACCGGGCCGGGTGCATGATCAGAATAACCGGTGAGGAGATCAAAAGCAGACTGGTAGGTCTTCAGGACATTCACATTGGCACTGTCAATTTTCGAAGGATAATTTGTAATGCACTGCATCAGAATGAGATTATGGTTACCTGCCGCCTCTATTGTACGTACAGCCTCATCAATTTCTGACATTGTTGCATCTCCGGTTGCCATCATCAACGGCTTTCCTGTTTTTGCTATATATGTCAACATTTCAAGCCAGGTGATCTCACCTGATCCTATCTTGATGAAAGGCACATCAAGTTTCATACACAGGTCCACAGCATCATAATCATATGGTGATGTTGCAAAATCAATCCCGACCTTTTTGCAATAATCATATATTTCCTGGTGCCATTCATGCGGAAATTCGGCATCCTTGAAAACCTCGCTCACCGTGCGTCCCCATGATCCATGAACCCCTTTGAGCTGCATCATGGAAAATCCTCCTTCCGAAACAATCTTCGGAGTAGTAAATGTCTGGAACTTGGCACAATCGGCCCCGGCTTCCCTGGCAGCATCTATCAAACGCTTTGCCTTGTCTATGCTGCCGTCGAAATTAGCTCCTATCTCGGCAATCAGATAGGCCGGGTGTCCGTGACCTATTAAACGGCTGCCAATTTTAATCTCTTTTTCAAAAGCTTTCATATCAGAATTGTTCTATGGTTTTTGCAAGTATTTCAGCCTGCCTTAAGGCTTCATCATGGTCCCAGTAGTTTGTCTTCATCTGTATCATCCGGGGCTGGAGAAACTCAGCAACAGGGCACAAGCCGGTCTCATATTTCTGCCATACTGCCGGGTATTTCTGAATAATGTTCAGGAAAAGAGGTTCGTTGTAAGTCAGTTTCCAGGCAGCATAAAAACCATCCCCGCCGTTTTTCTGAAACAGATCACGGAATTTATACCAGTCTTTACCTGGTTTATCGGTATTCAGAATCATACTGTAAGACCAATAGGAATTAACATATCCTTCAGGTTCTGACTGTCTTGTGAGCAGGCCTGAGTTGAGAACCACCTCATCAAAAATCCTGGCAATTGCAATTCTGTTCTCTACCAGTTCATCTGCCCGCTCAAGCTGGCCAAGGGCTGCAGCAGCCTGTAATTCTGACATACGGTAATTATATCCGAACGACAAATGCCGGGAATAATTCGGATCCTGAATATCGTTCCTGGTTATCTTCCCC
Source organism: uncultured Lentimicrobium sp. (assembly GCA_964503805.1). Classification (GTDB taxonomy): domain Bacteria; phylum Bacteroidota; class Bacteroidia; order Bacteroidales; family Lentimicrobiaceae; genus Lentimicrobium. The sequence continues at coordinate 5,862 of CAZDBX010000039.1, read as the reverse complement.
TGTTTTGCGCTTACACCTGCGTAGCCGAGGCAACTGAACCGTCTCGCGTTATCTGCAAGCTGTTCATCATTGCATATCAGCATCCCTCCTTCGCCGCAGGTAAGATGTTTACTTGCCTGAAAACTAAAACTGGCAAAGTCTCCGAACTGCCCTGCCGGTTTTCCTTTATACAACCCGTAAAAGCATTCCGCATTGTCTTCAATCAGATAAAGTCCATACTTCCTGCATACCTTTATGATATTCTCATAATCAGGGGCTAAGCCGTACAGGGCGACTGTAATGACAGCTTTTGTCTTTGGAGTGATGACACGTTCGATTGAACCTGCATCAATATTGAAGGTTGCAGGATCGACATCAGCAAATACAGGTATCGACCCGTTGTGCAAGACAGAAAGACTGGTACTGCTCATGGTCAGTGGCGGAACAATAACCTCATCGCCGGCACTTACTCCCAGCGCTGCGAGGGCTGTGTGCATGGTTACAGTCCCGTTCGAATGACCTATGGCAAAACGGACGGAAAACTTTTCGGCAAACAGCCTTTCCAACCTGTTGTTATAAATGCTATTCTTTGATGTATTAAATTCATTATTAATGACATCAATAACATAATTCTTCTCTAAATCAGTGAACCGTTTCATCTTTGAGATTTGTACATTGCACTTCTTTCGACATTGTTGTTCAACTCCTGTATATCAGGATTTTGTCTTAATATTTCGAGAATATCTTCCATCTGAAAGATATTATTTTCCCTGTATAGAAGTCTGTAGACCCTTTCTGCCATCTTATAATCAGATTCAGTATCGATAGTCCATCGCAGAAAGGAAAGGTCCTTTTCATTAGTAAGATTAGCCTGTCTGAATTCTTCCTTATTCCTGTAAAAGAACTGGGTTACATGTTCTTTTTCAAAGTCATCGCGGGCGTCGATAAATGCTCTTTCAAGGGCTCCAAAGGTAAATACCTCCGTATCAAGCCCTTCCGGGAAGGACGGAGGATTATTATTGCAGGCAAAATCAAGTTTTTCATCCTGCAACATGGTTATGACCCTGTCAATAATGGACGGGTCCTTGAAAGGGTCATCAGCCGTGATCCGGACTATTATATCGGCTTCATACTGCCTGGCGGCGTGATAATATCTTTCCAGCACATTATTTTCACTACCCCTGAAAAGGCTGACACACTCTCTCGCAGCCCAGTCAGCAAGGATATCATCCTTAACTGTATCTGTAGTTGCAATGATAATCTGATCAATCTTCCCTGAATATTTCAACCGGTTTACCACATGCCAGATTAACGGCTTCCCGGCGAGTTCACAGAAAGTCTTGCCCGGGAAACGTGTTGAGCCCATCCGTGCCTGAATAATCGCGGCTATCATATTACTCTTTACCTGCTGAACTTTTCTTTGAACTTATTGATGTCACTGAACCAGCCAACATTTTCCTTAAGCCATTCAACCGGTTTATCCCACCATTTGAAATCCTCAAGGAAGTCTGCTGTTTCCTGGTCAACCCTGGTCTTAAGAATCTGAGCCGGCGTACCTGCCACAATCGAATATGGAGGAACATCCTTTGTCACCGTTGCATTCGCAAGAATGACAGCTCCGTTCCCTATCGTCACACCTCCCTTGATAATGGCTCCGGTACCTATCCAGACATCATTCCCTATGATAACGGAATATTTTCTTTCTTTATCTGCATACAGCATTTCTTCGAATACCTGCTTCTTTACAAATGTCAGATTTGATTGTTTCTGAATGGAATAGAAAACAGGTGATGTGGACACAAAACCTGAGAGAGGGTGCGTTCCTGAAAGCACTTTCACATCGGAAGCTATACTGCAATATCTGCCTATAAGGCCTTCAATAAAGCAGTTCTCTCCGATATATGACCCGAAACCCAGCCTGCCTCCGAAGATTGTATTCCTGCCTATTACATTACAGCCGCCAAACTCTGATTTTAATGCAATATTGCACCCGCTGCTGATTGTGACTTTGCGGAAAATCAACCTGAGCCTGAAGTACCAAAGTTTTATGATTCGCTTCAACTCCTTACTATAAGATTGTCTGTTCGTAAGTCTGTATTTTCCCCCAGCCGGACCATATAACTTTAACAGCACCTGCCAGTGCGCCAAAAAAACAAACCGCAAGAATTATCAAAAGCCTGCTTGCGTTGGATTTCTTTACAGGAATCCTGGCCGGTTCAATAATTGTAAAGCTGGGGGTTTTTTCCTGTACCTTAAGCTTCGCCATCTCTACCTGTTGTGCAAGATTCGAATAAACAGAATAAGCAAGAGCCTGTTCATTCTCAAGTCTTTTCCTTTCAATAAGGACCGATTCCTGTACTATATTCTTGTTTCTGTCAACAAAACCGGCCAGGTTCTTCTGTGCTGTGTAGTACTCATTCCTGGACTCCTCAAAAACCTTTAAAGCGAACTCCAGGTCCTGATTTGCTTTACTGGTGCGGTATCTGATCATATACTGTTCGAGTTTCGTGACCAGAGAGTCCGAAACCATGGCTGCAACAGCGGGGTCCTGCATTGTGACACCGGCTGTTATTATACCATTCTTTTTATCAGGATTGACCGTGATTCTCTCTTTAAGAGAGTTAAACACCTCTTCCTGTTTATAAGAGAGGTTATATGGATTCAATGCAGATGCATTGTCCGTGCTCCTGCCGTACCTGATCAGGTTCATTATCCTGAACGGAAATGCAATAATATGACTCCACCAGGGACTTTTGATTCTTTTATCGAGGTAATGATATAATGTTATCGGTGAACCGCCGTCTTTTTCAGTAACATTCATCTTCAGCAGGCCTGCAACAAACGGAGTGCTGTGAACAATGTCAGGAAAAAGGGTCTGATTAACACCTTCCTCATTGCTGATACCAATATTAAGACCGGCAATAGCCGCCAGATCAGAGATGTTCCCGCTAATGCCCGGTTTTGACTCTTCCGGTGCCAGTTTTACTGAGCAGGTATATTCCCGTGGAATGCTGAAAGCAATAATCACACCTATTACCGCTGACAAAAGCGTCAGTTTCATTATAAGGCGTCTCCCGGCCATGAGCTGTTTCATCAATTCGCTCAGGTCAACCTGAGGAATTCCTGATTTTTGATTTTGAGTATCCATTTCCGTTACGGTGATCTGTAATACTACTTTAATGCGTTTATCAGCATCGCCACCACTGAGGCCATGGATATGGAGGTAGATGATAGTCCCATGATCTCTGCCAGGCCCGTGCCACCGTCTTTGGAAGGCTTCATGGGCACAATTATTTCACATCCCGGTTCTATGCGGGGAAATGCTCTGAAGAAAAGGAATCTTTTGGTAGAGGCAACATTACCGTTCATATAAACAACGTAGGGAGTGCGGCGCGCCCCGGCTTTGTAACCCCCGCCACGGGAGAGATAACCCCTCATACCGAGACCTTCGACATAGGTGACTGCATTGGGATGCAACACCGTGCCGGATACTTTGACCACACCGTTATACTTGGGTATGACCAGATGATCACCGGGCATCAGAACAATATCTTCATAGCCGCCGGGCCTCTTCAACGCCTTCTCCAGGTCAATGCCAACCAGGTAGGAATCTTCTATTATAAGTGACTCATACGAGATGGTATCCTCATCTCCGGTACCGGCCACCATCCGTAACAATGACTCTATCTTGCTGCGCTCATCATCGCTCATCTTACGCAAGAGATGAGCCCCCTTCAGATATGAATTCGGATTGAACCCTCCGGCCTTCCTCACGAGGTCTGACAAACGCTCATTGTCTGTAGCCAGCACATACTCACCTCCGAAGAGCACCTCGCCGGAGATGACAGCATAGGCCTGCTGCTGGTAACCCGGAGAAGAGCGGACTATGATCTCATCAAAGGGCTTCAGCGTGAATCCGGCTACCGGCTGGTCAGTTGCAAGGTCATGCGATACATTGAAGGTGAATATTTCAGCAGTCTTGTCACTGTAACTCACTGACTCCGGGTCCTTGATCCGGCGTGCCACCTCAATCTGAACCAGTGAGGCCGACTCCTTGAACCCGCCTGTCTGCAGTATCACATCCTCCACTGTCATGTTTTCACGGAACGGGAGGGTGTCGGGCCTGTTGACCTCACCCTTGACTATAACATAATACTCTTCGCGCATGTCGAAGATGGTGGGAATATAGATCTCATCACTGCTCCTGAGGGCAATGTCTCCTTCGCCGGTCACGGCAGCCCTGACATCAAAAGAAATGATCTCATGAGTATAATCACTCCGCCGGCGGGTGATCTGCCCCCTGGTTGCAAACTCGTTCCCTTTCAGCCCTTCCGCCTTGGCTATCAGCTTTGAAAGGCTGTCAGTCTCATCCGAAAGCTGATATTCGCCCGGGCGCCAGACAGCACCTTTCAGCAGCAGCCTGTTCGAATACTCATGGAAGATGGAGTCAACAAAGACCGAGTCACCGTCAGCGAGCCCGAAAGTGGAAAACTCGCTCCTGTTGACGGTGTGGATCTCCTGCATCCGTCCCGACTTTCTCTTTACCTGTATGTTTTGGGTGTAAGCGTCGCCGGTAAAGCCGCCTGCAAACCTGATAAGGTCAGACATTGCCTCTTCCGGTTTCATCTCGTAAATCCTTTGTCTTTTCAGTCTGCCCCTGGCAACGACGTGCGAAATGTACGGAGCAACAATGATCATATCGTTATCTTCAAGACGGATATTGCTTTCAAACCTGCCGTTAATGAGAAAGTCATAGGCATCAAGGCAGGCAATCTCCTTACTGTCACGATATACTTTTATCTCCCTGAGAGATCCGATGTCATTCACTCCCCCGGCCGAATAGAGGGCGTTGAACAGTGTGGCCAGCGAGGGAAGTGTATAAGTGCCCGGCAGCCTTACCTCTCCGGCAAGGTGTACCTTTATGCTTCTTATCTGACCCAGTGTTACCCTCACCTGTGTAAGTGTACCAATCCCGCCCATAACCTTCTTAAGGCTTCCCCGTATCCTTTCACCGGCGTCGGAAATGGTGAGTCCGTTCAAATAGACCGGTCCTACACCCGACAGGGTGATGCTCCCTTCAGGAGACACCTTGGTCCTTACATTCATCTCGGAGGCGCCCCAGACGTCTATCACCACCTCGTCGCCCGGGCCGAGGACATATCCGGGCGGAGTGGCCATGTTGTAGTCAGGGGCAAATGTGAGATTCCTCGATGAGAAGATATCCCGCCCGAACACCATTCTTTCAGGAACAATAACTGTGTCTTCGGGGAACCTGATATCAGGAACAACTCTTTCCGGCTGCTGTCTTTCAGTTCCGGAGGAGGTTATCTCGCCCACCTGGTTGCGGGCACCGGTGGCCTCTTTCTGCCCTGCCAGGGCCGCATCTATCTGCTCCTGCGTGACACCTGCCGCTTTGGCTTTCTGTATCAGCGCAGGATCCACCTGTGATGAAGCGCTGACTGTAAAGAACATCAGCATACCGGCCATGGCAATGCCGGACGATACTTTTATTATCATAACAGTCCTTTATATTGGGTAGTAAACATTTGGGTAAATATACAAATACACCCTTTCGGCAATACCTCCCTGAAGGATAAATCCATTAGAACCTGCCGGAGCGGGCGGGGGCGGGTATCCGGGAATATGGCATACTCCCGGCTGGTCAGTCACGTCTAATATAGCGCCTAACAAACTAAATATCTGTTAAATACATCATCGACCGGTCATTTTTTAACGGCCCTGAATGCAATTCACATCTTATGTTCAGATTGGGCTGCCATCAGCATGCAGCCTGTCATGTCAAAAATAGATAAATTTCCGTTTGGTGATACGTAAGGAGAAGTTTTGTGCAAACCGGCGGTTACCAGTGAGCAGCCGGCAGTA
>CAZDBX010000038.1:9306-19257 GCA_964503805.1 uncultured Lentimicrobium sp. | reverse complement strand
GCCGTTTTGAAGCGCCTGCAAAAGTGCCGATTGCATTATAAAAGATGTTGCTTTCGACGCCCATGGCTTCACAAACCAGCCTTGCCCCTTCGAGGTTAAGCATGTTGTGATGACCAAAAATTCTCAGCGGAATTTCATTATTACCGGTATTTAAAAATGTAATGCCATCATTGATCGAATATTCAGGAATATAATAGGGCATGGATTTGATACCTGCATCAACCCCGGAAGCTACAGCGGCAACTGTTTGGTCTTCGGCGCAATAGATAAGCTTTCCCCCGGGCATGATCTGCGATGCGAAAATCCTGAATTGTTCCACATAATTATCGAATGTGGGAAAAACATTCACGTGATCCCAGGCGATTCCGCTGATGAGCGCGATATCCGGCTTGTAGAGGTGAAATTTCGGACGGCGGTCAAGGGCAGAAGTCAGGTATTCATCGCCTTCAAAAACCATGAAAGGAGCATCTTCTGAAAGTCTGACCATTACATCAAATCCATCGAGCTGGGCCCCGACCATGAAATCAGTATCAATACCTGCATGTTTCAGCACATGAAGTATCATGGCTGTGATGGTCGTTTTACCATGGCTTCCGCCGATCACGACCCGGGTTTTATCTTTAGATTGTTCGTAAAGATATTCGGGATATGAGAATATTTTCAGCCCAAGCTCCCTGGCCTTCAGCAGCTCCGGGTTGTCGCCCCTGGCATGCATGCCCAGAATAATGGCATCAATGCCGGCATGAATCTTTTCAGGAAACCAGCCTGTATCTTCAGGAAGCAGTCCCGAGGCTTTAAGCCTGCTTCTGGCAGGATCAAAAATTTCGTCATCACTTCCGGTAATCTGATAACCTTTCCTGTGAAGGGCTAATGCAAGGTTATGCATTGCAGCCCCTCCGATGGCAATAAAATGAACATTCATGATGCAGGGATTAACGGACAAAAATAAATAAATATGCCGGGGATTGCAGCCGGAAGTTACATTTTAAAAAATGACGGATAGGGTCAAATGTACTATTTTTGCTTTTCTAAATGATTTCTATGAAACTCACGCCGATAGAAGCGGATTACTGGAAGATGGATGGCGGTGTGGCATTCGGGGTTGTGCCCAAGAGCCTCTGGACAAAGGTTTATCCGGAAGACAGGGATAACCTGATAAGGATTACCACCCGTTGTCTGCTGATACAGACCGGTAGCAGGAACATCCTTATTGATGCCGGAATGGGAGATAAACGCGGGGATAAATACTATACGTACAAATATCGTTTCGGCGAATCCGGCCTGATTAAGCCCCTGGCAAAGGCTGGTCTCTCCCCTGCCGATATTACGGATATTCTGTTCACTCATCTGCACGATGACCATGTTGGCGGGGCTACCTTTGTAAATGAGGCCGGAATGGTGGAGGAATTTTTTAAAAATGCGGTTTACTGGTGTTCTTCAACGCATTGGGCATGGTCGAAAAATTCAAACAAGCGCGAATCCGCCGCTTACTTCAGCGATAATCTTGAACCACTGGAAAAATCAGGTCGCCTGAGACTGATCGAAAAAGAAGGGGAATGGATTGAAGGGATCTCACTCCGGATTTTCAATGGTCACACAAGGGGTCAACTGATTCCGGTGATCGACACCGCCAAAGGGAAAGTGGTTTTTGCAGGCGATTTTATTCCTGCATTGTCCTACATCCCCATTCCCTACGTGCCTGCGGTTGATATTGAACCTTTGTTAAGCATGACGGAAAAGGAAAGCTTCCTCGAAGAAGCGCTGAAAAACGATTACATCCTTTTCTTCGAGCATGATTATTATCATGAAGCATGCAGACTTGCCGCGGGGAAAAAAGGTGTGGAAGCGGGTGAAATTTTTAAGATTACGAATTTGAACAGTGAAAACATATTCGCATGACACAAAAGGAGAAAGCCGCCACAATAAACCGGCAATTGTCCGGAAAAACCGCTGAAGAAGTACTGCACTGGTTTCTATCGGGGAATGCCGGAGAAACAGCCTTCTCTACCAGCCTCGGCGCGGAGGATCAGGTGATTACTCACATGATTTCTGAAAGCGGATTACCGGTCAGGATATTTACCCTCGACACAGGACGTTTATTCCCTGAAACTTATGATCTGATTGATCTGACTTCAAAAAAGTATGGTATCAACCTGGAGATCATGTTTCCGGATGCCACGGAGGTGGAAGACATGGTAAGGTCGAAGGGAATTAATCTTTTTTACGAAAGCGTCGAAAACCGGAAATTGTGTTGTCAAATCAGGAAGATTCACCCGTTGAAACGCGCCTTTGCGGGGCTTGATGCATGGATTTGCGGGCTGAGAAGAGAGCAATCGGTAACCAGGAAAGATATGCAACTTGTTGAATGGGATGAAGGCAATGGACTTATAAAAGTTAATCCGCTGATTGACTGGACTGAAAAGATGGTTTGGGATTATATCCGTAACCATCATGTACCCTATAACAAACTGCATGATCAGGGCTTTCCGAGCATTGGCTGTCAGCCCTGCACCAGGGCCGTGATGCAGGGTGAAGATGTACGCGCCGGCCGGTGGTGGTGGGAAAATCCCGAATCGCGGGAATGCGGTTTACACAAGCGGAATTAATAATTTTTCAGGTTTTCATTGAAATGATATTCCGGCGATGTTGCCATATCTCCGCATCCCTTAGTGTAATTTATACACGGTTAACATCCATATAATTAACAATTTAGTAACATTTACACTGCTTTTCCGAAACAAAATTTATTTACTTTTGCACCCGGATTTTGAGAATCCACAAACCAATTGTAAAACCAAATCTGATCGAATGAGTATCAAGAAACAATTTCTGAAGAGCAAACCTGTGTGTAAAGTCAGTTTTAAATTGCAGAAGGAACAGGTTCAGCATGCCAGCCGTGTAAATGTTGTCGGTGACTTCAATAACTGGAATGAAAATTCTGATGAACTGAAACAATTGAAAGACGGTTCTTTCAGCCATACCGTTGAACTGGAAACCGGACGCGAGTATCAGTTCCGGTATGTTGCAGATGGTTCAAACTGGTTCAATGATGATGAAGCTGACAGGTTTGTTTCAAGCGGACATGGCGATGCCCGGAATGGTGTTTTGTCGCTCTGATAATACCTTAAATCAATAACAAACGGCAGGAACCCTGAAATGGCTCCTGCCTTTTTTTTCCGGAAATTATTCGAAACGTAACGCTTTAACCGGTACAATAAACCTGATTACCAGGGACGGAATCAGCATCATAAGCAGGCAAACAGCCAGGGTTGCAAGGTTTATTATCAGAATTTCCGGTAATCCTATGGTAACCGGAACACTTGAAACAAAATAGGAATCTTCGGGTAGCGGAATAAAACCAGTCTTTTGTTGCAGGAAAATCAGACCAAGCGCTGCGGCATTGCCCCAAAGCAGGCCATATCCGGCAATGTAGCCGGTGGCATAAATAAATATTTTCCTGATACTTCCGGTTTCTGCGCCGAGTGCTTTCAATAAACCGATGTCCCTGGTGTGTTCAAGGATCAGGATCAACAGGGTGGAAATTACTGTAATTCCGGAAACCAGGGCCATTAATACCAGAATTATGAAGACGTTGATATCCTGAATCTCAATCCAGTCAAAAATCTGCGGATAAAGTTGTTTAATAGTTTGAGTATTGAGTTTATAGCTGACTGTATTATAGATCTGATCCGAGACCTTTTCGATATCCGAAAAATGATTAAGCCTGACTTCCACCCCTGAAACCATGGAGCTATCCCATTGATTCAGCCGTTGAATATGTCTGCTGTCGCTAAAAACATACATCTCATCAAACTCCCCCAATCCTGTGTCGTAAATGCCGCTGATCCTGAATTTTCGCCCCCTCGCTGTATTGTCAATAATAAAGTACATGCGCAGGTCGTCACCAGGAGCAAAGCCAAGCAGGCGTGCAATCCGGGAAGAAATCAGTACATCCACTGAAGGCGCATCGGTGCTGAGGTCAGGCAGATGCCCGGAAACCAGCTTTTCGCTGAAAAAAGACCAGTCGTAGGAAGATTCCACCCCTTTGAGCACAACTCCGTGAATTTCTTCTTCTGTTTTGATGATTCCGGCTTTGAGGCAGAACGGATGAACGCCGGCCACCCCTGGTATATCAGCAATTTCTTCAATTGAGACATCCTGGAGGTATATGGGAGAAGGCTCAAACGAATTATTCGAATCGAATGCGGTAACCTGGATGTGCGCTCCGAAACCGGCAACTTTATCCCTGACCTGTTTCTGGAATCCCTGAAGGATGGCCACGGAGATCAGCATTACAGTAAGTCCGAGCGAGATACCTGTAATGGCAACCTTGATAATGGGCCTCGAAAAAGAGTCTCCTTTTTTTGAACGGATGCGCCGGCTGATAAAATATTCGAAATTCAAGGCCTTAAAGTTTATGGCAAAGTTAACGGTTTAGCATTAATTTTGTGAATTCATCTTACATTCCTGTAACTTAAACTCCCTGACATGAGAAAAGCACTTCCGGCAATTCTGGCATTTTTAGTTTCGGTATCTGTTTCAGCGCAGCCAGATCTCAGAAGGCTGACCGAAAGCAGTTCCATCAACAATCCGGTGATACCCGGCGCCTGGCGTACTGAGGAATATTTCCCCCTGCTCAAAGCGCAACATGTCGGAGTAGTTGCAAATCAGACTTCCCTGATCAGAGAAGTACATCTGGTTGACTCCCTGTTATCTGCCGGGATCAAGGTTGTGAAAGTATTCACCCCGGAGCATGGCTTCAGAGGCAATGCCGAAGCGGGCGCTTCAATAAGTAATGATTGGGACAGCAGAAGCGGGCTTCCGCTGATTTCACTGTATGGTGACAGGAAAAAGCCCGGCAAGACAGAACTCGAAGGCCTGGATATTGTTATTTTTGATCTGCAGGATGTGGGCGCTCGTTTTTATACCTACATTTCGACGATGACCTATATGATGGAGGCCTGTGCCGAAAACAATATCCCGCTGATTGTACTTGACCGGCCGAATCCAAACGGATTTTATGTGGATGGTCCTGTTTTAAAGCCTGAATTCAGTTCATTTGTGGGACTTCACCCGGTGCCCGTTGTTCATGGCATGACCATGGCCGAGTACGCGCGCATGGTAAACGGCGAGCGATGGCTTAAAAACGGAACTGAATGTGACTTGCAATGGGTGCCCTGTAAGGGATATACTCATAAATCCAGGTACAGGCTTCCTGTAAGGCCTTCACCCAACCTTCCCGATATGGCCTCCGTTTATCTTTACCCATCGCTCTGCTTTTTTGAAGGTACTGTGGTCAGTGTGGGGCGGGGAACCACATCTCCGTTTACCGTAATCGGTCATCCGGATTTCAAATCCGGAAACTATACATTTAAACCGGTTCAGATTAAGGGAGTGGCTGAAAACCCTCCGCACAAAGGGATTGATTGTTATGGATATAACCTCAGGGAGAGATCAGATGAAATATATGAAAATGGAGGTCTCAGGCTTGAATGGTTACTGGAACTGCATAAAGCACTTGGCAGTAAGCCGGGCTTTTTTAACAACTTTTTTGACAAACTTGCCGGAACCGATGAGTTGCGAAGACAAATACAGGCAGGATTGAGCGAAAAGAAAATCAGAGAGTCATGGGAAACCGATCTGCAGAAATTCAAAAAAATCAGAACAAAATACCTGCTTTACCCGGATTTTGAATGATCAATCCATTTGTTTTTAACACAATACTCCGTTGAGAATTTTTAATGAATTGACTTACATCGGATTATAAAAACTTTTTTATAAGTAACAAATCACACATAATCAAGTCTTTGCGTCTTGGCGTCCTTGCGTGATTCTTAAATTAACGGACTATTGAAACACTGATATCCCCGGAAATCCGGTCTGCCTTATTTGATATTCTTATGCTATTATAGCAAAAAGACCTGACAACATCGTTTTAAGAGTTAGTCAGGTCTTTGCAGTTTGATTCACGCGCTTCGCGTGATTTTCGTATCTGTAATACGCAGTAATTATTTCCTGCCGGGATAAACCTTCAGGGCCTCTTCCAGGCACTTAACTGCGTTGGTAAGGTCTTCCTTCTTAAGCACATAGGCGATTCTGGCTTCATTTTTGCCTAAACCCGGGGTTGCATAAAAGCCAGTTGCGGGCGCCAGCATTACGGTTTGTTTTTCATATTCAAATTCTTCGAGCAACCACTGGCAGAACTTATCGGCATCGTCTACCGGCAGGCTGATCACCGAGTAGAAGGCGCCTTTGGGCATAGGGGCGAAAACGCCGGGAATCTGATTTAGTTTTTCAATCACAAGGTTACGCCTCGAAATATATTCATCATACACCTCTTTGAAATATGCCGGCGGGGTATCGAGTGAGGCCTCCCCTATCACCTGGCCGAGTGAAGGCGGACTTAACCTGGCCTGTGCAAATTTGAGGGCTGTTGCAATGAGTTTTTTATTTTTTGATATAAGGGCGCCGATCCGCACCCCACATTCGCTGTAACGTTTCGAAACGGAATCCATCAGCACTGCGTGCTCTTCCAGTCCTTCCAGATTCATCACGGAAAAATGCTGATTGCCATCGTAGCAGAATTCACGATAGACTTCATCAGCAAAGAGATACAGGTCATGTTTCAGCACAAGTTCCCTCAACTGATAAAGTTCTTCCCTGCTGTAGAGGTACCCCGTTGGGTTGTTCGGGTTGCAGACCATAATTGCCCGGGTACGGGGGGTAATTGATTTCTCGAATTCGCTGATCGGAGGGAGCGCAAAACCGCTGTGGATATCAGAAGTAATGGGCACAACTTTGACGCCGGCCGCCAGTGCAAAGGCATTGTAATTGGTATAGAAAGGTTCCGGAATAATCACTTCATCTCCCGGGTTCAGGCATACTTTAAAAGCAAAAGAGATGGCTTCGGAACCTCCTGTAGTAATGATGATATCGTTTTGGTCGATGTCGATCCCGATACCCTGATAATAGCCGGCCAGTTTGCGCCTGTAACTTTCATTACCTGCAGAGTGGCTGTATTCTATGACTTTCTGATCGAAATTGCGGATTGCTTCAAGAGCTACATCAGGCGTTTGAATGTCAGGTTGACCGATATTAAGGTGGTATACTTTAACGCCCCTTTTCTTGGCAGCCTCAGCAAAAGGGACCAGTTTTCGAATTGGTGATGCGGGCATCAGGCAGCCGCGTTCGGAAATTTCAGGCATAGTTTTATCGTTTTTATTGACTTCTTGTCTTTGTCAAAATCCGGAACAAAGGTAGAAGCAAAATTCAGAGTTCCAAAGAAACACCTGAGTATTATTTACAGTCCAGGCTTTCAGCTAAAAAAAGAAATGGCCGGAAATTCCGGCCACTTAAAAAAGAAATGTTCAATATTTATTTCGCAACAGGAGCGGCACCCGTTGTCATTGCTTTTTCGGGAACTGCGCTTTCCTCGGTCTTTTTGACGATGTTACCTGAAATTCTCAGTACAACCGGTGAGTTTTTAGCGTTCGAAAGCACAGTAACAGACTTGTTAATCGGCCCTACGCGATTGGTGTCGTATTTTACCTTAATGGTTTCTTTTTTTCCGGGGAGAATAGGTTCTCTCGGCCAACTGGGAACAGTACAGCCACAGGACGACCTGACGCTTGAAAGAATCAGGGGCTCTTTGCCGGTATTGGTGAACTCAAATTCACAGTTTCCGTCTCCGCCAACAAATAAAGTTCCGTAATCGTGAACGGTTTTGTTAAAGGTGACTTCCGCAGCATTGGGATTGACTGCCGGGGTTTCCTGTTTTGCATCCTGAGCATTCAATGTAAGGCAGGCTAAAAAAAAGACTGCCATAATTGTTATTGACCTTTTCATTGCTGAATTTTTAGTTTATGTTGAATGATGTAGTCCTGTTCTAAAGGACAAAATTAATTATAATAATTCAGGGTAGTCAAGAAAATTGAACATTTTATTAGTTAACAAAGATTATGCCAATGGAAAACCTGTTGATATTTTCTTTCCAGGGCCGAAAAAATGTGTTTTCTTTACTGCGTTAATCTCTTATATTATGAAAAGTCATTTATTTGTGACCCTTATTTTGATTTCTGCAGCAGCATTTGTATCATGTCGAAGCAGTAAAACTTCAAAAACAGGAGATGTGAAAGATAAACCTCAAATGGTGGCATCACCTCAGGCAATTATTTATAAAACCAGGGGAGATTACTTTCTTCATGTTCCCGTAACCCTTTCGGAAGACAGGAAATCCCTCCTGGCCTATCCTGCACCACAGGATGTATTTTCCGGCGGTGATCTGGCATATCCTGTCCGGCTTGAAAACGGGTACCTGCTCGACAGACGGGGCATCAGCCCGTCGAGCGCGTTCATCAAACTGACCTATTACGAATACAGCAGGCTGGGAAAGACTCCGACAGCGGAAGAAATCATGAAAATGATCCTGGATGATGATCCCTTTACCATAATGTACCAATGCGGCCCCAAACACAGTTTCAGGGATATTGAAAGTGACCTTAACGCCATCATCCTTGACGGGAAAGAAGATAATTTCAAAAAACTGAAATGAAAGCAATCTCAATCTCATCTGCCATCAGAATAACAATATCCTTATAGAATGCTGATCAGCACTCGTTGCGCTTTAGTTTGATATAGTCTCTGCGGTTGATTGAATTCGAGTGACGTGGAAGCCTCATAATGGTTGCCTGGAAGGTAAAATGCTGATTATCAACGGCAATTCTTTATTCAGAATTAAAATCTCATTAAATTGAACTACCTGTGCCAGGTTGATTGAATGAGCTAATTGATTAAATGCATATTTTTGCACTTCCAAACGACAGGGGGTAAATTGATGATTTCAATGATATTGACGTCATTTTTTGGTAAACATTTATCTCTGCTACAGCAAACTTTTTTATTCGCTACATGTTCTTGTGCTGCTTTTGCTGATTTGCCAAAACCCATTATTCACAAAACCAATTGAAATTGAATAAGAACAACAAATCATTAACGGAACTTGATGGTAAGACGCTCTATTACAGTTTTCTTGCCGGGGCGCAGAAGATTTTCGAAAACCAGGTTCTGATAAACAAAATAAATGTTTTTCCGGTTGCCGATGCGGATACCGGAACCAATCTGGCCTCAACCATGCGGTCGATTGTTGATAGTCCCATACCTACCTCCGATCTTAAGATTACTGCTGCAGCCCTTGCCGATGCAGCGCTTACAGGAGCAAGAGGAAACTCAGGGATTATTTTTGCCCAGTTTGTTTACGGGTTCAGCAATGAAATTCAAAAGCATGAAACCGTGAGTGTGGAAACATTCGCCGAAGTGGTGAAAAAGGCTGTAACCTATGCCTATGAAGCGATTGCCAATCCCGTTGAGGGAACTATGATTACCGTAATCAGGGAATGGGCTGAATTTATATACATCCTCAAGGACTCCATCAAGGATTTTATAGAACTGCTTGCCCAGGCCTATCTCAAGGCACTCGAATCATTGCAGGCCACTACGGGACAACTTGCCGTGCTGAAGAAATCCAATGTGGTGGATGCCGGCGCCAAAGGTTTTGTAGTTTTCCTGCAGGGCATGGTTGAATTTGTTAAAGCCGGAGAACTCCGGAAATTGCTTTCAGGACGTGAAACGGTTGTGATCGCCGATTCGGAAGTTGTGTCGCATGATGTGATTACCTACCGTTATTGCACCGAAGCCATGCTTGTTACTGACGAAAAGAAAAAGCCCGACCTTCAGATGGTGCGTAAAGGGATTGCCCATATGGGTGACTCCATGGTTGTAGCAGGATCCGCCAGGAAGATGCGGGTACATATTCACACCGATCATCCGGCCAAGGTAATGAAGGTGCTTTCCAAATACGGATCAATCTCCTTCCAAAAGGTGGACGATATGGTCATGCAACAGGAAATCGCAGTAAATCCGAAGTTTCCGATTGCCATCGTCACCGATTCAACC
>CAZDBX010000038.1:0-9296 GCA_964503805.1 uncultured Lentimicrobium sp. | reverse complement strand
GCTGAGTGTGCATTTCGGGGAGAACTATTTCCTCGACAGGCTGACAATCCTGCCGGCCCAGTTCTACTCCATGATCGACAAAGCCCCGGCTTACCCATCGACAGCGCAGCCGGCTTACAAAGATTTCTTTAACAGGTACTCCTATCTGGCCAGCCATTATGATTCAATAATCGGCATTCATATCAGTGCATCTATGAGCGGTACCTGGAGCAACAGTTCCAAAGCCTCTCATGCGGTAGCTGAACACAGCGGAAAAAAGATCAGTGTTCTCAACTCAAAGCGTCTTTCAAGCGGATTGGGCCTGATTGTGCTCAGGGCGGCAAAAGCGCTCGAAAACGGGGCTACCCACGATGAAATTGTTTCGAAAATGGATACCTGGTCAAACAATACCAAAATACTGGTTTCATCAAAAACCATTAAATATATGGTGAAAAGTGGCCGGGTTAGCTATACCAAGGGATTGATCGGATCGTTGCTGAACCTGAAGCCAATTGTAACTGTAAATAATGAAGGCCGTACCGAAGCATTCGGCAAACCTTTTACAGAGAAGGCAAGCATGGAGCTGGTGATTTCAAAGATCAGGAGCATGGCTAAAGAACGAAAAGTCTGGGGTTACTCCATATCTCACGCCCGCAACCTCAGCACTGCCAACTGGTATGCTGAAAAGATGCGGGAGATTTGTGGACTTGAACCCGAGTTTATCAATGATGCATCTCCTGTACTCGGCGTCAATGTTGGCCCTGGCGTGGTTGCCCTGTCGGTGATGTTCGAAGATTAGGATTCTCTGCTTCAGTAAGCAATACAACACAAGCCGGATACTTCAATGAATATCCGGTTTTTTTTGTGTTTTTTCACTGGTGAAAACCCGGTGACAGAATTTCGGTCATCCTGAAATGCTCATAGGCATCATGCCTGAAAGGGTAATCCCAACAACCAAGCCTATGGCGGACTTTTCCTCCGAATCCTGTCTTAAAGCGATAAAGCCCGTACATTGGATTGGCCGGATCAGGGTTGCTGCTGATGCCAAACAGGTCATATTCGGTGCAGCCCATCTGCTGCGCATATTGCATGGCATTCCATTGTAAAAGGTATGGGGCCATCATTTCACGGTGATGTGAAGCGGAAGCTCCGTAAAGATATGTTGCCCTGTTCTGGGAAAGTGCCAGAAACATGCCGGCCAAAGGCGTTCCGTTCGTCTCTGCCAGCAATAGCTTTATTTCAGCCGGAGAAATAGTATCTTCGGCATCGGTTGAAAGTACATGGTGAAAATAATCCTTCTCTTCAACAGCAATGCGATTTCTTTTTACAGTCTGATTATAAAGATAGTACCACTTATCGAGGTCCTGCTCTCCTGACAACCTGACGCTGATTTTCTTCCTTAGCGACAGGCGGATATTGTATCTGGTCTTGGGTTTCATTTTGCCCAGCATTACCACAGGATCTTTCTCCAATGGCAGAATAACTGTATTGGAAGGTAAAATATTGGAAGGTGATTTTCTGAGATTCCAGTTTCTGGTACCAAAATTCATACGCATCTCCTGTATGGGAGTGTCAGGTAATTCATACCAGGGCTGGGAGTTTGCCGGCTGTTCGTTCCAGGGAGATGGCCAGTTGAGGTCGAAACGGATGGCAAAACAAGCTTCAGGCAGATATTCACGGAGTGCTTCCGACAGTTCTTCGAGCCAGCCACCCTGACGTTCCTGCTCAGGGACAATCTCAGGTCCATAAGGCGCATAGGCGATCACCACTCCCGATTGCAATTCCCGGAAAAGGATCAGAATATCTCCCTGGTGAATCCAGTAGCCCGGCCGGCCGGGATCTGACTCAAAAATATCAAACGGGGCCGGGTTCCAGCCCGTATTGTTTTTAAACTTTGCCCAGAATGCGGTCTGCTGCAAAATACGCGTGGGAATGATAGCTCCGGTATCTTTGGGGATAACTTTCAGCAAATTCATGATTATTGACCTTTATCCGGAATTAACCGGATTAAATGAAAACTTGCCTGATCATCAGGCAGGAAAAAAATAAAAGAAAATTGCAGGTTGAGGAACCGGAAACATCACTGACCCGTGAGAAAATTTACTTGTTAAAAGCAAAGAGGAAGATGCTTCCGGTGATTTCCGGAATCAGGAAACAGAAAAGCATTCAGGCTTTCCCGGTATTTTCGGACGTATACATCTGAAAATCATCGCAGATCGTTTTTCAGTGGCAAAGGTAGGGTTAATAAACATAATGCCAAACGAATATTTCAATTCTTACAGAATTAATGTGCAAAAGTAAACTCACAATATCTTGATTATAAATTATATACAGGATTTGCCTCACAGACCGTTAAATAGCTTTTTTCAACAGACGGAGACCGGAGATTTCAGGTAATCTGAGCCAGATCGCACATTAAATTGGATAACTGATTCAGCATAAATATGCTTGAATATCTTTATATTTGAGTTATAAAAACAGACGCTATGTTCAGTTATCTTTCAGATGCAGCCCTGGTGGTTTTTATTTATATGAGTCTGGTATTTGTGCTGGCTTTGGTTTTGTGCGACAATTCCATCGTGGATATCTTCTGGGGGCTGGGATTTATTGTGCTGACCGTATTCAGCATAATCAGGAGTGGCTCCCCCGGTATTTTACAGATTCTGGTTACCCTGATGGTATTGATCTGGGGGCTGAGATTGTCGTTACACATATTTAATCGGAACTTTGGGCGTGGCGAAGATTTCAGGTACGCGCACTGGCGCCGGACATGGAGATTTTTTATACTCCGCAGTTTCCTGCAGGTTTTTATGCTTCAGGGCTTTTTTATGCTTGTTATCTCCTGGCCCGTGCTACATGTGCTGAACACCCCCTCCCCTGCTGTGCATGGATTTATTCACGCTTCTGGCTTATTGGTTTTCCTTGCCGGATTCCTTTTCGAAGCCATCGGCGATTATCAGCTGGCTGTTTTCAGGAAAAATCCGGATAATGCCGGAAAAATAATCACAACAGGCCTCTGGAAGCTTACGCGCCATCCCAATTACTTCGGGGAAGCCTTACTCTGGTGGGGATTCTGGCTTCTGGCCCTGCCCCTGATCGACGGTATTTATACAGTGGCCAGTCCTCTGGTCATCACCTGGTTGTTGCGCTATGTGTCGGGAGTGCCCATGCTGGAAAAGAAATATGAAGGCCGGCCCGATTGGGAGGAATATAAAGCCAAAACCCCTGTATTTATTCCTTTCCTGCGTTAATGTTTCCATAAACACCCGCGTAATTTCCGGATATTATTCCGGCAGTTTTCAATGTAAATATTTCCGGTTTCCCTGTTTCAGTTTTTCCCTGTTGTCCGCTTTTTATACCTTCGCAGCAGATTTACTCAGACCAGCTTTCCTGTAGATGGAAATAACAAATTCATTATATTATGATCAACCAGCAACTTATCAATCCACGCAGCATCGTTGTTATCGGTGGTTCAAACGACACAACCAAACCCGGGGGAAAAGTCCTTAAAAACCTTCTGGAGCATCATTATACCGGAGAAGTTTATGTAACTAATCCGAAAGAAGATGAAGTCCAGGGAATCAGGTGCTACAGGAATCCCGAAGAACTGCCTGACTGCGATCTGGCAATCCTTGCTATCGCCGCCAAATTCTGTCCCGACACGGTTGAATTGCTGGCCAGAAAGAAAAACACCCGCGCTTTTATCATTCTGTCGGCTGGTTTTCATGAGGAAAGTGAAGCGGGCGCCCTGCTCGAACAACGGATTGTTGATACCATCAACAGTGTGAACGGCTGCCTGATAGGGCCGAACTGTATCGGTGTAATGAATCATCATCATACTTCCGTATTTACAACACCTATACCTAAGCTTGATCCTAAGGGTATTGATTTTATCTCGGGTTCAGGCGCTACCGCCGTATTTATTATGGAGTCGGCAATGCCAAAGGGACTCTCCTTTTCAAGTGTTTATTCCGTGGGGAACAGCGCGCAGATGGGCGTTGAGGAAGTACTTCAGTATCTTGACGAAAGTTTCGATCCGGAAACCAGCAGCAAGGTAAAACTGATGTATGTTGAGAGCATCAATAAACCTGACCTGCTGTTGAAGCATGCTTCTTCCCTGATCCGGAAGGGTTGCCGCATAGCCGCCATCAAGTCAGGAAGTTCTTCCGCTGGAAGCCGTGCAGCTTCCTCCCATACCGGCGCGCTGGCAAGCAGCGACTCTGCCGTTGACGCGCTTTTCAGAAAGGCCGGCATTGTCAGGGTTTTCGGTCGTGAAGAGCTGGCAGCCGTCGCTTCGGTATTTATGCATAAGCCGCTTGCCGGTAAGAATATTGCAATTATTACCCATGCCGGCGGCCCCGCGGTAATGCTTACCGACGCCCTTTCGAACAACGGTCTGGAAGTGCCCCACATCGAGAGCCCTGAACTACTGGCAAAGCTTCTTCCCGGTTCCTCCGTCGCCAATCCTATTGACTTCCTTGCTACCGGCACTGCCGGAAATCTTGGAGATATCATAGATTTCTGTGACAATCAATTCGACAACATTGATGCCATGGCCGTCATCTTTGGCAGTCCCGGGCTTACCGAAGTATACGATGTATACAAACTACTGGACGAGAAGATGAAAACCTGCCGGAAACCCATTTATCCGGTTCTGCCTTCAGTAATCAATGTAAAAAACGAGATTGAGTATTTTCTTTCACTTGG
This sequence comes from uncultured Lentimicrobium sp., assembly GCA_964503805.1. Taxonomy (GTDB): domain Bacteria; phylum Bacteroidota; class Bacteroidia; order Bacteroidales; family Lentimicrobiaceae; genus Lentimicrobium. The sequence continues at coordinate 4,610 of CAZDBX010000038.1, read as the reverse complement.
CAGAATTAACTTTCCTGATGAGGTAGTATTCGGTAACGCCCTGGCTAAAGTATATAACACTCCCGCTCCTGCGGCTCCTGCTGTACATCCGGTCGTTGATATTGCCGCCATCCGCAGGGTGGTTGACGAAACCGCATCCGGCTACCTGGCTCCTGACAAGGTTCAGCGATTACTGGATGCCGCCGGTATCCCCAGGGCCGGAGAAGCGGTAGTTGCAAACCGTGAAGATGCCGTCGCTGCAGCGGAAAAACTCGGCTATCCTGTAGTTATGAAGGTAGTGGGACCTGTTCATAAGTCGGATGTGGGCGGCGTTGTACTGAATGTTAAGGATGCTGAAACCGTTGGGCGTGAGTTTGACCGTATGATCAGTATCAAGGATACCACCGCCATTCTGCTTCAGCCAATGCTAAGCGGAACACAGATTTTTGCCGGTGCAAAATACGAACCAAAATTCGGACACATGATCCTGTGCGGACTCGGAGGAATTTTTATCGAGGTGCTGAAGGATGTACAGTCTTCCCTGTCACCCGTTTCGGAGGCCGAAGCATCAGATATGATAAGAAGTCTGAAATCGTACAAAATCATTCAGGGCGTTCGCGGACAGGAAGGTGTAAATGAAACTGCTTTTGCCGATGCGATTGTACGTCTGTCGGCCTTATGCGAAGCGGCCCCCGAAATTGCCGAGATGGATATTAATCCGCTGCTGGGTAATTCCAAAGGTTTGGTAGCCGTGGATGCAAGGATCAGAATTGAAAAATAGATAGAATACTTAAGATTAAAAAATCAGAATAGTAAAGCCCCGCAAAACGGGGCTTTCTCATTATAAATTCTTGAATTCTTGAGTATCAGCATGTGAATGCCGGTAATCTCCGGACTGCTGACCAATCAGAATACCGACTTTTACTGTCCGGCCGGCGTTTTGAGTGTATCTCCGGTTTTTTCAATTACCTGTTGCTTCCAGCTATCCGGATAGCCGGGGAAAGACGGAGACAGTGGATATCCCCACGGGTTGCGCAATAATACACCGTCCTTTTCCTTTTTCACGTTGCCATCAAGGTATTTCACCAGAAGGAATTCGCCAAGTTTCCTCCAGCTTTTAACAGTAGATTCAGCTGTTTCAGCGGAGTATGCCGTAAGAACTTCCCTGCCCTTTTCAGGATCTGTTTTGTATAAAGCGAGTGCTTTTTGGTCAACTTCAGAAATTTCTCCGGCAAAACGGGTTTCGAGTTCCTGCTGCAGTTTTTTAAGGTCGGGCATGACCCTGTTATAAAAAAGGTAAGCAAAATGGGCAACCCTGTTGAAAACCCAGAAAGCCGCCGTTTCGGAATAGGTAAGCATATCTCCGTTGCCCTCCGCCACGCAGTGCGGCACTTTTTGAATCCCGCAATAGAAAGGCATATAGACAGTTGATCCGGTATCATCAACCCCGAACCAGAAAATGCCACCGATGTGGTCAGGCAGCCAGTTGCGCATCTGGGCTATAAAAGAGAAGCCGGTCTGCTGTGTTACGGTGACCCGCTCATTAAAATATTCTTCTCCCTCATATTTCCAGGTAAGCGGCCGCCAGCGGTAAGGCAGGCCATAGGGACCTGCCCCGATATCCTGGGACATATCCAGTTCCGTCCCCTGGAGGTAATCGCGTTTGAAGTTCATCAGGTCCTGAACATTCAGTTTGCGGTCAGGCTTAATATAAAGGGGCATTCTTTCCTTTTCAATGGCGCCTGCGGCATAATCAAAGTACTTCTGCATACCGCTGTTCACATGGTTGAACATGGCCCAGACCCTTAATTCACAGAAGCGGGCAGCACCGAAGTTCAGCGGGGCATAAGCATCACTGAAACTGAATTCATCGTCTTTTCCGGTAAAATAGCCCTTCCGGCGGGCAAAAGAGATGACATCGTGACTGTAAATAACTTCAATGTCAGGTTGGTTCAGCAGCTTGAAATTTTTACTGCTGATTGATGTCCTGCCGTTATCCAAAGGGAAATGCGTGATCCGGGCATGATTTGCATGGGCTGAAATATACCCGTCGGGTATGCGCACGGCAACCCAGACAGCTCCCTTGTCGGCATTCATCATTTTTTTCGTTTTTTTATTCAGCTCCAAACGTGTTCCCTTGCCGATAATCTCCATAATCCATACTTCGTTGGGATCGCCGATGGAGAAGGATTCTCCTGTACTTGCATACCCGAATTGCTCCACCAGCTCTGCAATTACCTTTATGGCTTCGCGGGCGGTTCCGGCTCGTTGTAACGCCAGAAACATCAGGCTGCCGTAATCAACAATGCCGGTAGAGTCCTGCAGCTCGGGACGGCCATCAAAGGTGGTCTCCCCAATGGCTACCTGATGCTCATTCATAAAACCAATCACCTGATAAGTATGCGGCACCTGCGGTATTTCGCCGAGGGGTCTGGCAGTCCCACGGTCGTAGAGGGTAACCATACTGCCTTCGGGCCAGTCGGTAGCCGGGCGCCAGTAAAGTTCTCCATAACGGATGTGGGAGTCGGCCGCATAGCTCACCATGGTACTTCCATCGGTGGAAGCACCTTTGGTCACCAGGTAATTCGTACAGGATACGGCCGGAAAAAATGACAAAAACATAAATGGCATTATGAGTGCAAATCGCTTTTTCATAGGTTTAAGTTTTTATTTAGATGCAATTTCCAATTGATTGTTATTCAACTTTTTACTGATCAGTATATTTACTGATCTCTTTCTCAATCAGGGGTAATAACTCAGGAGTGAAATAACATGATATATGTAAAAGGTCGCCTTCCGAAGCAGTTACCTGAGTTACACAGAGCAGGATAATTTTCAGGCCTTTACCGTCTTCATATATTTCAAGTTCTGCTTCATCCCCCCTGAGGTTAGCCATTTCATGATAACGGACCATTTCAAAACCATGGCTTCGCAGAAATTCATCCGAAACATTATAATAACCGTGAGCCAATCCCGCAGTTTCGGAATCAAACAACTGTTGTTGTTCAGGTGTATGCGTTTTCATAATTACTCAAAGTCATTTGGCCCGGCTAAAATACAATCTTTGACATTATTTTCAGTATCAGATGTATTTGCGGATCACTTAGCCTGTCTCTGCAGAACTAAATATTAACTCCGATATCCTGAAGAAAGGAATGTTTTTTTATTCAAATTACTATTATTGAGTCATTTACAAAGACAAGTGCAGTATTCTGAAATTTATCTGCGTTTATTACCAGGGTCAACAGATCTTACCGGATTCTTTATTGGGTTAATTATCTTATCATTGCAATGCGATTCAGTTTTTTGTATATTATTAAAAATCAAATCCATGATTTCAAGTGAAAGTGCTATTCTCCGCCGTCTGGTAATCCATAAAACCGGAAACAAAGGGAAAGAAGAAGGGATAAGATTCTCAAAATCACCTGTTCAGTTCAATGAGACAATCAATGACCTGCTGATGCGCTACTTCCTGTCTCCTTTTAAGCAGCAGGAGTATTTCAACTTCTATCATGATGCGGGTCTGAACCTGAATGAGGTTTACCATTTTTCCGCTGCCATTTTCGATGATCCGGGCAGTTTTTACCTGAACTCGGTGAATCTTGCAAACCATCTTTATGAATGTTCATCGCATCCGAAAGTAAAACCGGGTGAGCTCTATATATCGTATTTCCGGAATCTTGAACTTGATGGTGAGGCTTTTGATGCCATCGGAATATTCAAGTCCGAATCTAAAGAAACCTTCCTGAAAGTATATCCTGATGGCGACAATTTTGCCATTGAACCTGAGGATGGCATTAACATCAACAAACTGGATAAAGGGTGCCTGATTTTTAACAGCGAACGTGAAAATGGTTTTGTGGTGGCTTCGGTCGACAACCTGAGCAAGGGCAGTGACGCCCTTTACTGGATGGACGATTTTCTGAAAGTCAGGCAGCGGAATGATCTGTTTTTTCAGACCAGCCAGACACTGACCCTTTGCAGGAATTTTGTAACTGAAAAATTACCTGAAACCTTTGAAATAGACCGGCCGGGACAAGCGGAGCTGCTGAATAAGTCCATGAAGTTCTTCAGGGAAAATGACAATTTTGTGATGAAAGAATTTGTGAGTGAGGTATTTGAGCAGCCTGAGGTGATAAACACTTTCAATGAATACCGCCGTGATTTTGAAGCGGAAAGGGATATGAAAATCAATGATGATTTCGATATTTCCGGACAGGCGGTCCGGAAGCAGGCCAGGGTGTATAAAAGCGTAATCAAGCTGGATAAGAACTTCCATATATACATCCACGGGAACCGCAACAACATTGAGAAGGGCTATGATGAAGAACGCGGCATGGATTACTACAGGCTGTTTTTTAAGGAGGAGTCATAGAAAAAAGGAATCTGCAGGGATTTCTAAGCTAAATTTTCTCAGCATGCCAATTTCCCTACCTTTGCCGGAAATCTGTCACCATCAATCAATATGAAGCGCAACGACCTGCTGTTTATTTTGGCCCTGATCCTGTTCTTTATACCTTTTTTTGCGTTCCCGGCTGTTTATGATATCTACAACAACTTCAACTCGGCGCACGGAATGATCATGAGTTTCGTGAAGTTTGCCATTCTGGCTACGCTTGGCGAGGTAATCG
>CAZDBX010000037.1:0-19527 GCA_964503805.1 uncultured Lentimicrobium sp. | reverse complement strand
CCTACGAAGTTGTGCGGTGAAAAGTCATAGCTTTTCGGGCGGGGATCGTCATAGAAGGCTCCCTTGTAGTCGAAATTCACAAAAAACATCTCCTCGGTTTCAAGGTACATGCTTTCGAAATTGAAGATTCCGCAATGCGAGATAAATGTTTTAAAGCGCTTGTTGTGGTTGCCTGCAAGCCAATATACTGAGAATCCACCGTAACTTGCGCCTACTGCGCCAAGCCTGTTTTCGTCAACCCAGGGTTCTGCGGCAACGGAATCAATGGCTGTAAGGTAGTCCTTCATATTTTGCCCTCCGTAATCGCCGCTGATCTGATCGTTCCACTCCTGTCCGAAAGTAGGCAGGCCCCTGCGGTTAGGCGCTACCACCACGTAATCGTTGGCAGCCATCATCTGAAAATTCCAGCGATAAGAAAAGAACTGACTTACAGCGCTTTGAGGGCCGCCCTGGCAGTAGAGCAGGGCAGGGTATTTTTTTGCCGGATCAAAATCAGGGGGAAGGATAACCCATACAAGCATTTTCTTGCCGTCTGTAGTGGTAATCCAGCGTTTCTCCGATTTACCGAGCTTTACATTTTTCAGGATGTGGCGGTTGGTGAAGGTCAGTTGCTCTTCGCTGCCGCCGGGCCTGATTTTAAATACCTCAGTGGGAAGATCATGGCGCATTTTTGTTATAATCAGGTCGTTGCCATCTATGGCATATGATTGTATGTCGTGATCTCCACTGGTTAGTTGGGTAATCTTTTTGGATGCGAGTTCCATTTTGTAAACCTGATAGGTGGCATGAATCCCGCTGATGAAGTAGAGGTGTTTTCCGTCGGCACTGAAACTGAAATTCGATGAACTCTGGTCAAAACCTTCAGAAAGGTCTGTATAAACACGGCTCCGGATATTTATTTCCTGTCCTGTTTTGGGCTTCAGATCCTTTTTGAGTTTTTCAAGCGCTTTCGGGTTGAATTCAACCATCATAATGCGGTCCTTGTCAGCCTCAAAGCCAGGAGTGGCCATGCTTCGCCAGACCAACCGTGAGCCATCGGGCGAAAACACCGGATCCTGGTCATATCCCGGATTGCTTTCACTCAGGTTTTCCGTGGTTCCTGAAGCTAGGTCGTACAGGTAAATGTCACTGTTTGTGCTGACCGCATATTCCCTGCCTTTGAGTTTTTTGCAGGTGTATGCAAGTGCTTTGCTGTCGGGCGACCATGCAATCTGCTCCATTCCTCCGAAAGGAGTCATCGGGCTGTCCCAGGGCTCGCCCGGCATTATGTCTTTCCCTTCTCCTGGTTTGCCGTTGTTGTATGGCGCAATAAAGATATGGCTGTAGGCATAGTCGTGCCAGCTATCCCAGTGCCGGTACATAAGGTCGTCGTAAATCAATGCATCTGCGAGGGGGAGGTCGGGATACATGTCGTGAACATCCTGCTCGATTTTCACATCCTTTGCATATGCAATATATTGCATATCAGGTGAGTACAAAAAGCCATTGATACCGCCTTCAATATTGGTAATCTGTTCCTTGTTCTCTCCGTGCGGTCCCATTTCCCATAATTGGACAGAACCTGACTCGGCCGAAAGAAACCCGATCTTTTTCCCGTCAGGTCTCCATATGGCATTGAATTCACTGCCGGTGAATTCGGTTAAGCGGCGCGGTGATTCCGCATTGGGATCCAGCTTATAGATATCCCGGTTTCCTTTGTTGGTTTCGGCATTATACCATGTGACACCGTAAATAAAGCTTCCACCCTGCGGGGCAAGCTGAACATCACCCACGCGACCAAGTTTCCACATGGTTTCGGCTGTAAATCTTTCCTGGGAAAGGCCTGAAAAAGTCATACCTGCAATTAAGAATACAGGCAAAAGCAATCGGAAATTTTTCATCTTTGTGATCTGTTCGTTTGAATTGCTAAAATAGGAAAATACTGATTCGATTGGCAATCGTAGTTTAATATTGGCCGACAGGGAAAGAAATTGTCCTGCGGGCGGAATAAAAGTCCCGGAAAGGGACACTTGTGCTTCGGCGAACATCATAAATGTTTGACAATAAAATAGTTAATATAATGGCGGGGAGTTTGATAGGTATTTTATCCTTAAATGAGCGCTGAACAGAATTCTCTATAGCTTTGCATGGTATGGCAGATTCAGGAGTCAGGCGAAATGAAGAAAAAAAATAACTACCCGGCATGGATGGGGTTTAAAATATGGGAGGTGGTAAATTGAATAAGCAGCCAAGACAGGCAAATGGCAATACACTCCTGATTTGCATAGGTCAGGATGGAATTATCGGCTCAATAGAGGGCCCTGTAATTCATCTGCTGGGCTATCAGTCATCACAATTGTTGGGTAAAGCCCTCAGGGATTTCGTACCGGAAGCAGATCAGAATAATCTGAATTGCCTGTTCGATAATTGTACCGACCGCAGTGAATTCAGGTTACGCCGTTCGGATGGCAGCCTGATGTATGCAGATGCCTTTGTTTATGATGTATTCAACGATGAAGGTATTCATATCGGATTTTGTCTGAGGGTTTATGACATGACTGCCCGTATGGCCCAGATCAGCAGCTTAATCGAAAACGAGGAGAAGTTTCTGGCCATCATCGATAACACAAGGGACATTATCTGCATTTTCAGGGATCGTAAAATATTGTATATCAATGAAGTTTCTGTAAAAATGCTGGGATACCCCAAAGAAGAACTGTACAGAAGGGACTATTTTTCTTTGTTTTCGGAAACCGACCGCGAACGGATCGAGGAATATGAGCTGGTGAATAAGGATAAGCGTGCCGGAAGGTGGAATTTTGTTGCTGAGTTGATTACGGCAGATGGTAAAAAAATGATCTGTGAGTTTGATATCAAATCTATCAGTTATGGAGGATCAAAAGCTTCTATGGCTGTGATTCACGATATCACTGATTATAAACTTGCCCTGGCAGAACTGACACAGGCCAAACAGGAGGCCGAGTCGGCAAATCGTATAAAGTCAGATTTTCTTGCGATGATGAGTCACGAGATCAGAACTCCGTTAAATGGGGTGATCGGGATGACGAATTTGCTGCTGAATACAGGATTGACAGCAGTTCAGCGGGATTACGCCGAAAACATACAGGCTTCCGGAGAGAACCTGATCTCAATCATCAACGATATCCTCGACCTGACCAAAATCGATTCAGGAAGAATGGAGCTTGAAAGTGAAGCTTTTGAATTGCAGGTTTGTATTGAGGATACCCTTGATCTGCTTGCTTATAAAGCCATTGAAAAGCAACTTGACCTGCTATATTTTATAGAGCATGATGTTCCCACTGTATTGAAGGGAGATGTACTCAGGCTGCGGCAGATCTTGTTGAACCTGGTCAGCAATGCCATTAAATTCACCGGAAGTGGAGAGATTTTTATTTCTGTTCAGTTGCTGGGCCAGTCTTCGGATGAAGTTGAACTGAAATTTCAGGTCAAGGACACCGGCATCGGTATTGATCCTGAGAAAATAGCACAATTGTTCGAAGCATTTGTTCAGGCTGACAGTTCAACGACCCGGAAATACGGTGGTACCGGGCTGGGCCTGGCTATTTCGAAACGTCTGGTAAACCTTATGGGTGGCGAAATCTGGGCACAAAGTGAACCCGGAAAAGGCTCAGAATTCTTTTTTACCATTAAAGCAAAGACATCACAGGTGGTTAAGCCCAGGCTGAGGGTAAAAGGCAATGTTGTACAGTTGAAGGATCGCAGGGTGTTGATTGTTGATGACAATCAGACGAATTGCCAGATCCTGAAATTACATTTTGAAAGCTGGGGGATGAAGCCTGTAATCGCTGATTCGGGTCAGGCGGCGCTGTCAATTCTAGCAAACGAAAGCGCATTTCATATAGCTGTTCTTGATTACCAGATGCCCGGGATGGATGGTATTCAACTGGCAAGAAAAATAAGAAGAATGGGAAGGTATGAAAAACTTCCCCTGATTTTATTATCTTCGTCAGGTGATCACGAACAGCAATCAGCCGGCCTCTTTGATGTCAGACTTCTGAAACCTGTCAGAATCAAAGGCCTGTTTGATGAGGTATTGCATATCATGACCGATATTGAAAAAAGAAGAAAAATGGCAGAACCTCAAACCAACCAGATTGATGTTAACCTGAGCCAGCGGCTTCCATTGCGCATACTGGTTGCTGAGGATAACCTGGTGAATCAGAAACTTGCCATTTCTTTGCTCAACCTTATGGGTTACAAGGTAGATGCAGTGCTCAACGGGGCGGAGGTGCTGAAAATCATGAATGAGAAAGAATATGACATCATCCTGATGGACCTTCAGATGCCTGAAATGAACGGCATTGAGGCTACAATCAGGATCAGGGAAAATTATCCTCCCGAAAAGCAGCCCCATATTATCGCCATTACCGCCAATGCCATGCTGGGCGACAGGGAAAAATGCCTTGAAGCCGGTATGGTCGATTATATGTCAAAGCCGATCAAAATTTTTGAGTTACAGGCAGCCCTGGAGAAATGGGGTGCTTTGAAACTGGAAAGCCGGAAAATCGTATAATGCTCTTTACCACCTGCGGAATCAAAATTTCAGAGCAATAACCTACCCGGTTCCGCCCCAGGCAGGTTATTGCTTATCAGGCCTTATTCATTTCCATTTAATGACCATTTCTCCGTCTTTCACAGTGAATCCTGCATTCAGGGTTTTAAGGGGTTTGTGCATTGTTTCCAGATATTGTGGGTCACCTGGCTTTAATGCGTTGAAGAGGTCGGTAAGGCCTTCCGAAGCCGCGAGTTTCTTTCCGTCAAGCAAGAACCGGGTACCATCCGGAAAGCCATGGAAAACCATTTCAACTTTCCTGATTTGACTTTCTTTTGATCCATTGGCCTTCTCAAGGACTATTTCGCGGCGGTCAGGATCAAAAGATATCCGGCGACTGTAAAAGCTGCCCTGCTCGTAATTATATGAAGTGCCGTCATCTTCGTAATATGTAAAAGATGCGTTGCTGCTGCCTTTGAAGATATGCAGGAATAAGGTTTCTCCGGGATTATCTGCTGTGCTTCGCACCGGATTCTGCATAGGGATTACGGAGCCTGCTTTCACATACAAGGGTAGTTTATGCATCGGGGATTCAGCGATTACTTCGTTGTTTCCGTTCAGCATTATCCCGCTGTGCAGATCATACCATTCACCGGCCGGCAGGTAAACCTTTACGAGATCGCGGGTGCTCTCAACCGGAGCCACCAGAATGGATGGTCCGAAAAGATATTGATTCTGATACGCATACTGGTAAATTTTATCGTCGAACGTGTAATCAATCGCCAGACTGCGGGCAACCGGCATGCCGGTAAGAGACGATTCGCGAAAGCAGCTATAAATGTATGGTAACAGCTTGTATCGCAGTGTGATGTAATTGCGAGAAATATTTTCAATCACTTCTCCGTACGCCCAGGGTTCCGCCTGGCGGGTATCATAATGGGTATGGCTCCTGAAGAAGGGACTGAACGCTCCGATGCCAATCCAGCGGGCAAATAGGGCGGGGGAAGCGTCTTTACTGAAGCCGCCCACATCAACCCCGGTAAAGGCTACCCCACTGAGACCGATGCTGTTTACCAGCCGGCATCCCAGCATCATGTGCTCGTCGGTTGCCTGGTTGTCGCCTGTCCACAGGGCGGTGTAGCGCTGCAATCCTGAGTAACCGGCACGGGTAAGGATCAGCGGCCGGAGGTCGTTCATCAGTTTGCGGGTGCCTTCGTAGGTACTTTTCGACATCAGCAGGCCGTAAACGTTTTTGGCTTCACGGTAAGAGGTCTTTCTGCCTTCCCAGTCGAATTCCACCAGGTGCGGGGTGTAGCCGTTGCCCCAAGACGCGATTTCATTCATATCGTTCCAGAAACCTGTGACGCCGTCGTTCACCAGCCCCCTGAACTTTTCTCCCCACCATTCGCGGGCCGCAGGTTTGGTGAAATCGGGAAAGTGGCACCATCCGGGCCATACCTGGGCAGTGTAAACGGCGCCGTCGGGATATTTGGCAAACATATCCTTTTGAAGTCCGTCCTCATAAGCTTCATAACCTTTTTCAACCTTGATGCCGGGATCCACAATCAGTGTGGTATGAATGCCCATTGCTTTCAGGTCTGAAAGAAGCTTTGCCGGATTGCTGAAGCGGTCGGGATGCCAGGTAAATATCTTGTATGCATCCATGTGATGAATGTCGAGGTAGATCACATCAAGCGGAATTCTGCGGTCGCGGAAGTTCTGCGCGGTGTTCAATACTTCCGTATCGGGAAAGTAACTCCATCGGCATTGCTGGTAACCCAGCGCCCACAATGGCGGCATGGTCATCCGCCCGGTGAGGTGGGTGTATTGTTCCAGAATGCCTGCAACCGAAGGGGCGTGCATGAAATAGTAATCCATCTCGCCGTCGTCGGCGCTGAAAGAGCTGAAACGGTCGTTGCTGGCTCCGAAGTTAAAGCGGCTGCGGTGGCTGTTGTCCATAAATATCCCGTAAACAAGGCTGTTGTGCATACCAATGTAAAACGGAATGGTGACATAGAGCGGGTCGTCGTTGGGGCCGTATCTCGGATTGTCGGTGTTCCAGTTGTCGTAAGCCGAACCCCGGCGGTCGAGGTTGCCGGTTTTTTCGCCCAGGCCGATGAAGCGCTCCCCATCAAGCAATTGTTTGTAGGTGGTGACTTCAGTACCTATCCATGCTGTTCCGAAAGCAGGGTCATCGGCATTCAGCAGGCTTCCGCCAGGATTGTAGAAACTGAAGCGAACGGGATTGCGGCTGATATCGAGCCGCAGCGCCTCCGTGCGCACGACAAGCCGTTCCTGCGTTTCCTCCAGTGTATATCCGGCGTTCCCGGGACCGGCTACTACCGCGTACGAGAAGTCCTTCCTGAAATCGTCCTTCACAATTCTGATCCTGATAATGCCGGGTTCATATACGGTAAGCTCGGCCCTGCCGTAATCGGTATTCAGCAACAGCCTTTGCCCTTCCCTGCTGAAGTTGGTGAGATTTCCAAGGCTTCTGTTAAGCGAACCCTGTGTAAATGCCTGACTCATAAACAATGTAGATAACGCCAGTGTAATGATTGTTTTCTTCATAAATCATTCGTTTTTCCAAAACAGGTTCGTAGCTGTTTCAGGTTGAAATTTTCCGGGATACTATTTACCTGTAGTAGACCTTATAACCCCAGGCCGGAAGTTCAGCCGGTTCACCTTTTCTGAACCTTACTTCTTCGCCTGTAAACAGTTCGGTATATTTTCCTTTATAGGATTTGCCACTCAGGGTGAATGATACAGGTTCGGGACTGAGGTTCAGCAGTACGAAAACTCTGTGGTTTTCCTTCTCGCGGATAAACGCAAATACTTTCTCATCTGCATCCGTGTTGATCCTGAGCCAGTTGCCGCCCCATGGGCCGTTGTGAAGTGCAGGGTTGCTCTTTTTCAGGTTCAGGATGGTTTTATAGAAACCGGTCATGCTGTAGTTGCCCCATTCAACCGGATCTCTCTCGAAAAACTCAAGCCGTTTGTTGAGGCCGGCCTCCTGCCCGGTATATACCAGTGGCATCCCGGGAACGGTAGCGGTAAGTACATAAAAAGCCTCAACCCCGTCACCCAGCCTTTCAAACTCGGTCCCGTTCCATGAGTTTTCGTCATGGTTCGTAATAAAATACATACGGTAGGCTCCTTTGGGATAAAGGGTGTCATTCTTCTTCAGGTAGGCTTCAATGTCGTTTGCATTGGCTTCGCCTTTGGCAATTTTGTTTTTGATGTTATGAAATTCCCATCCGTACGACATGTCGAAAGCCGTATGCAGCCATGGTTTTTCCCCCTCGGCCAGCATAAATACCGGTTTGATTTTGTCGAGCTCCATCCTGGCATTGTCCCAGAAAGTTGCCGGAACAAGCTCAGCAACATCACAACGGTATCCGTCAATATCAAACTCTTTTACCCAGTATTTCATGGCTTCGAGCATGTATTCGTTGGTTTCGCTGAATTCATAGTTGAAAGCCACCACATCTGTCCAGTCGTAGGGCGAAACCATATTTCCCAGAGAATCTTTTTTATAGAAATCCGGTTTTTCCAAAACCAGTTGATTGTCCCAGGATGAATGATTGGCAACCCAGTCAAGGATCACATACATCCCCGCTTCGTGGGCTTTTTTTACCAGTCGCTTAAAGTCTTCCGGCGTACCGAATTCAGGATTTACCCCGTAATAGTCTTTGATGGAATAATAGCTGCCGAGGGTTCCTTTGCGGTTTAACTCTCCGATAGGGTGAATGGGCATCAGCCAGAGGATATCTGCTCCAAGTTCCTTAAGCCGGGGCAACTGGGATTCAACGGCGGCAAAGGTGCCTTCCGGGGAGAACTGTCTGATGTTCACTTCATAAATACTCAGGTTTTTACTCCATTCCGGTTGATTCACCTGCCCCGGATCCTGAACGGCTGCCCCGGAATCTTTTGCCTGTTTGCAGGATGACAGGATACTTATCTGTGTTAAAACCAGCAGCGTGAAAAGGACTGAATTTCTGATTTTCATTGATGTGTTTTTAAGTTTCGGAATAATGACTTTCATACACAAAGATAAACATTCTGATAATTTCCAGCATTGATGACTCCGGTTGCCTGCAAGACCTATGAAGCCCCGGTATATTTTAAGGAAGTGCAGGGATTCAGTGGGTCTGTCAGATTCTGACCATGGAATGCATTGCCAATGCCGGATCCCGATGTGGGTGAATTTATGTATGATAAAAAAATCAGGCCACGCTGGTTGAACGTGGCCTGATCCGAGTAAAAGAAAATTTTAGTTTGTGCTAAAGAGGTCGTCTTTCAGTTTTGAATTGATTTTGATGCTGAGTACTTTAAGGTCGATTGTTTGCGGACCCATTTGCTGACTGATGGCAAAGGGGAACTTAACGCCGTTTACTTCTCGGTAATCGCCAAAGGTAGCAGTGCCCTGCTCACTCAGTTCTTTAACTTTTAGTCCGGATTTGACATCAAAATACTGGGTTGATTGTTTTCCTGAAGGATAGATAAGCATGACACGATAACATTCCACACCGTCAATTTCTTCGATACCTTCAAGGGTTGAGTTGACACCAAGTCTTGCATAATGCAGTTCCTGATTCATTTCGGCTTCCACTTTCATATCTTCAAGTTCATCTCCTTCGAGCACTTTATTTTCTCCTCCCATCGGAGAAATAAGTTTAGCGGTAGTCCCGTCAAATACCATTTTCTGGAAAACCATCTCACCGGCTCCAACCTTCATCATGTACTTATTGGGGGATTTGCGGTAAAAATCGAATCCGATGGTCATGCCCTGCATGGTAGTGCTGGCCATCATGGTCATGTCCTTGATTTTATTCAGGGCTTTTTCGCCGCCAATTGCATTGATGTATGATTTCAGCACGTTTTCGGCGGTCATGCCTTCTGGGGCTGGTTTTACCCTGGTGTTTGGATCGTATTCCTTGCCGTTGAAATCGTAATACTTAATCGCCTTGCCTTCTGTGAATTGTCCGAGCCTTGAGGCAATTTCAGCAGCCTTGCCTACTGCAAGTATATAGGCGTTTTCGGGCTTGATGTATTTGACGGCAACCGCTTTGACGTCTTCCGCATTGACAGCGGCAAGGTTTTTCATATAATTGGCGTAATAATCAGCATCAAGTCCGTAACGGGCTGTACTGATCGCAAAATTCGCAACAGTCTGGGGACGCTCAAGTGAAAGGGCGAAATTACCGTTCAGGTAGTTTTTTACCAGGTTCAGTTCATCTTTCGGCACCAATTCTTCGCGGATGCGGCGCATTTCATAGAACACTTCATTGATGGCGCTGTCGGTGACGGAATTCCTGATTTCCGTGTTGACATTGAACCGGCCAATAAGTTTATCCGTATTGAGCTGTGAATAAGCTCCATAGGTATACGCTTTGTCCTCGCGAAGGTTATTGAACAGCCTGAATGTGCCGCCTCCGAGTATGGTGTTCATCACCCGTGCTTTGATGGCGTCTTCCGATCCGGGTTTCAGATCCACCGGATAGCCGATTCTGAGCGCTGTCTGAACTGCATCGGGGCGGTCAACAATGGAGACTATATTGGATGCCGGCAATGCAGGTGTTTCAGGCGTATATTGGATAACATCGGCCTTTTCCCATTTGCCGAAATATTTCTGCATCAGATCCATCGCTTCGGCTTTGGTGATGTCTCCGACAATAGCCATATACCCGATATTCGGCCTGAAAAACGCCTGGTAAAAAGCCCGGCAGTGATCCACGCTGATATTTTCCACCGATTTTTCAGTCATGGATTCGCCGTAAGGGTGGGCGGCGCCATAAACCAATAGTTTGCTGATCCTGTCGCTGATTGCATCAGGATCGTTCTCCTGTGCTTTTAAACCGGAGATGGCCTGGGTTTTCAGTTTGGTCAGTTCCTCTTCTTTAAAGGAGGGGTTCATCACAACATCCGCCATCAGCGTCAGCAATTGCGCGTTGTGCTTTTTGAGGGCGGAGGCATAAATTCCCGTTGAAGAAGTGCTCAGGTCGGCCCCGATAAAGTCAATGGCTTCATCCAGTTCATCCTTTGTCAGGTTGGTTGTGCCGGTACGCAGCATCTGACCGGCGAAATCGGCCATTCCTGCCATATTGCCTTCGGGCACGGGATTGTAGTCCAGGATCAGGGAATATGAAACCCTGGGAATCTTATGGTTTTCGACGACGAAGACCTTCAGTCCGTTCTCCAGCTCAAAACTTTCATATTTTCCGATATTAATCACCGGAGCCGGGGCAGGCTGCGGACGCACACTTCTGTCAAGTTTTTCTGCTTTTCCACCGGATTTTCCGGTTTTTACCTGTGCATTGAGGAACTGGGGAAGTACTGCAAATGCTGTTGCAATAATAGTTATGATCAGTTTTTTCATTGTCTTTCCTCCTTATTGATTACAGGGTTTGTTTTGGTAAATAATACAGTACAACCCTGTTTTCCTTTGTAAGGTACTGGTTGGCAACTCTTTTTATATCAGTTTTGGTCACGGCCAAATAGCGGTCAATCTCAGTATTGATCAGGTTGGCGTCTCCGAAATACATGTGATAGTCTGAAAGACTTTCAGCTATTCCTGCCATGGTTGAATTTCGGCTGATAAAATCGTTTTCAACCTTGTTGCGCAGTTTTTCAAATTCCCGGTCGCTGAGCTCTTCCTGCTGAGTTTTGGCAATTTCTTCATTGATGGCATTTTCAAAGTCATCAGGAGCAACGCCTGAGTTTACAATACCAAATACCAGGAACAGGCCGGGATCTTCCAGGGCAAAGGGAAATGCCGCGACAAACATGGCTTTCTGCTGCTTGTCAACGATCGATTTGGTCATTCGGGAGCTTTCACCATCGCTAAGCAGCGTGGTCAGCATACTGAGTGCGTAGTAGTCCGGAGTGCCTTTGGCGGGAATATGATAAGCCTGAACAACAGCAGGCAGCTGAATATTGTCGTATATGGTATCGCGTACTTCGGCTGTTTTAACAGGTTCCACGATGTCAGGACGGTAAATTTCCTTTGTTCCCCGGGGAATATCGCCGAAATATTTCTGAACAAGCTTTTTTGTTGATTCCACATCAATATCTCCGGCGATGGAGAGCGTGGCATTGTTGGGAACATAGAAGATGGAATGGAATTCCATAAATTCTTCCAGGGTGGCGTTGTTGATGGATTCGGCTGATCCGATGGGCATCCAGCGGTAAGGATGCTCTTTGAAAGCAGTACTGAAAGTTTTTTCCATCAGTGTGCCGTATGGGCGGTTGTCGTATGACTGTTTGCGCTCTTCCTTAACAACGCTGCGCTGGGTCTCAACACCGATGCTGTCGATGCGCAGGTGAAGCAGCCGCTCTGATTCCATCCATAGACCAAGCTCGAGTTGATTTGAGGGGAGCAGCAGATAATAAAAAGTCCTGTCGAAGCTGGTATTGGCATTCAGGCTTGCCCCTGCATTCATGGCAATTTTGTCGAATTCACTCCTGCCAATGTTCTCGCTTCCTTCAAACATCAGGTGTTCGAAAAAATGGGCAAAGCCGGTTCGCTCAGGATTTTCGTTTTTTGAGCCCACATGATAGGAAATGGTAACGGCAACAATGGGAGTGGAATTGTCCTTGTGCAGGATAACATGCAAACCGTTATCCAGATCATACTCCGTGAAGTCGATGCGGTTTTGGGCGTTTGTCAGTGTAAAAGCCAATAGGCTGATAACCAACAGAAAGGCCTTTTTGAATGTGTTCATCTGATTGTTTTATTTATAATGGTTAACTGAATAATTCCCGGATTCTATTGATGTCAATTTCTGTAAAATCGCTGATGACGCTGTGTGCTTCAGTGAGCTCCGCCCTGTGATGGGTGGTTGCCACGCCTATGACCTTCATTTTTGCATTCAGGGCGGCATCAATACCTTTAAGTGTATCTTCAAAAACCAGACAATCAGCAGGATCAGTTTTGAGCATAGCAGCCGCTTTCAGAAAAACCTCCGGATCGGGTTTGCCCCGCCTGACCATAGATGCGTCGGCTATGGCCGTGAAGTACTCCTGTATTCCGGTTTCAGCAAGAATAAAGTCAACATTGGCCCTTTCTGCTGAGGTGGCGATGGCCATCGGGATTCCGGCTGTTTTAAGGTTAAACAGCAATTCCTTTAATCCCGGGATAAGCACTACATTATCGTGGTACAGATATCTGTAGATAAGTTCCTTTTCGGCTGAATATTCGGCAATTTTTGAAGCAGGTAATTCTTTTTTAAAAATAAAGGCCAGGTGATCTGCATTTGATCCGCCAAAAACATATTCAAGGAAATCGTCAGCAGAAATGCTTTTTCCATGGCGTGAGCAGAATTTCTCCCAGGCCATAAGATGATACCGGAAATTATCAACCAGTACCCCGTCCATATCAAAGATTACAGCTATATTCCCTGTCATTACATTTTTACTTCGCGGTTGATATAGGTACTGTAATCTTTAACCTTTTGCGTGTATTCCTCATTGAAAAGGTGCGATGAAATGATGAAATCCGCAGTTGACCGGTTACAGGCGGTCGGGATATTGTACAACACAGTGATCCGCAACAATGCTTTCACATCTACATCGTGCGGCTGAGGCTGCATCGGATCCCAGAAAAAGATCATCAGGTCAATCTCCCCGTCGACGATCATTGCGCCAAGTTGCTGATCTCCTCCCAGGGGGCCGGATTTCAGCTTGGTTACTTCAAAACTGCTGAATTTTTCACTGTCGAGGGCCGACTTAAGCTGTTGCTCAATAAGTTTTCCGGTAGTGCCGGTACAAATAATTTTATGTTCAAGAAGCGTAACAGCATTGTATTCTACCCATTCTATAAGATCCTGCTTGCGGTTATCGTGCGCAACCAGGGCAATTCTCTTTTTCTTTTCCATCTTTAAAGGAATGAGCGGCGAAATTAAGAAAAAGAGCAATGATATGGCCTCAATTTATATGATTTCTGTGGCAGTTAACAGTGACGCTGATGCTTTTTATTTTTTGTATCTTTGCAGCGTTTTTTAGAAGTGAGACCCTAAAGACCTAAGTTATTCATTTTAAAGAAGAAACTACATGAACAGAGTCATGGTACTTACCGGTGGCGGCGACTGTCCGGGACTAAATGCGGTAATCCGCGCCATCGTAAAGCGAGCCGCCCGCGAAAAAGACTGGGAAGTGGTGGGCAGTATTGAAGCTTTTAATGGCATCTTGCGTGAGCCCACCGAAATTGTTGTACTGGACGAGAAAGCCGTTTCCGGGATACACTACCAGGGTGGCACCATCATACAAACTACCAACAAAGGAGGCCCTTTTGCCTGGCCCGTTAAGCAAAAAGACGGCTCTTATATCGCCGTTGACCGCTCCGATGAAATGATCAGAAAGATCCAGTACCTCGGAATTGACGCGGTGATCAATATCGGCGGGGACGGATCGCAGCGGATTTCGCAGGCTTTGTTTGAGAAAGGACTGAATATTATCGGGGTGCCCAAGACCATTGACAATGACCTTTCCGCAACGGATGCAACCTTTGGATTTCAGACAGCTATTCAGATTGCCACCGAGGCAGTTGATAAACTGGTGACCACTGCTGCCAGTCACAACAGGGTTCAGATTCTTGAAGTAATGGGCCGCAATGCCGGCTGGATTGCGCTGAATGCTGCGGTGGCCGGGGGCGCTGAAATCTGCCTGCTGCCTGAGTTTCCATACGATATTGAGAAAGTTATGGAACGCATTGAGAAACGATTCGACAAAGGCCGCGGTTTTGTGAATATCGTGATTGCTGAAGGCGCGCGCAATATCAAGGGTGATCTTATCGCCGAGAAAAGCCAGGAGGTTGGGTATGCCAACGTAAAACTGGGAGGAGTAGGTTTCCGGTTCGAAGAGGAACTGAAAGAGGCCGGTTGTGAACACAGTATACGTACTACGGTGCTGGGCCATCTGCAAAGGGGAGGCGTTCCCATTGCCTACGACCGGGTGCTGGCAACCCAGTATGGAGTAAAAGCTTTTGAGCTTGTGCTTGCCGGTGAATTCGGACGTATGGTTTCATACCGTCATCCTTACATCACTTCCGTTACTTTGAAAGAAGCAATTCAGAAGCCCAATCTTGTTGATCCTGATACCGCGCTGATGAAAACCGCCCGTGGCATAGGAATTTGCTTCGGCGATTGATGCAGGGGGAGACGAATCCCTGAAAATTAAAATAAATGCCTGAATGACCTTTTGCAGCCGTTCAGGCATTTACATTTTTTGGTGTTCCGTAGCACCCGGATTAATTCACCATAAGTTTAGCAACCCCGCCGGTGGTATTCCTTATCAGATATATACCTGGTTTCAGGTTGCTTATATCTATTTTCTGACTCGTTACAGCAGGAAGTATCTCCCTGCCGGAAAGATCAAAAATGGAAATAGTCTCGAACTCCTCCAGGTAAATAAAGCCGGTATTGCTGGGATTCGGATAAATATTCAGCCGGTATGCAGGGATTTCCGGGATGCCCACCATACTGTTGGTGCTTCCTGGCGTCGGATTGTCAAATAGCTTCCATTCCGCTGCACCATCGGTAACCCTGCCCATGGAAATGTTGGTTGACTGGTTTGTATATGTAATACCATCGATAAGTGCAAATCCCGATGCTTCATTGTTGAAAATGCCGATTTCTTCATTGTCCTTGTCAAGTTTATAAGGGGTGTGCATGCTCCCCTGGGTGGGCTGACCATCGGCCCATACAAGCAGGTATCCGCCGGCAGCGATGGTGGTATCGGGGAATGCCCATTTTACGGGATTGTTCAGGTTATCGCTCAGGTATTTGTCGCCCAGCCACACCGCCTGACTGCCTGCGTTATAGATTTCAATCCAGTCATCGTATTCACCGTATTCATCGGCGATGGTCGAACTGTTGCTGGCCATAAACTCATTGATATAGAGCATGATCGGATTGGGCGACGGAATGGTGTACTGCACGGCATCGCAGGGCTTTGCAACTGTAACCTGATTGTTGTCGGTCGCCTTTATTCTGAATTCCAGCAGCGTGTTGGCATCCAGCCCGCTGAGTGTAGCGATGAACGTTCCGCCGTCAAGTGCAGTGTTATTGTTTAATCTGTTTTCTGTCATGGTTTTTTGCTGCCAGCCACCACCGTTTATCCGGTACTCAAGCGTCACGGAATTCAGGTTTTCGTCTTCCGCAAAGGCAAGGATACTGATTTCCTGAAAGGGGAGAGGGGCATTGTGCCGGATGTATCTGATCATGGGCGGGGCGTTCATGTTCAGCGCCTGATCCAGCGCTGTGGTGTTTCTTGTCTGCAGGTATGGCAACAGCCCTACCGGCACATGCGCCCCGGTTCCGGCTTCGAATGATTGATTGAAAGATGCAATGGTATAACCATAGTCCAGCGGATAATAGGGGTCATTTGCCACAAAGGGCTGCAACCGGTCGCGGATGATGAACAGATTATCGAGGAAGTCCTGCCGTGAGGTGACCTGCTGAATGGCCTGTTTCAGGTAATAAGTGAACTGTGCTTTGTAATCCGGCACCTGCATCAGGCGCGTGAAAAGCGGACGGGGTTCGGAAGGGTGCGCCCAGCTGTAAATATTCCTTGAAGCCCATTCAATCCCGAACCAGTCAATACCAAAAGTGTTGTCCACATCATAAGGTATGTATTCAAACAACCCGCTTTCAATGTTATGATACAGGTAAAAGTTATTCTTATTGTAAATGTATCCATCCCAGTTTCCCGTAATTATATCCACAGCCGCTACTTTCAGGTAATCCTGCACATTAAAGACTTTTTCGAGTGCACACGGAAGCTGTTGGAGGGGCGTATTGTTCAGTACATCGATAAAATGGGCCAGATCACTGTAATCATCCGCCTCTTCATTGATTTTAAGCTCATAGGCCCTGCGACCTCCGGATTCGAACTTGTACAGGTCGGGATTTGAACCGCGGTAAGTGAGGTCGGCCGGGTAGAGGCATTTGTATAAGTTTCCGTCATTGTTTCCAAACCATGTTTTTGCAAATTCTTCATCGATGTGCTCAACATTTATATAAAGTCCATGGTAGTTGCCGTTGATGTAAACCCGTACATGGTTATAACGCGGGCCTGCCAGAGAACACTGCCTGAGGATATCCCAGTAAATACCCGCCCTGCTCACCGAAGGATCATTATGCTCGCCGTTCAGGTTAAGTTTTTCAACCCCGTGATATTTCCTGCCGGATATAAATGTATTGAAGGAAACTTTAAAGGATTTTTTTTGTGAATACCTGGAGGTGTTGCCCCTGAGCCTGAAACCAATGTCGCGGATGGTGTCGTGTACATTTCCGTTGTCAAAGACAAATACCGCCCTGAATTCATGATCCGACTCCACATTGGCATAAATCCAGCTCAGGGTGTCGGGATGAATCAGCACGTCAATGCGCGGAACCGTTGATTTGATATAGACTTCGCCATCGGCAGGAAATAATGGTTGTGCGTGAAGGAAGGTACAGGAAGTGATCAGAATGAGAATGGCAGACAATCGTTTCATTTTTCAGCGATTTACAGGGAAGTGATCCTTGATTTCATGCAAAGGTAGCTTAATAATATATTTAGGGGATGTTTTATCAGGATTACCCAACCCGGATTTATACCGGAATAGAAGTTATGTTGCTACCAGTGTTTACCCATTAAATGAACCTGTAAGTGTAATTTGTTAAGATTTAGTTAAAAATTATAGTTTTTCATGCGATAATAATTTAGTTAAAAACATGAAAAACAGCACGATAGAAATTAGGTTAAAATGAAATGTTTAATAAATAATCTAAAACATTAAACATTTCCTGAGGAGTCGGGTTTATTTAATGTCTAACAAATAAAATGAAACATTAAACAAAATCTGATACTATGAAAACAAACTTTTTGAAATTCCGTTTTGCTCTTTTGGCCATAGCGGCCACCACATTATTTGCTTCCTGCTCGAAAGATGAGGATACTCCTGCACCTCCGGCAGAAATGCCGAAAGATATTGTTGAGGTGGCTGTATCGGATGCCCGCTTCTCTATTCTGGTTGAAGCAGTAACCAAAGCCAACCTTGTCAGCGCTTTGCAGGGTGATGGTCCGTTTACGGTATTTGCTCCCACCAATGATGCGTTCAATGCTTTATTTGCCCAGTTAGGTGTCAGCGGGATTGCCGATCTGGATGCAGCGACCCTTACGCCGATTCTTCTTAATCATGTCGTTGCCGGTAGCATTAAATCTTCTGATATCTCAACCGGATATGTCACAACACTGAATGCAACCGATCCAGCTCAGGCCGGAGTGAAGGTTTTTGTAGAGAAAGGCAGCGATGTCAAGGTTGACGGCAGCAAGGTGATCATTGCCGATGTGATGGCCTCCAACGGAGTAATTCACGCCATTGATAAAGTGATTCTGCCGGCAAGCGTTGTAAGCCATGCAATCAACAATCCTAACTTCAGCATTCTGGTGCAGGCTGTTGTCAAAGCGGGACTTGTTGAGGCCCTGAGCGGCACCGGACCCTTCACGGTATTCGCGCCTACCAATGCTGCTTTCAATGCCTTGTTTTCTGCCCTCGGCGTCTCCGGAATCGATGCACTCACCGCCGGGCAACTCACCCCCATCCTTCTCTATCACGTAGTCCCGGGCAATGTACGCTCAAGCCAGGTTTCGAGCGGCAGTGTGCCCACGCTCAAGGACGGAAGCAATCTGAATGTTACTGTCACCAATATGGGCGTTAACATTAATGGTTCGGTAAATGTGATCGCCACCGATGTTCAGGGCTCCAATGGTGTGATCCACGTGATTGACGCAGTTTTGGTTCCATAAATTATCTTTATGGGATTATGGTGAAAGCCTGCCGGATTTCCGGCGGGCTTTTTAGTTGATAATCATTTCCAAGATTAATTTGCCGGGAGTGTAATTTCCTGACCGTCAATAAACTGTCTGATCACCCCGGATAGCAGTTTATAACCTTTGCCGTTAAGGTGCTCTCCATCAAATGAATATAGGCTGTCAAGCCTGTTTGTCCCTTTACAGAATGTGTGATAAACATCAATGAATTCAGCATTATTTTCCCCGGCAATAACCCTGATTCTTTCATTTATTCCGGCAATAAAATCGTTGCTGATCCAGGCATTGTTTGCAGGAATCATACTCACGCAGAGAATTCCTGCGTCAGGACATTTATGCCGGATGGATCTGATAATTTGTTCATAATAGAATGAAATAGTGTCAACAGACCTTCTAAAGGTAAGATCCTTGGGATCAAGCATAAAAATAATTTTTGAGGGTCTGGCATCTGTTATCTGATTCACCCGGTTGTAAATTCCGATAATATCATCTCCGCCTATACCCCGGTTTTTAACCAGCGGATTTGAAAGCATTTCGGCCCAATCGCAGTAATCGGCAATACTGTTGCCCAAAATGATAATTGCATTTGAATCGGCAGGCATTTCCCTGAATGTACCGGTCTTCATTTTGTAATAAAAGCCTTCATATGTGTTTTCGCTGTATGATTGGTGAGTGAATTTTTTCCTGAGATAGCTTATCCCGCCTTTCTTTTCCACATGATTTGCAAGCACCAGTAGCATAAGGGCATTCATAGCAAGTGAGACCCAAAGAAGGAACTTGATTATCCGGTTATTGGATTTGGTGCTCATGCTGCCGGAATTTTAAAAATCAACTTTAATCAACAAAATAAAACATTACAGATTCAGATAGTGAGTGAAGGATGAGTAAAGAGGTTAATTAGTTCAGACTTCTGTAAAAGTGATCATTGTAGAAATCATTAACCGCTTTGATATTGCTTCGGGGTAAATGGACAGTTTAATGCAGCGTTTTCAGAAAAATGAGTTTATGATGGTTCTTCAAATATAGCAAATCTCATGGAATTTTGCAAAGATTTTCAGTATTTCCCGGATAGGCTTTCTGAGATATAAAGAGCGGAAGTGTAATTTATCCGAAGGTAGTTGCAGAAAGAAGGCAGATGGTGCAGGATAATAAATAATGCAGATCAATAGCAGTACTGATAATCCTTATCTTTGCAATGG
>CAZDBX010000036.1:0-19627 GCA_964503805.1 uncultured Lentimicrobium sp. | reverse complement strand
TTGATCCCCTGAGCGGCGAACTATCCGTAAACAACAGCGATGCACTTATGGCTTCGGCCGGTGAGGTGTTTACCCTGAATATCCTGGCTGAAGACAACGGGAATCCCGTACTCTCAGCGTCCGCAGTTGCCTCCGTTACGGTTACCGACAGCAACCTGCCTCCTTCCATCGGCAATCAGCTTTTTGCCATTGACGAAAATGCAGCGTCAGGCACGCTGGTCGGCCAGGTGATCGCCACAGACCCGGATCTGAATCAGGTTCTCTCTTTCAGCATCATTGGCGGTAATGCCGATAATGCATTCCAGATCTCTGAAAACGGTTTGCTCTCTGTTGCCAATGCCGGTCTGATGGATTTTGAGACGAATCCTGTATTCAATCTCACCGTTCAGGTAACCGACAACGGCTCCCCTGCCCTGTCGGCTTCGGCAATGGTTACCATTGAACTCAACGATATCAACGAGGCCCCGGCGATCGCCCAGGGCCAGTCATTCCAGGTTGATGAGCATGTGCCGGCCTTAACCCAGGTCGGAAGTGTGATGGCCGATGACCCTGATTCAGGGCAGGCGCTCACCTTCACCATACAGGGC
Source organism: uncultured Lentimicrobium sp. (assembly GCA_964503805.1). Taxonomy (GTDB): domain Bacteria; phylum Bacteroidota; class Bacteroidia; order Bacteroidales; family Lentimicrobiaceae; genus Lentimicrobium. The sequence goes on along the minus strand of CAZDBX010000036.1, from coordinate 19,040 downwards.
GGAAATACCAACAACGCCTTTGCCATTGATGCCGTTACTGGCGAAATCACCGTGGCCGGAAATATCTGCTTCGAATACTGCAGCCAGTATAACCTGCTGGTGAGGGCAACCGACAATGGTTCCCCGGTTTTGTCAGGTGAAGAAACGGTAGTTATTCTCCTGAATGATGTGAACGAAGCTCCTGTGATCGCAGACCAGAGTTTCGGCGTTTCCAGAACAGCTCCAGCAGGCACCCTTATCGGCACTGTGGCAGCTTCTGACCCTGATCTCAATCAGACGCTGACATTTGCTATTACTGACGGAAATCCTGACAATATTTTCAGCATTGATCCCCTGAGCGGTGAGCTGTTTATTACTAGTACAAACACGCTGGGGATAATTTTAGAGGAATATATATATCTGAATGTTACGGCCACTGACAATGGCAGCCCGCAGCAAGCATCCGGTGCAATTATTACAATAATATTGGATGCAATGAACAACAATCCGGTTATCGAGGACCAGGAATTCTCAATAGAAGAGAACGCAGCTGGCGGAATGGAAGTGGGCCAGATAGCAGCTTTTGATCCTGACGCTGACCAGGAATTAACTTTTACCATAGCGGATGGCAACACCGGTGAAGCATTTTCACTGTCTCCGGAAGGATCTTTAACAGTGCTCAATTCCGGAATGCTTAACTACGAGACAACACCAATCTTCCAGCTTGTTGTAACAGTATCCGATAACGGCATTCCGTCAATGTCGGCACAGGCTGTGGTAACCATCAGACTGGATAATGTTAACGAGCCTCCGGTTCTTAATCCTCAAAGTTTCTTTATTGAAGAAAGCCTGCCAAACGGTCAGTTTGTCGGCACGGTTGAAGCTTTTGACCCTGAATCAGGCAGCAATCTGCATTTTGAGATTATTTCCGGCAATACCGGAAATGCATTCCGGTTGCATCCGGTCAATGGCCAATTGTATATAAGGAACAGCGCTGCAATCAATTTCGAGGAAAACCCCATCTTTTATTTGATGGTGAGGGTACGTGACAATGATAATCTGGCAACGGAAGAAATCATTACCATCAACGTTATAGATGGGAATGATCCTCCGGAAACCTATAATTTCAGCTTTTTCGCCGACTATTATTCACCTGAAGGGACGCTGATCGGCGTTGTTGAAGCTATTGATCCTGATCAGGGCCAGGTACTGACCTATGAGTTTACGGAAGGAAATTCCGATAATATCTTCAGCATCCACCCCTATACCGGAGAGATATTTATCAATAATTTAACCGCCTTCAGAGCCAGCAACACAGGTCAGTACAATTTGTCAGTAAAGGTTTCTGACAATGGTTCACCCCCGATGTCATCGCTCTTCTTCGTGAAGATTGCCATTGCCAGGCCTGATGTTGAAAAGACGATTGTATCAGACAACAACACAACGCTCAAACGCCTGGATTTCAAGGCATATCCCAATCCATCGACCGATGGAAGATTCACCCTCGCATTTGAATCTATGCCTTCTCAGGATGCAACAATTTCAATAACAGATATTTCCGGAATTGTAATATTTGAGACGAAACCAAACATCACGCTTAACTATCCGCTGGATCTCAGTCATCTTAACAAGGGATTCTATATCATACAGGTAACCAACGGTCAATACCGTACGAAGGACAAGCTGATTATTCAATAAAATTACCTGAAGTAATCGGGTATGGGCTGGCGCGGGGCCGGCCCATTTTTTTTACCCGGAAATGTAATGACGATAAACTGCCGCTATTCCATCCCTTAATGTCGTTTTAGCCTGCCACCCCAATGTATTGAGTCTAGAAACATCCAGCAGTTTGCGCGGAGTTCCGTCAGGCTTGCTTGTATCAAATGCGATTTCACCTTTAAATCCCACAACCTCCTTAACCAGAAAAGCCAGATCTCTGATGGATATTTCCTTCCCGCTTCCGATGTTAATGTGGGTGTTTCTGATCTCTGCATTGGCATTACTACCGCGTCCGACCCTTACATCAGAAAAACTGTAATTTTCCATCACAAATACACAAGCGTCAGCCATATCTTCTACCCAGAGAAACTCCCGCAATGGATTTCCGGTCCCCCATAAGGATAATCTGACATGCCGGCTTCCGTTCTGTGTAATTTCGGATATACCAAACCGGCCCAGGTAATCCAACAGCTCATGATCTTCCGTATTAATAGTGATCCCTTCTGTTTTGTTCCGGATCAGATCGTTTCTGATTTCCCGGTGATCACCTGTTTCAAGACATTTTCCCAGATGAATTTTTCTGAGCAGAGCGGGAAGAACATGCGAAGTTTCGAGGTTGAAATTATCGTTATAACCATACAGATTGGTCGGCATGACCGAGATGAAATCAGTTCCGTACTGCAGATTATAAGATTCACACATCTTCATGCCAGCAATCTTGGCAATTGCGTAGGGCTCATTGGTATACTCCAGTTCGCCGGTAAGCAGGCAATCTTCCGGCATAGGCTGAGGAGCATTTTTGGGATAGACACAGCTGCTGCCCAGGAACAACAATTTCTTCACGCCGTTAAGATATGCCTGATGAATAATATTATTCTGAATCTGAAGGTTTTCATAAATGAACTGCGCCCTGTAAATATTGTTGGCCATGATGCCCCCGACTTTTGCGGCGGCCAGAAAAACAAACTCAGGCTTTTCATGCTCAAAAAACGCAGTAACCTTTGACTGATCTGTCAGGTCCAGCTCATCAAAACTTCTGGTGATTAAATTGACATATCCCTTTTGCTGAAGATTATTCATGATGGCGCTGCCTACCAAACCCCGGTGCCCTGCGATGTATATCCTGCTGTCCTTATTCATCATTGCCATTGTTTCTCTCTTTTATTAAGGTTTATTCAAAATAGCTTAAAATATCGTACCCGCCATCTCTCAGGTACCGGTCTTTTTTCATCAGTTTGATATCTCCTTCCATCATGTCCTTAACCAGCCCTTTAAGGTCATACTCAGGGATCCAGCCCAGCTTCTCCCTGGCTTTTGAAGGATCACCCAGCAACAGGTCTACTTCAGTCGGCCTGAAATACATAGGATCCACAGCAAGCACCTCTTTACCCAACGGCAACTGATATTCCGGATTGCGGCAAGCGGTTACATAGGCTTTTTCATCCACACCCGATCCTTTAAATTCTATGGAAATACCCGTCTCATCAAAGGCCAGTCTGACAAATTCCCTAACCTCTGTTGTAATCCCGGTGGCTATAACAAAATCTTCAGGTTTCTCCTGCTGAAGGATGAGGTACATCGCCCTTACATAATCCTTTGCATGTCCCCAGTCCCGTTTTGCCGAAAGATTTCCCAGAAACAATTTATCCTGCATACCTAAAGCAATGCGTGAAACGGCCATGGTGATCTTCCTGGTTACAAAGGTTTCTCCACGGATAGGTGATTCATGATTAAACAATATTCCGTTTGCAGCAAACAGCCCGTAGGCCTCCCGATAATTCACCGTAATCCAGTATGCATACATCTTAGCGACTGCATAAGGGCTCCGGGGATAAAAAGGGGTTTTTTCAGACTGCGGGATCTGTTGCACCAAACCATACAACTCACTGGTAGACGCCTGGTATATCCTTGTCTTCCCGGCAAGGTTCAGTAATCGCACCGCTTCAAGTATCCTTAATGTTCCGATACCATCAGCATTTGCGGTATATTCGGGAGAGTCGAAACTCACCTTGACGTGCGACATGGCTGCAAGGTTATAGATCTCATCGGGCTGAACCTCCTGAATGATTCTGATGAGATTGGATGAATCGGTCATATCTCCGTAATGGAGAATAAAATTGCGGTTTTCAATATGCGGATCCTGATAAAGATGATCGATCCTGTTGGTATTGAACAAGGAACTGCGACGCTTGATCCCATGAACAATATAACCTTTGCGCAAAAGGAATTCTGCAAGATAAGCGCCATCCTGTCCGGTGACGCCGGTAATCAGGGCTACTTTTTGAGTCATAAAATCCAGATTAATATTAGAAACCACTTTTATCCGGTTAAATTATGAGATTCTTCTCCCGCAAAATGCGGGATCAGAATGACTTTGACTTACATGGATTTGAGGGAGAGTGTGCTTGGTGGCGGCGTTGCCACCACCAAGCCCACTCTGATTATCGTTAATGTGTTGTCATTCTGAACGTAACGTAGTGAAGTGAAGAATCTCATAACTCCTTCCAAAGGTTTGCCGGACAATAATTTTTAGAAATACAAAACTAAGAAAAAATGAGATTAAATGTCGCAATCAAACCATCCTCTTCCCTGAGTCCTTCGCCATTGCATACCAGGCAAGCGGACAGTGAAGCGCATCAGATAAATATATTACCTTTGCGATTTGAATGTTCGAACATATCGGCTTTCCAGACCAATGAATCATCGTATCTTTTACCTGATGCTGAGCCTGAGCGGCGCTGTCATTCTTTTATTTATTATTGCGCCGCTTGCCGGGATTTTTATTAAAAGTGAAGGCAGTGAGCTATTGGCCGCGACCAGGGACAGCGAGGTTACAGGAAGTATATGGCTGACCATTGGAACATCCATGGCAGCAACAGTAATTTTCGCAGTGTTGTCATTGCCATTTGCTTGGTTTCTGGCCAGGCGTAAGTTCAGGCTGAAAAAGCTCGTATTGGGCATTATTGATCTTCCGGTAGTTATTCCGCACACAGCCGCCGGCATTGCATTATTGGGCGTTATTTCGCGTGATTCATGGGTTGGCAGGCTGGCGGAGGAAGTTGGTATCGATTTCGTCGGTCACCCGTCTGGGATTATTCTGGCCATGGCTTTTGTAAGCCTTCCGTTTTTTATTAATGCAGCCAGGGAAGGGTTTACCGGAGTTCCTGACCGGCTTGAAAAGGCAGCATTAAACCTTGGCGCTTCCCCGTTGAGGGTATTTCTGACCATCTCCATACCGCTGGCCATGCGGCAGATTATCTCCGGTTCAGTGATGATGTTTGCCAGGGGGATGAGTGAATTTGGCGCAGTGATTATCATTGCATACCATCCCATGACGGCACCGGTGCTTATTTTTGAAAGGTTCAGTTCCTTCGGATTACAATATGCACGTCCGGTCTCGGTAATATTTATCATCATTTCCGTCGTGTTGTTTCTTTTAATGAGGTTGTTGGCAAGAGACCCTGAAAATGCTAGAAATTAGACACTTATATAAGGATTTCAAACGATTCTGTATATCCGGTATCAACCTGAAAATCAACAGGGATGATTATTTTGTTCTGTTGGGCGCTTCAGGGGCCGGCAAGTCGGTATTACTGGAACTCATTGCGGGAATTACAAGGCCCGACTCAGGCAGCATTTTTCTGAACGGAAAAGAAATCACTCTTTTGCCGGTAGAAAAGCGCAAAACCGGCCTGATCTTTCAAACCCCTGCGATCTTTCCGCATCTCACCGTAAAAGAAAACATCGCCTTTCCCCTTTTCGCTGCATCCCGCCAGATAGTTGATTCCAGGGTCAGATCACTGGCTGATCAGACCGGCATTTCACACCTGCTGAATGAAAAGCCGGCCAAACTCTCCGGAGGCGAACTACAACGGCTGGCTTTAGCCCGGACGCTGGCATCTGAACCTTTGATGCTGTTGCTCGATGAACCCCTCTCGGCTGTCGACACTCCCATGAAGTCATCCCTCAGGGGGCTGTTGCGCGGGCTGAACCGCGATGGGATGCCGATGCTTCATGTAACGCATGACTTTGAAGAAGCGGTTGCCCTGGCCACAAAAATGGCAGTAATTGAGAACGGCAGTATCATACAGACCGGAACCCCATCGGAGATCATCAATCAGCCGAAAAGCGGATTTGCTGCGGGATTTACCGGTGAGCAAAACTTCTTTAAAGCAGAAATCAAAGGGCTTTATGCATTTGTTGAAGGAGGCAGTTCCGGCAAGGACCGGTTCAGAATTCATCTTAACGAAATCTTTGAGGAAGGACCAGCCAGCATCCTGATCCGCAGCAGTCATGTCGTCGTTGCAAAAGAAAAACCTGAACTGAGCACCACAAATAACTTCAGCGGAAGAATTACCTCGATCAGCCCGCTAAGAGAGGGTTTTGAAATATGTATTGAAAACGGGCACCGGTTTTATGCCAGGGTTACCAGGGATGCGCTTGAAAAACTCAGCCTTGCGCCCGGGCAGCAGGCATGGGCATGTTTTAAAGCTTCGGCAGTGGAAGTAATCCGTTAATCAGGCAGTAAACAATTAACCGGGCTGAATCATGATCTCAATGCCAAACCTGATCATTATCGGAGGATCTTCACGAAATGTCGGAAAGACTTCCCTTTGCCTTGACCTGATTTCAAGATACGCCCAGGACCTGGAAATCACAGGTCTGAAAATTTCCACGATTAAACCGGATGATGCAATTCATCACGGAACCCACGACATTACGCTAAACGGCAGGAATTACAGGATTCTTGAGGAACAACAAACCGGAGGCAATAAGGACACTGCCAGGATGCTGAAAGCCGGCGCAAAAAGAGCATTTTATATCGAGTCACTTGAAGAACACATGGCTGAGGCATTTGCCGGGTTCAGAGAAATTTACGGAACAACCGGTCCGATGATCAGTGAATCAAGAAGCCTGAGAAAACTGGCAATCCCCTCACTCTTTATCCTGATAAAGCATTACGATCCGGCCCTGATAAAACCAGACTTTCATGATTACGAGGCCCTGGCCGACCTAACCGTAACCATCAGACCCGGGTGCAACACCACCGCTTCCTTAGCTTCTCAGATATACTGGAACCAGGATCATTGGTCGCTTTTATTGCAATAATATCTGCAAACTTAGTAATGAATTACTTCCACACCCGGCTTTAATGCCCTGAACTGCTCCACCCGCCTTGCAGAAACCTTTGTATTATAGACTTTGAGCGTTTTGAGGTTTGAAAGGCCTTCAAGGGGTTTAAGATTGCTTACCCTGGTATTGTAACAACTCAGATGAATAAGATTAACAGAGGTTTCCAGGGCGTTCAGTCTTGAGATCTGTGTCCCTGAAATATCCAGATTTTCCAGTTCTGAGAGAAACCTCAGGGGATCTATTTTATTCAGCGGGGTGTTGGAACAGTTAAGCTTTTTCAGTTTCCTGCTGGAAGTAAGCGGGCTAAGATCAGTAAGCGGGGTGTCGGAGCAATCCAGTTCCTGAAGCCGTGTAATAAGACCCAGTGGCAGGAGATCAGAAACCTGAACGCCACTCATATTAAGTACTTCAAGCCTTTTCAACATGGAAACCGGCATCAGACTAGTGATTTCCCTGTTTCTTGAAATATCAAGATTCCTAATTGATGCCACCCTGTGCAATTGCTCGCGTTCAGGCTCTGAACCAACCGGTTCATACTGAGCAAATATATTTTTCCAGACTTCATCGAGGGAAGCCCACCATTTCTGAAGTTCGGGCGTCTGATAAACCACCAGTACCCCTGGAATGCTGTCCCAGAGTTTCTCCGCAATGCGGTCCAGTCCGGGGACACCGTCGCCATATACCATTTCAAGGCGACTAAGTCCTGTAAGGATTTCAATATTCTGTACCTGCAACCGGTCGATTCCGATCCTGCGGAGATTATTCAGTCCTTTCAGCGGACTGAGATCAGCCACCTTCGTTCCTGAAATGTTTAAATCCCTGAGCTTCTCAAGGCGGCTCAAAGGTCCGGCATCAATTACCGAAGTATTCGAAACATCAAGCACCTCAAGATCAAACAGATCTTTGAGCGCCATCAGATCTGAGATTCCGGTTGATGCTGCAAACAATTGATTGAGTGAACTCAGTTTGCGTAATGGCTCAAGCGTGGTAATTCCCTGATTCCCTGAAATATCAATCCGTTTCAGAAAGGATATTTCATGCAGTTGTTCTCTTTGCGGGGGTGAATCCAGGGGAAGTATGGCTGAAAAAACACTTTTCCACACATCAGGCATGGTCTGCCACCAGGCAGTGAGTTCCTCCGACTCATAAATTACTTTTACACCCGGTTGCTGCTGCATGAACTCCTGGGCAATCGCTTTGTTTACAAAGGTCTTATCGCAATAGACAACCTTTAACTTTTTCAGATTCTGCAGAGGCGCAAGCTGTGAAACAGGAGAACGATCGAGATAAACATATTCAAGTGACGGCATTTGCGCAAGCGGAGAGATATCACTGATATAAGTCTGCACCAGAAGGATACGTTTCAGATTCTCCATCCCGGTGAGTGAAGTGAGATCATTCAGCGGAGTACCCGACAAGTCCAGCACCTCCAGTCCCGGCAACCCGGCCAGGCTTTCGAGCGATCTCAAAGGCAGATTATTCAACCTGAGTTCTTTCAACCTTTCTAATCTACGGATCGGTGAAATATCTTCGACAGACAAGCCGGTCAGGAACAGATATTCCAGCTGATTGAAATTTGCAACCGGCTCTATATCTGCTATAAAAGTGTTGGAAAGATCAAGATAACGAAGGCTGGTTGAATACTGAAGCGCGTTGATCGAACTGATCAATGTTCCGGAGGCAATGAAAGTTTCAAGTTTTGAAAGGTTCCGGATTGGCTCTGGTTTGATCACTTTCGCTCCTGAAATATTCAGATGTTTGAGAGCGGTCAGCGCGCTGAGCGGATCGAGATCATAAATCCCCGGTACGCCGGAAATATCGATTTCTTCCGTACGCCATATCCTCCGGATCTCATTGAATACTCCTGAAGGTGAAACAAAAAGCGTATCACCCGTTGCAGTGGAATCGGCCTGATTGAAATTACCAGTTGCCCTGACCATATATTCACGACCGATGGCAATTATTTCATGCATAGGAATATTCTCCCCTGCCAGTGTAGTGCCTGAAAAAAAGTTTCTCCAGCCATTCCCCAGATTATTCCACCAGGTTATCAACTCTTGTTCTTCGCTCGACCTTGTGGTATAGATACTGGCAATCTTAAGATCCCTGCTGGCATCATCCAGGTTAATTTCTATGAAACGAGGCTTATTGTCATTGATCTTCTCACCTTCCAGTGTAATGCCGTTCAGGTTACGGCTGGTTCTTATTTTGAAGAATAATTCGCCTTTTTCATTTGTTTCCTGGGATATTTCCTCAATTGTAAATTTGAAAGACACCTCCCTGAAAAAGAAATCGATATCCTTCAGATAAGCCTGCACATCCTTATTGGTAACCACATCCCGCTTCTCCACCAGGTCATCTTCTATCTGAACCCTTGCATCACGGAAAAATTTCAGGAATGACTGGTTGATGATGATATCTTTCTCTTTGTATTCGGCCTTTGCGCTGCCAAGTGTATTGAATGCATATTCCATGAAGCTGACCAGCTGGGACGCCTGCTTCTGATAAGTCGCAATTTCCTCGGCTGACAAACCGGCCGATGAAAATTTATCCGCCTGATTTGTAGTTTGTTGTGCAAAAACTGCAAATCCATGAAGCAGTACAAAGGAAGCAATGACAATACCTGATAGCTTATTCATGATAGATATATTTAAGTAATATATTCTTCTGTTCTTCATTGATTTTCAGCAATCCTGAAATCAGCCAACCGGAATTACCTCCGGGTCTGTTAAACTCTGAAAGTTCAAAATACCATCCCGGAACCTGAAAAAAATGAAATTTAACCCTGCTTACAGTTCTGAACTTCAGATTGCCTTTTTTAAACTCATATAAAAACAGCGTCAGGTAATCCGGCAGATAATCTTTTTCAGTATATAATTCCACATAATCCTTGTCTTTGAAAACCCTGACCAGGTTCATGAAATCCAGTTCGTGACTGAGCGGGTGAAGAAAATGACTGCCCGTCTCCGTGTTCATGCTAAACAAGAGCTGAAAATGCCTGAAATATACATTGGAAATAACCCATTTATGGCCCAGGTTTTCCTGCTCCAGTTTCAGGAAAAGCGTTAATTCTTCGTCTTTCCCCTGATAGAGGAACCTGGTAGTAACTTCGGCAAACCACTGCCCTCCGTGGAAGTTCAGAAAAGCAGGGGACTCCGTATTCAATACATCCCTGATAAAGGCATCTTTAAGCGGGTCGGTAATGGAGGAATTCTGATAATCAAAAAGCACATGAAGGTATCTCTGACGAAGATCGGGACTGCGAAAATCTTTATCCCCGCTGTAAAACCTGTCCCCCCTGGTGCTCTCTTCGCCGTTGAACCGGCGGAAAAACTGGTTAACCTGTTTGGTTTGGGCGATAAACACACTTTCATCCCCAAGCAGCGAATTAAATGCCTGAGCGTGCAATGCTGCAGGGAATATTATAGTTAACAGGGCAAAGAAAAAGGTCTTCCTCATGCGACAGATTTTAAAGCGTCAAATAATCAATGCTTTACCAGACAGCTTAATATAAAACTGGCTCGGGAATTGCACGATGGGGCATCCCGAGGCCAGAAAAAAATCAGTAAGGCACAGATCAGCCCGGTTTGGTTTCAGTTACCCTGATATCGCCCAGCAACACATCCCAGAACCCGATGATACGTCCGGATATCTGCGTGGTTTTCCTTTCAACATAAACCGTGACATCTTTCTTTGTGACGTCCACATATCTGAGCCCTTCTTTGGTAGTTCCTTCAAAGCGCTGAAAAATGGTGATTACGCCGACATACCTTCCATCCGGCTGCCTTTCAAGATCGCTGATGTATTGAATATTGTACCATGAAATGGTAACCTTGTCGTAGTTCAGGGCCATAAGCCGCTCCAGGTATTCCCTGATTCCATAGTAATTTACCTCCTCGCGGTTGAGGGAGGAAACGCCCATCAACGCACCGTCTGCAAAAAGTTCAAGGGTACGTTCAATCACCCGGTTTGCTTCCGACCACGGCGTATCCTTATTTCCTACAATACTGATGTACTTGCTGAGGTCCCTCACTTTTTCAAGTGCAAGCGAATCAATGGCCTGTTTACGCGACGGGCTGATATCGTCCTGAGCTGCAAGGTTTGCAGAAAAAGCAATAATCAGGGCAGCGGCAATGCTTAATATTCTTGTCATATCCCTTTACTTTTTAATGAGTTCAAGTTCTTTAATTTTTCCATTTGAATCAAAAACCGCATTCAGCACCTTGTTGGGCGATTTTTTCTGATCCTTGATAAACTCGAGGTACTTGCGAATGGTTGTAGGCCTGTCGTAATCCCTGATCTCGCCTTCACGGCTGATCAGAATAAGCACAGGAACATCTTCACCGGCAAAAGCGGCCAGCGCTTCCCTTATTCTCATGTTGGCGGAAGCTACATCACCAGCGCCGGCAACGGCGTCCAGGGAATTGTTAATCGCGCGGTATTGTCCGCCTTCACGCAACTCACGTTCCTTCGCTTCCTTTTCGCGCTGCAACCGTTCTTCTTCCTTTTTCCGTTCAAGGGCGGCCCTTTCACGGGCAAGAATTTCTTCAGCCTGGCCAATCAGGTCATTGATTTCACTGTCATCAATACCCATGCGTTTAACGGCTGCCAGTTTGAATTCCTTTTCCTCAAGGGTCATTCTGCCATCATCGTTGATAATTGCCAGCAGGTCTGATTTGGCTTTTGCCTTTTTTTCTGCAAGCTCCTGCGCTGCCTTTTTCTTTGCAGCTTTCTTCTGACTGGTACATGAACTGAAACCGGCGCCAAGGGATACCACCAGCATCATGATCAAAAACAGCCTGAATTTACCCGTAGCTTCGGTACGGAAGGGTTTTCTTTCTCTCATCATAAAACAGATATTTTGAATTTAAACTCACAAAATGAACAAATATTATGCTCAGATTCTTCATCAAAACTGCGATTTAACAACTTTTAGCAGTTTTGAAAGGCTCAACAAAAATAATTCATTTTAAGTCTTAATAACAATAAACAGCCGGGCGAACCTTTAAAATAGTTCAGAGACCATGCATATCACTGTGAATGAAGATCATAAGGTGTTCGGGTGTTCGGGTGTTCAGGTGTTTAAGTTTAATTCAAGGATTCAAAGATTCAAAGATTCAATAATTAGAATACACTAAACCATCTATTTATATGTTATTCAATTTTTTAGAAATTACAAAATAGAACCTGGAAATTCCTTGTGTTCAGGTGCTGCGCAATGTGTCAATGAAAAAATCCCGCCTGTTGCGGGACAAGTTGTGTAAATATGTAAATGTGAAAACTATTCGCGGCAAAATGGCCGCTTTCGGTCGTTCCCTAATGTGTCCTATTCCCGGCATAGTAGCCTGGACAAGTTGTGTCTATTGTGGTGCTCTGGCAAAGGGTTCAACAATTCAATGATTCAAAAATTCAATAATTCTATGCTGCTTTTGTTAGGCATAGAATTCCGAAAATATTCTGTGGGTTTTGATCTTGATCCGCTATATACTTAAAGAGCTGTATTTTAGAAATTTAAATTTAGGAATTAGAAATTCTAACAGGTCGGATGTTCAATTCCGGGATTCAGAAAAAAATCCCTGCATCGGAAGGCAGGGATCAGAGGATGTACCCGAGGCCGGGGTCGAACCGGCACGGCCGCAATGGCCAAAGGATTTTAAGTCCTTCGTGTCTACCAATTCCACCACTCGGGCATCCAACAGGTAGAAAAAAAAACCCCGATAATTCGGGGTCCGAGCGGAAGACGGGACTCGAACCCGCGACCCTGACCTTGGCAAGGTCATGCTCTACCAACTGAGCTACTTCCGCTTATCGCTTTAGCGGGTGCAAATATACAACCAGTTTTCTATCTGCCAAAAAAAATCACGATTTTTTTAAAAGTTTTTTGATTTCATTCAGCTTCATCAACGCCTCCACCGGCGTAAGGGTGTTGATATCAGTATCCAGGATATCTTCCCTGATTTGTTCAAGCAGCGGATCGTTCAGCTGAATAAAGCTTAACTGGAAAGGATCGCCGGCAGCCTTTCCCCCCTTTTTCCTGGCCGGTGTACCCTGCAACTGCCCTCCCCCATGCGATTGCTCCAGCAATGCCAGCATTTCATTGGCCTTCTCGAGCACCGTTTTAGGCATGCCGGCCATGCGGGCTACATGTATGCCAAAGCTGTGCTCACTCCCGCCAGGCTCCAGTTTACGCATGAAAATCACTTTATTCCCGGCCTCCTTGACTGAAATATGGAAATTCTTGATCCGCCGGTAATGACTGGCCATTTCATTCAATTCATGATAATGCGTGGCAAAGAGAACTTTTGCCTTAAACAGGGGATGCTCATGCAGAAACTCTGAAATGGCCCAGGCGATGCTGATGCCATCGTAGGTACTGGTACCGCGGCCGATCTCATCAAGCAGGATCAGGCTTCTGTTCGAAATATTGTTCAGGATACTGGCGGTTTCATTCATCTCTACCATAAAGGTCGACTCTCCGGATGAAATGTTGTCGGAAGCCCCCACACGGGTGAAAATCTTATCAACCAGACCTATCTGCGCTTCACCGGCAGGCACAAAACAACCTACCTGAGCCATCAGCACGATCAACGCGGTTTGCCTGAGCAAGGCCGACTTCCCTGACATATTCGGACCGGTAATGATGATAATCTGCTGCGATGAATCGTCCAGGAACACATCATTGGCAATATACTTCTCACCCGGGGGCAGGTGTTTCTCAATCACCGGATGACGGCCACCGGTAATATTCAGGCGAAACTCATCGTCGATTACAGGCCTGACATATTGATTTCCGGCGGAAACGCGCGCGAATGACAAAAGACAATCGAGTTTTGCCACAACCCCGGCATTGGTCTGTACCGCCTCAATGTAGTCCATCAGACCTGTAACAAGGTCGTTGTACAAAGTCGTTTCCAGATTGAGCATGCTTTCTTCCGCATTCAGGATTTTTTCCTCGTACTCCTTCAACTCCGGGGTTATGTAGCGCTCCGAATTCACCAGGGTCTGCCTTCTTTCCCATTCGGGCGGCACTTTGTCCTTGTGCGTGTTGGTTACCTCAAGATAATATCCGAAAACATTGTTATAGGCCACTTTGAGTGACGGGATTCCGGTACGTTCCGATTCGCGCTGCTGAAGCCTCGCCAGATAATCCTTGCCTGAATGGGCCAGTTCGCGCAATTCATCCAGTTCGGGAGAAATACCGGGGGCAATGACATCACCTTTATTCAGCATCACCGGCGGGTCAGGATTCAGTTCCCTGCCTATCCTGTCTGTCATCCGGGCACACAGATTGATCAGTTCAGCCATACGGTTCATCGGCTCAACCGGAGAGCCGGAACAGATTTCCTTAACAGGGCCGAGGGCCAGCAGCGCCCGGCGCAACTGCACCACCTCGCGCGGATTGATGCGCCCCACCGCAACTTTGGAAATCAGGCGTTCCATATCGCCCATCACCCGTATCTGCTGATAAAGCGATTCGGCGATCGCCTGCTCCTTCATCAGATACTCAACGACATCAAGGCGATCGTTGACCGGATTTTTTTCTTTCAGGGGCAAAACCAGCCACCGGCGCATCAGCCTGGCTCCCATGGGTGAAATGGTCTGATCAAGCACATCTATCAGCGTAGTAGCCTGATCATTGGGAGAATAGAGAATTTCGAGGTTACGGACTGTAAATTTATCCAGCCACACGTAATGATCCTCCTCCACCCTTGATATTCGGCAGATATGGCTGACTTTGTCATGTTGTGTTTCGGCCAGGTAATGCAGGGCTGCTCCGGCCGCAATAATGCCATTTGCCTGATCTTCAACGCCGAAACCCTTGAGGGAAAGGGTATCAAAATGCCGGAGAAGAAGCTCCTGACCGAAATCAATGGTAAATACCCAATCTTCAAAAGTATTGATGTAGAATTTTTCGCCGAAGAGCGCGATAAACTCCTGCCGTTTCGACTTCTGAACAATAACCTCGCTGGGATGGAATGTCTGGAGAAGCTTGTCTATGTAATCATTATTGCCCTGAGCGATAAGAAATTCACCGGTGGAGATATCCAGAAAGGCAATTCCGGTGGATTTAGGGAGCAGGTGAATGCTGGCCAGGAAATTATTCTGCTTGTTTTCAAGCACTTTATCGTTATAGGAAACGCCCGGTGTTACCAATTCAGTAACCCCTCTTTTTACAATCTTCTTGGTGAGTTTAGGATCTTCAAGCTGATCGCAGATGGCAACCCTGTGGCCCGCCCTCACGAGTTTGGGCAGGTAGGTATCCAGCGCGTGGTGGGGGAATCCGGCCAGTTCGACATATGAGGCAGCGCCATTGGCCCGGCGGGTCAGTACAATCCCCAGAATTGCAGAGGCCTTGACAGCATCCTCACCGAAGGTTTCATAAAAGTCACCCACCCGGAACAAGAGTAAAGCATCCGGGTATTTTGCCTTGATGGAGTTGTATTGCTTCATCAGGGGCGTTTCAACTACACTTGTGGTATCCTTTGCCAAATGATCCCCCTTTTTCTGAAAGGAAACAAAAATAATGACTTTGGCCTAAACTGAGACCGTTTGTTCATAAATCGCAGGACTTATTAATTTTGCATTAATCAAAAATGATTGAATATGAGCTTTACAAAACTGACTACCGAACAGCTGAACAGATTAGATATCAATGACTTCAGGGAATCTACCAAACTACCGCTGGTGGTAGTCCTTGACAATCTGCGCAGTCAGCATAATACAGGCTCTATTTTCAGAACTGCTGATGCCTTCCGGCTTGAGGCCATACATTTGTGCGGAATCACAGCCATTCCCCCTGCCCGTGAGATCCACAAAACCGCGCTTGGTGCCACAGAATCGGTTCAGTGGAAATATTTTGAAACCACCCGGGAGTCCGTGATGCAGCTAAAGGATGAAGGATACATCATCGTTGGTATCGAACAGACTGATCAGAGCAGGATGATCGGCGATTTTAAAGCAGAAACTGATAAAAAATATGCCATCATTCTGGGGAATGAGGTTCATGGAATCAGCGACGAGGCACTGGCACTCTGTGATTTATGTATTGAAATTCCGCAATATGGAACGAAACACTCATTGAATGTATCTGTTTCTGCTGCGGTTATGATCTGGGAGTTTTTCAGACAAACGGGATCTCTGCTGGAAAGCTGAAATTCAGGAATCTGAGAAGCAAAATATTTCATCTAAACGCTGTTAAACACAAATAAGAGTTGGTATAATTGCACTGAATTTGAAATTTTATATATGACATAGTTATTACTTTATCAAATAAACCGGATAAATGATGAATCCCTTTTAACATTTATGCATAACGGGCTGCAAATTCTGAACTTTTAATCAATATTTTTGTTCTGATGCTGAATAAAAGCATATCTGTTTCAGAAAAAGAAAAAATTATTGAACATTTTTTACTGAAATGGCCATTTTTAGGGTATTTTTTTTGAAAACCAGCGAAACTGCCCTATATTTGTCCAAACTTTTGGGAATCGTATTTTTTGCAGACAAAAAACAACCTTAAACCGATAATTTAATCGAAACCATTATGAAAAAAGCAAGCTACAAATCAATCATGATGCTTCTTATCCTGATGTTGGGTATCGCGCCTGCCCTTGTCTTCGGGCAGGATGAAGCAGGCTCAGGAAAAAGCGAGACCAAATCAACTTTCGACAAACACTTCTTTCTGCAAGCCAGCGGTGGGGTTTCGCAATTTTTCGGTGACCTGAACGAAAAAGATCTGTTTAATGAAAGAATGAACTTCTTCTACGGATTGGGCGCAGGATACCAGTTTTCGCCGGTCTTCGGTATCAGGGGAGTTTTCAACAACGGGTGGGTTGTAAGCACTTACGATCCTCAGGACCTCAGGATGTCATCCAGTTTATGGGACGGACAACTGCACGCTACCGTCAGCCTCACAAACCTGATATTCGGTTACAAACCGGAGCGTTTTCTTAACGTTTACGGTTTTGCCGGAGGAGCACTTGCCAATTTCTCTTCCATTCTTTACCAGAACAGCAACGAGTTTGTTCTTGACCAGAATGGTCCGGATGCAGACCCGCCATTCAGTGAAGACCCAATCAAAGAGTTTGTTGTTCCTGCAGGTCTCGGACTGAATTTCCGTCTTGCGGAAAAATGGGATCTTAACCTGGAATACAATCTCCGCACCATGTTTACAGATGAGCTTGAGCTGGTCGAAAGCGGCAAAGGCAACGACGCTTATTCAACAGCCATGCTGGGGGTTACCTATAAATTCAAACCCAGCGCCAATCTCAAGTCAATGGAGAAAAATTACGGACTGGTTAAATATGAAACCACTCCTGACCCGCTTGTCAGAGTTGGTGATACTGTTTGTGTGAATGTGAAGGTTACTTTCCCCGAGAAATATTTTGCCAAGAAAGCAGCCATGAACTTCCAGCCGGAAATCAAGTATGCCGGCACTTCCAAAAAACTGAAACCCGTCAATTTCCAGGGCGAAGATGTTAACGGTGACGGCATCGTTATCAACTACAAAAACGGAGGCAGTTACACTTATGTTGACTGTGTTCCTTATGAGCCCGGCATGAATGTTTCTGATCTGGTTGTCTCACCGACCCTTTATGAACCTAAGGAACCGGTTTCTCTGAACGCAACTCCGGAAGAAATCAAGGGCAAATATAAAGTGATTGACCTTCCCGAGCGCAAACTTGCCGATGGTGTAATTATTACAGGGGCACGCATTATGCATGACGAAGACCTGATCCTTGCCGATCACGGTTACGTTAAAGAAACCATTGTCAGCAAAGATGCAACCATTTACTTCCAGGTAAATATGCACAACCTCAACTGGAATCTTCCCCTCAACAGAAACAACCAGGTGCAGCAGAAACTCGACGAACTTGCTTCATTCATAAGAATGGGTTATACAATCCGCGATATCGATATCAACGCATGGGCTTCGCCCGAAGGTGAGGAAAGCTTCAACCAGGGATTGTCAGAGCGCCGTGCTCAGGCCGGAAAGAAGCACCTGCTCGATATGCTCAATAAAATGGCGAAAGACAAAAAGAATCCTTTTGTAATTGAAAATCCCGAGCAGACACTGAAATTCAACACCTATGCAAACGGTGAAGACTGGAACGGATTTATGCAGGCTGTCGAGGCTTCCAACATCGGCGACAAGCGCATCATCATGAATGTGGTGAACTCTCAGCCCGACGTTACCAAACGTGAGCAGGAAATCCGGAACATGAGCGTTGTTTATAAGGAGATTGAAGACGATATCCTGCCTCCGCTCCGTCGCGTCGTGATCCAGGTGAACTGCTTCGAACCTAAGAAAACCGATGAAGAAATTGCCAACCTCGCAACCAGCGATCCTTCAAAGCTTGATGACAAGGAACTGCTTTATGCCGCTACCCTTACCAATGACAATGATACCAAGCTCAGGATTTACAAAACTGCCACCACCCAGTTCCCGAATGACTGGAGAGGTTTCAACAACGCCGCTTACTATGAGCTGATGAACAACCAGCTTGGAGAAGCCGCATCACATCTGAACAAAGCCGATCAACTTGAGCCCAATACAAAGGCAGTGGTAAATAACCTCGGTGCCCTTGCTTCAAAGAAGAAGGACTTCAAAGGCGCTGCCGCACAGTATGCCAAAGCCAAAACCCTTGGTGCTGAAGTTAACTACAACCTCGGAATCACCCAGCTTGCAGCCGGTAATTACGACCAGGCACTCAGCCTGATGGGCAGCAAGAAATGCAACACCAATGTTGGTCTTGCACAGGTTATGACCGGCAAACTGAGCGAAGCTGCCAACACCCTGAAATGTGCTCCCGAAAGCGCACATAACTACTACCTTATGGCAGTGGCAGGCGCACGCAATGCTGATGTGAAGATGATGATTGACAACCTGACAAAAGCAATCCAGGGAGATCCTTCACTGAAAGCACAGGCCGCTGAAGACCGTGAGTTTATCAAGTACTTCAGCAACGCTGAATTTATGAACCTCGTTAAGTAATCCTTAACAACCATACTAAAAAAAGCCGGCGGATTGCTCTGCCGGCTTTTTTTATTCCCCTGCCGAAACTCTATGGTTTTAATAGAATATCTCCTTAATATTCAGGCATGGAGATTATTTTAAGTTTGAATCTTAGCCTGTTAATCCATCAAATATTTAAAAACCTCTGCTTACAGATACAGATCAGGCAGAAAGAACACCAAAGCACACGCTA
>CAZDBX010000035.1:0-19655 GCA_964503805.1 uncultured Lentimicrobium sp. | reverse complement strand
AACTAATTTACAATCCCGGTCAGCTTGCAAAGGGTGTCTATAGTTGCCGCATTACAGCAGAAGGCAGAACCATTACCAGGCTTCTTGTGCGGAACTGACAGGCAGCTGACTCAGATGCAGGTTCATCGGAGAAGCCTTGCTGGTCAGTACACTGATTTTTATTGGAATAAACCTTCTCAACCGGAAGCGGGGATATGGAAAACAGGGTAGTTCGTGGCTGCAGGCATTGGTTGGGAAGGTTTTTTCTTTGCCGGCCCGTGAACTCCGGCTTTGATGTCGGGCATTCGCCTGCATGGGTTGCCGTGGGATGAAAATGGGCTGAAAATTTGTAAATCAGCACAATAATGCTTATCTTTAAAAAAAAATATGGATTGGATATGCTGAAGACCGTCATTATTGACGATGAGGCACACATGCGCCAGACCCTTGAGAATCTGGTGCATCAGTATTGTCCCAATATTGAAGTGGTCGCAAAGGCAGATGGCGTTGAGAGCGGGGAACTGGCTATCCGGAGGGTTCATCCCGACCTGGTACTGCTGGACATACGTATGGAAGACGGAACCGGCTTCGACCTGCTCAGGAGGCTTGATCCCATTGATTTTAAAGTTATTTTTATTACCGCTTTTGATGAGTTTGCCATCAGGGCATTCCGTTTTTCAGCACTTGACTACTTGCTTAAACCGGTTGATCCTGACGAGTTGATTGATGCTGTGCGCAAAGCGGATGCCACTTTTCAGGGTGATTTCAACACACAGCTGGATGCCCTGAGCGAACACCTGAAACTGCAGGATAAAACGGCCAGAAAACTGATCGTCAAAACCAGCGATTTCATTCATCTGTTGTGCATACAGGATATTCTTTTCTGCGAGTCGGACGGGAGTTATACCAATATTTACCTGGCCGACGGTTCAAGAATAACCGCCTCCGCCATACTGCGCGACTACGAGGATATGCTGGCTGATTACGGCTTTTTCAGGGTGCATAAATCTTACCTGATCAATGTCAGGTACATTCAGAAATTCGAACGTGCCGACGGCGGGTATGTGATCATCAGGGGCGACCACAAGGTTCCGGTGGCTTCGCGGAAGAAGGAACTTTTACTCGAGATGTTTGAAAGACTGGCTCATATCTGAACCCCTTCTGCCTGACTGACTGAATCTGAAGGGAATTCCTTCCCGGTATTAATCTGAAGGTCTTGCAGATCCCCTTTTGAGGATAGTTGTGTTTTACTGAGTGATTCATTGTCTTGCCGGCTGAACGGAACTATGCTCACCTGTATGCGCCCTGACCAATGCTGACCTTTTTGCCGGTTGTTGGAAATCATTAAAGCTGAACATGTCATGTATCCCGGTTTTAAACAGGTTCAGGGGTTTCTCCCCTTTATCTTTGCTTGGTGGGGCCTGATTTCTGGGACCGGGGCGGTTGCACAGTTTTATTATTCGCCCGATGCGGCTGATACAAGTGTTTTGCTGAAACAGGTTCAAGGTCCGGATCCTGCTGCAAAGTCAGAAGCTCTTGCTGAACTGGCGTACTTTTTTCGTCAGAGCGACCCGGAAAGAAGCCTTTTATTCGCAGAGGAGGCGTTGAATTATGCGCATCCCGAAAAGGATTTAAGCCGGCTGGTTAAGATTTATTTTGCCAGGGGAGCTGCTTTTCATCACCAGGGCAACTATCCCGAATCGGTGCGCTGGAGCCTTGATGCCCTTGATCTGGCAACCAAAGCTAAAGACCAGCTGATGTGGTTCAGGTCAATAGAGCTGCTGGTCCTTACCTACCTTTATTCCAACAATGACGAATTGGCCATGAAGTACGCGTTTATGGCTTTTCCGATGATTGCCGCCGCGAAGAGCAAAACCGAAAAATTCGGTTTGCTGATCAGGCTGGGATGGGTGTGTAAACAGACAGAAAATTATGAAAGGGCCATCCCGTTTTTTCTGAAGGCAGATCAGCTAAGCAGGGTATGCGACAGCATAGGTCCGGCAAATACCGCGCTCAATGCCCTTCACCTGGGAAGCAGCTATTACGCGCTGAAACAATATGACAGCGCCCTGTTCTTTTTCAGGGAAAGCGACAGGGTAAGGGCTGCCAACAATATTGAAGTGATTGACTGGGCTGTGACCGGTATCGGGCGATGTTTCAGGGATATGAACCGCACGGATTCGGCAATGCATTATTTTCAGCTCAGCAGAAATTTGTCTGAACGTACGGGAGATATGAGTAACCTGGCTACAGTTAACCTGGAACTGGGTAATTTATACCGCGAAACCGGCCTGATCAGTGAGGCATTAGCGTATTACCGGCAGGCGGTCTCATTCGGGAAATGGATCGCTGAAAATCACGCATTTTATGCTGATCAGCGCAAAAGCATTGATTTCTGGTTTTCACCAAGCCAGGATGTCCCCGTATTCTATGAGATCAGCGGCTACAAAACGGTAATCGCCGCTTACAGAAGCATCAGCGAGGTATACAGGGATCAGGGAAACTATAAAGATGCTTTATTAAACTTTGAAGAAGCCGTAAGTATTGAAAAGCAGCTGGAAAAAATATATCGCCGGAGTGAAGTGATTCAGCTTAGTACCCGCTATGAAACCAGTTTCAAGGATCGGAAAATTCAAATGCTCCTCCGCGAAAGTGAACAGGGCATTATTAAAATTAACCGGTCAAGGGTGATTATTCTGATACTGTCGGGTTTCATGGCGCTGGGGTTGCTCATTTTTCTTTTTTTGTACCGCAATAAAACAGTCAAAGCGCGCCAGAACAGCATTTCTCTGCAGCAGCGCCTGCTTCGTTCCCAGATGAATCCGCATTTTATCTATAATTCCCTTTCATGTATCCAGAGTTTTATCCTGAGCCATGAGCCGGATCTGGCCAATAAATATCTGGCGCATTTCGCCAGGCTTATGCGGAATATTCTCAAGAGCAGTGCGCAGGAATTTGTTACCCTTGAGGAAGAGATTGTAACCATTGAGAATTATCTCGAGTTGCAGCGGGTGAGGTTTGCAGATAAATTCGACTACAGGATAGAGGTGGGTGAAACTCTTGATACAGGGACACTTTTGGTGCCGCCGATGATGGCGCAGCCATTTATCGAAAACTCCATAGAACATGGAATAAAGCATAAAGAAACCAAAGGATTGATTGAAGTCAGGTTCTGGCAGAGCGATGGATCGTTTTATTGTGAAATCAGGGATGACGGTGTGGGACGGGAGAAAGCCATGGAAATACAAATGAAATCAGATGTAAAGCACAAATCGGTGGCAACCACAATAACCCGGGAGCGGTTAGCGGTAATCAACCGTAAGCGTAAACACAAGATCAGCCTGGATATCATCGACCTGAAGGATGATGCAGGAGAAGGTGTCGGGACACGCGTGGTATTTAAAGTGCCGATGAGGTCGTAGTTTCTGCGCGTTTATGTTAATTACAGTTCAACCAGCAGGCTGCCCGCGGTTATATCAGGGTTGTCAATAAAGAATTTCAATGTGGATGCTTCTGAAAGGTCAGAATTTATCATCCCGGAATTTTTTATTTCCGCTTCGTAAGGCCTGAAATCCGTCAGATCGAAAGCCACTTTCATATTTTCCGTTTCATAGAGATAGCTGTCCGGTTGTCTGATAAGCCGGCTTACCTGATCTCCCTGCCGGTGAAGCAGGGTTAGCCTGCCGTTGGCCCGCAGCAGCATATAGCCGTTATCGGTCTTGATAAAGCTTTCTCCGGAAAGGCAGAACCTGGGTTTATCCCGGAAAGGAGCGCCGGATGAAGGGCAGAAAGTGGTGCAGTTGCCGCATTCGTTACAGAAACCGGCCAGGTTGAGCACCTGGGTCGATTGTTCTATCTTCAGGGTGCCGGACTGCTCAAAAGACACGCCGTTTTTTTGATCAGCCATTTTCCATCGGGGGATTTCAACGGCCGGTGTCTGATACGAAATATTTGCCCTGTTGGGACAAACGGTTACGCAGATGTTGCACAATGTGTCGCATTGCAGGCAGCGCAATGCTTCTTCGCGGGCTGTATCTGCTGTAAGCAGCGGCGGCGTGTTTTCCATCGCCGGATTAATGTTTATCCGCCTCGATTTTCTTATTATCAGTTCGGATTTTTCCAGATGATTTTCAGCGGGAGGATTATCAGTGTCAAGGGTGATTCCGGCCGATGCAGCGATCGCTGCGGCCGCCCTTCGTCCGTCGCCCACGGCTTTAACGATGGTTGCCGCACCCCTGATGGCATCCCCGCCGATATAAACACGGTCAAGCTGTGTTTCATAATCTGACCCTGGCCTGAGCGATAGTTCTTCCGGTGAGGCAAAATCAATGTCCGTTTCCTGGCCCAGGGCCGGAATCAGGGTATCGGCCGGCAAGGTGATCAGTGGTTCGTCTGTTTTGAATGGTACAGCCCTGCCGCCATCCGCAGGGGTAATCAGCTTCATTTTTGCACATGAAAGAGCAACGATATGGCCATCTTTTAGGTGAATCTGCTCGGGGGAGAGCAGCTCCAGCAGCCTGACTCCTTCATGCAGGGCGGCTTCGATTTCTTCCTGGCTGGCAGGCATCTCAGCCCTGCTGCGCCGGTACACCAGGCTGACTGCAGCATCTTCTTCCGCTATGCGTCTGGCCGTACGGGCCACATCCATCGCGGTGTTGCCGCCGCCGATTACCAGGATGTTACGGCCGGTGCCGGATTTCTTTCCGGCTTTGGCCAGCTTCAGAAAGGTGAGGGGATCCACCACGCCTCCGGCCCCGGCCCCTTCGAGCGGAAGCGTCTTAAAACGCCTGGCTCCGGCCGCGATATAAACGTAGTCGAAATCATTGCGCAATTGTCCGAACAACGGCCGGTTCACCGGTGTGTTAAAATGAATGATAACCCCGGTTGACCTGATCCTTTCAACATCTTTCATCAACAGCTCAGCTTTCATACGAAAAGGCGGAATGGCATCGCGCACCATGCCTCCCGCGTCAGGATGTGACTCGAAAATTTCGACCCGGAAGCCTGCCAGGCGCATGAAATAAGCAAACGAGAGTCCGGATGGGCCGGCTCCGATTATGGCCGCGCTTTTGCCGTTTTCCTTTATCCGGGGCACATCAGAAGTTTTTCCGGAATGCGCGGCAAATAATTTTAATTCCCTGATTTGCAGTGGTTGATCGTAATTTATCCGGGTGCATCGCAACTGGCAGGGGTGGTCGCAGGCTGAGCCAAGTACATTGGGAAACGGATTTTTCCGGAGAATAACATCCAGCGCCTTGCTTGGTTCCCCTCCGGAAATGTGGCGGAGGTATTCCGGAATATCCTGGTTTGTCGGGCATTCATCCACACAGGGCGCATGAATGCAGTCGAATAATCCCAGCGGTCGCGCAGTTTTTATGCTTTTCTCCGAAAACGGATCGCACCGGTAACGTATGTCATCAACCACCGATAAAGCATACTTTTCCAGAAACATGGCCTGACGGTCAGTATCAGCGGTGTTTAAGCCGGTAGTCTGCTCAATATACTGCTGTAATCTCCCGTAACCACCGGGTTTCAGCAGGTCGGAGCATACGGTTACCGGCATCAGGCCGCACTGCAAAAGGTCGTTGATGTTGAAGCAGTCGGCGCCTCCCGAAAAGGAAATGTGAAGGCCGGGGCCCAGATCGCGGCGCAGTCTGGCGGCGACATTCACGCTGATGGGGTGCAGCGCCCTGCCGCTCATGTACATCATCTCTTCCTTTGGCGGAAAGATATTCCGGTGGTTTAAGCACTCCAAAGTGTTGGTGAGCTTTACCCCGAAAGTCAGGTTGTTTTGTCCGGCTGTCAATTGCAGTCTGCGGATAATCCCGAGGGCTTCTTCATAGTTCAGGTCATGTTCAAAAGCGGCATCAGGCACAATGGTTTTATAGCCCAGCCGGTTGTTCAGGATTTCCCTGAGCTGCTCCTTCCCAAGCAGGGTGGGGTTCAGTTTGATGAAAGTATGAAGTTTCTTCTCCGTTAACAGATAGTGACCGATTTTTTCAATCTCACCGGGCGGGCAGCCATGCATGGTGCTCAGGGTGATGTTAGATGAGATGCGGTCGGGGATGCTGATGCTGCGCAACTCAGGGTATAACGGCAGAAGGGAACTGATCATCGCTTCCTTTTCCGGGCGGCAGTCCTGCATTTTCGAAAGAAACCACTGCACATTTTCACTCAGTATTCCCTGCAGATTATAACCCACGCTCATGTTGAAGATAAAACCGCCCGCAACACCCGGGTGGCCAAGCCTGTGATGCAACAGGTGAATAAGTATCCAGGCTTTCAGGTATTCATCAAACGACTCGCGGATGCGCAGTTCCTGCGACCATTCGCAGTTGTACCCTTCGTCCTGGATATCGATGCAGGGTTTCGTAATTTCAAGTTCATCCAGCGTTTGCACGGTTTTCAGCTCAATGTAGCTTGCTCCGCACAGCCAGGCACTGACAATATTCTGCGCAAGCTGGGTGTGGGGACCCGCGGCCACTCCGATGGGAGTCCTCAGCTGATGTCCGAAAATCCCGTAATTATCAGTCCCGTTTACCGCAGGTTTGAAGAACAATGCTTCCGGAATGCCGAAAATTTGCCGGTTGCGCCGGTAATCTTCCCCGATCATCTGGTAAAGCCTGCGGATGCTGACTGCTGAGAACCCTGTGGAATGCATCATGCCCTGTCGATTTTGGTATTTTTCCTCTCCGCGCCGGATTTTTGTATAAGTTTGTCAGAGCGGACCTGCGGAGGATTGTCATAACCACCGGTATACAGTGGTCAGTACATGCAGGTTTGTAAAGATAATGAAAATCTTCTCAATTTATGGGCATTGCCGGTCACGTTTCCTGTGTGATCCTCGCGGCCGGTAACTCCGGCAGGATGGGATGCCATAAGGCCCTGCTGCAGTTCGGTGAATCGCGGACTTTTATTCAGCAACTTACCTGGGTTTATCACCTGGCCGGGGCAGGGCAGATCATCGTCGTTTGCAGTCCTGCACTCGCCCTGTTGCTGAGCGGTAGCGCAGATTTCTTCAGTTGCCCGGTGGAAGTGGTCATCAATTCAAAACCGGAAACCGGCAGGTTTAATTCGTTACAGCTTGGGCTGGAGCGGGTAAATAATGGTAATTGCTGTTTTTTTCAGAATGTGGACAATCCTTTTGTCAGCGTTGAGTTACTGACCCTGATGCATGAATCATTCAGGGGCGACCGTGCCGCTATCCCCGTATATTCTGGCAGACCGGGGCATCCGGTGCTGCTTGGCCGGGAAATAATCCGGAAGATACTTGAAGCCCCTGAACCACATGCCCGCATCGACGATTTTCTGAAGGCTTCCGGGCCTGAATACGTTGCAGTGCCTTTTGAAGGCATTCTCGCCAATATCAATACACCGGAAGAATACCTGAAATTTTTCGGAAGGGATTCTCTGAAAGAGAACAGCTGCATTCATCCCCCCGGATAGAATGCAGCTGTAATGCGCGTAGAACAAGGCCTGATCAGTTATAGGCGAGCACAACCGTATAGTTACCAACAAATCGCCCGCCCTTTGGTAAATCAGGAGTAATGGCTGTTAATGCAAGTGCCTGTTCCCCGTGGGCATCAGTAGTCATAAACTGGTCTTTGTGAGTAGTGGAAGTTTCGAGACTGAATGATTCACCGTCCCTGTTAGTTACCATGGCATCCGACAACGAAAAGCTGCAAAGCACATCCGCTCCCGATGTCAGGTTCAGTTTTCCAAGTTCGACCAGTTTGTGATTGTCTTCAACATTCAGCGAGAAATCAGTCTGCCCCTCAAATCCTGCATCCGCAGCATCTATGATCTCTGCTGCGATATGCCCGGTAACGCTGATCTGTCCGTAAACAGCAGACTGCAGCGCTCCTGTGAGCAAAATCAACAATATCAGAGGGTTGGCTTTCATGATTTCACGCTACCATAATCTAACCAAAGGCAAAAGTACAAATTATATGTTGCGATTGTCAAGTAATTTACCATAAAATTGTTAAAAAATTGATAAATTTTCAATCAAATCATGTAAAAAACAGTAAATCAAATATATAAAGAATATTGTCAGATTTTAAAATGTAAAATAAATTTACTTAATTGTATGTAAAAAGCAAGCCGACCGATTGAAATTATGGTTTTATTGACCCGTCTGTCAGAGAAGTGTTAGTGATCAGATAAGCAAACGCCTCCGCCTGCCCTTGGTGCGAGTCGGAGCCTTTAATGGTTGGATTGAAAAACCGGCAGAAATTTCGTGAACCAGCAGTTAATAGCCTGTCAGGTGATTCAAACGGATAACTTGCCGGAGAAGTCAGGTGTGTAATAGAAGGGAACCCACATCCGGCCATGACGGAAAAGCTGCATAGCAGGTATAAGGCTGGCTTGAAAAGGCTTAATTATGTTTCAGCCCGTATTTGGCAATTTTGGCATTCAGGGTAGGGCGGGTGATGTCCAGCACGCGCGAAGCCTCGACTTTGTTCCATTTCAGCTTGTCAAGCACTTTTTTGATGTGTACTTTTTCAATATCCGCGATGGATTTCAGCTCAAACTGCTCCGGCTCCACAGGGGTATTCCGGTTTAACAGCACAATGTGCTCTTTTTCAAGTACATCGCTGCGGGTCATAATCATGGCCTGCATAAGGGTGTTTTCCAGTTCACGCACGTTGCCCGGCCAGTCGTGGCAGTGAAGCAGATCCAGCACGCCGTTTCCGATTTTCAGGACTTTCTTGTTCAGTTTCCGGTTCAGCTTCTGCATCAGGTGTTTTACAAGTTCTTCAATATCGTCCTTCCGGTTTTTCAGGGGAGGCATGGCAATGGTGAAAACTTTGAGCCTGTAGTAAAGTTCTTCGCGGAATTTCCCGTTTTTGACCATGGCTTCCAGGTCCTTGTTGGTGGCGGCGATGATTCTTGCTTTCAGCGGAATGGGCGCGTCTCCGCCCGGCTTTTCAAACTCCAGTTCCTGAATAACCCGCAACAGCCTTGTTTGCATGGTATCGCTGAGTTCGGAAATATCGTCCAGGAAGATTGTCCCCTCGCCGGCCTGTTCAAATTTCCCTTTTTTATCAGAGATGGCGGTAGGGAATGCCCCCATATTATAGCCGAACAATTCGTTTTCAAGTATCTCTTCATGAAGGGCCGAGCAGTTTACCACAACCAGCGGGTGGTCGCGGGTGATGCCACTGTAATGAATCAATCTGGCAATCAGCTCCTTGCCGGTCCCGGTTTCGCCGGTAATCAATACATTGACTTTATTGAGCGACACCCTTCCGACATTTTTGAAGATTTCGCGCATCACCGGGGTTTTGCCCACCAGCAGGTTATCTTCTATGGCTTTTCTTATCTCAGGCGAAATGGTTTCGGTAAGGGTCTGACTCTGGTACGAAATCTCAAGCCCGTTCCGGATCACCTCCAGCAATTCCTGCATCTGTAGCGGTTTCTCAATAAAGTCGTATGCCCCAACCTGAATCGATTTGATGGTCAGGGCAACATCGCCGTGAGCGGTAAGCAGTATCACCGGCAATCCTGGCTGTATCCGCTGGATTTCGGTGATCACATCCAATCCCGACATCCCCGGCATCTGGAAATCCGTTACCACCAGGTCAGGCTTTTCCTGAATTACTTTCTGAAGTCCCGATTCCCCGTCAACAGCGGTAATAACTTCATAACCAGCCTTGCTAAGACTGTTGCTCATCAATGTTCTGATGATGGAATCGTCATCAATGGCTAATACTTTACTCATCGCGGCTAGGATTGATTTAACCTGTCTTGTATCTGTAATTCACAGCAAACCTGCCTGACATTTGTCCGGACAGGGATCAGAAATGTAAAAGAATTATACAGCGATAAATTTACTACTATTATTTCACGAAAAGCAAATTCCAATGAATATTTACATCATTTTATGTGTTATTGATTTAAATATAACTATAAATCAATGCAATACGAATAGAATGGTACTTTGATCCGGGAAAAACCCCGTTTTCGGATCATCAGCCGGCATGCCGGTTAAATCGGCGATTTTGTATTTGGGAATGTCTGAACGGGATCATCCCTGTTAAATCATTGGTTCCGCTTCGCAGGGCCTGAATCATTTCCCTGATCACGCAAGGCTTACACACTGATTTGCATCGCGCATGCCGTGGTTAAGGATTGTCTGATGAACAGGTTAAAAGAATATCCGGTACAGCAGCCACGTTTGCTGCTATACCGGAGATCTGAGGGCCGGGGGCTGAAACAACTGAGCCGGCCGTCAGCGTGTTATTTAACCACCTTACGCACTGCGTCGATCACCGTTCCATCCACCCATTTGATGGCGGCGATAAATTCATCGCTCAGCACGGGCAGGGCGGGTTTACCGCAGATACGCTCGGCTTCGTCTTTCAGTTGATGGATGGTTTTTACCGGCAGGGAAGAACCTTTCATTTTGTCGATCAGGTCGGTGCGTAACGGGTTAATGGCAATGCCCCTTTCGGTGACGATAACATCGATAAGTTCGCCGGGGCCGCAGATGGTGGTGACTTCGTCGCGGATCACCGGCATACGGTCGCGGAAGAGGGGGATGGGCAGGATCACACACTTCGAAAAAAGGCAGTTCATCCATCCGCCGATGCCGTGAAGCAGGTAACCATCCGAATGGGTCACCACATTGGCGTTGAAATTGATGTCCACTTCGGTGGCGCCCAGGATAACCACATCCACCATGGAAGCGAAATTGCCTTTGCCATGGTAGTTATAACTTGTAAACGGACTGGTATTCAGGTGGTTGTTGTTTTCGCGCATGGAGCGTACCCCCTCCAGGTCAAAGGTCTGGCCATCGAGGATATAATCCACCAATCCTTCTTCGAGCATGCTGACGAGGTACTTGTTGCTGCCTCCGCGGGCAAAGCGGGCTTTCATGCCGCGTTTACGGAGCATTTCGGCAAAGTAGATGCCGATGGAGAGGGCGGTTCCGCCGGCGCCGGCCTGGAAAGAGAAGCCATCGCGCACAATGCCGGCTTCGTCGCAGAACTGCGCGGTCATTTCGGCCAGCAACAGGCGGTCGGGGCTTTTGGTTATCTCGGTGGTGCCGCTGATGATCTTTTCAGGAATACCGATCTGGTCCATTACCACGACGTAATCCACATAATTCCCGTGAATCTGCCAGGGTACGCAGGGGAATGGCACGAGGTTGTCGGTAACTACAATCACCTTATCGGCATATTGTGAGTCGGCCAGGGCGAAGCCGAGCAATCCGCAGGCCGCAGGGCCGCGGTCGCCGGTGGCGTTGCCGAAGGGGTCGGCCGTGGGGGCGGCGATCACGGCGATGTCCACATGCAGGTCACCATCCTGAATAGCCTGATAGCGGCCGCCGTGCGAGCGGAGGATGCCCATGCCCTGCATGCCCCCTTCGGAGGTGTGCCGGCCCAGGGCGCCGTTCATACTGCCTTCGATATGATGAATGGTACCATCTTCAAGGTATTTGATCAGCGGGCTGTGGCATTCGAACGATGCGGAAGGCGCCCAGGTAAGTTCTTTTGCGCCCAGCTCAGCGGCTATATCGAATATCTGGTTGGCCACCAGGTCGCCGTTGCGGAAGTGATGGTGGGTCGAGATGGTCATGCCGTCTTTCAGGCCGCAGCGGATCAGGGCATCCCTCAGCGAAGCAACCACTTTGTTGCCATCGGCCGGATAATCGGCGCAACTGCTGATGGGTGGAGCATACTTGCGGCCCGTGGGTTTGTATTTTCCAACGCCCATAAACGGGATAGCTTCCTTTCCGTTGATAATCTGGGGAACTGTGCGGCCAACGGCATTCGTGGTCAGTTTATCGTATTTTGACATGTCTTTTCTTTTTTAATCGGTCATTCTCATGGATTTCAGGCTTTCTGGTTTTCAAGGAAGGCGTCGCGCCAGCCGGAACTGAGCTTGCCCATACTGACGGCCAGGTCGATGGTGCGCTGGGCGCGTTTCACCACCGGCGGATCGATCATCTTGGTGCCTAATGAAACCACGCCAAGTCCTTTTTCGGTGGCTTCCATAAAGGCGTTCACGATTTTTTTAGCCTTGTCGATTTCGGCCTCGTCGGGTGCGAAATTATCATGGATCACCCTGATCTGCCGCGGATGGATACAGCCCATGCCGTCAAAACCCAGCGCCTTCGACCGGAGTACATTTTGCTTCAGGGCTTCCATATCGGCCACATCGGAGAATACCGAGTCGATGGCCTGAATGCCGGAAGCCTTGCAGGCGTTCACCACCATGCTTCGGGCAAAGAAGGATTCGGAGCCTTCGTTGGTGCGGCGGGTGCCAAGGTCGGCGGTGTAGTCTTCGAGACCGATGGCCAGGGCCACCACGTTATCCGACTGCCCTATTTCCAATGCTTTCAGCACACCCATGGCGCTTTCGATGATGGGCATCAGCCAGACAATGCCTTCGATGTTATTTTTTATTTTCAGTTCGGCAATGCGCCGGTTCACCTGCGCGATCTGTTCCGCACTTTCACACTTCGGAACGAGTATAAGATTCACATTGTGTGGAATAATGTAATCAAGATCCTCAAGTCCGGCCGGCACCTGGTTGATCCTGACCATGCGTTCGGCTCCGTAAAAATCGAGCGCGCGCAGGGCATTGCGCACCAGGAAGCGGGCTTCCCCTTTTTTGGTCACCGCCACGGCGTCTTCCAGGTCGAGGATAATGCCGTTGGGCTTGTGAATACCCGCGTTGATCATCAGGCTGGGGGTATTGCCGGGCAGGTAAAGCCTCGAAAACCGGTAGCGGTCGCGCGTGGTCTGATAGGTGTTCTGAGGCAGCATGGCAGGTAGATATTCCTTTTTGTCGCCTGTCAGTTGTCTGATGGCAGCCTCCAGCCGGGCGGCAATGACAAACTCAAGGGCGCCCGAATCCTCCACCGTCAGTCTGGCATGTTCTATGCCGTAGAATGTCAGAATTTCATGGCAGAGCCTGAGGATAGATTCGCCGTAAAGCACTTTTACCTTACTGATCAGTTCGGTCTGAATACCGCCCTGCTGCGTGATTTCGAGCGTAAGCGCGCAATCGCTCCGCACTCCTTTGCCTTTGTTGCCTGTAGTTGCTATTGTTGCCACATCAGCCTCCTGGTTTAATATGAATAATTGAGTTTACAAGGTCATGCAAAGTAACAGCAGGCTATGCTAAAAAAAAAGGAACATTTGAAAATATTCTCCTTCTAACGTTAAATAGCACAATATGAGATAAATGTATTTTATAGTTATTGGGCTAGGCTCTGACAAGTAATATATTATTATCTGGCTTACATCCCGCTGTTCAACCCGTTGGATCATGCGTTTTCCCATTACTGCATAGCTTTCTGACTCCCTTGACTTATAAAATGATCAATTCAATTCACCACAATTATTTTTTTTGGTATTCCGTTGTAATATATTGGTAAATAATCTGTTATAATTGTATGCGTGAAGAAAGACTGTAATCTTAAAGTAACAGTGGTTATCTGGGCCATCGTCAACCTTACCATCATCTGGTCACGGTTAATCATGGCATATCATTGTATGGTGTTAGTTTATAGCAGGTTGTGCTTAATGCAGTAACCGGTTAAGAATTTTTAATGAATTGACTTACAGTGGATTAAAAAAACTTGTTTAAAGATAATAAATAATTCATAATCAAGTCGTTGCGTCTTTGCGTCCTTGCGTGATTCTTAAATTTAACGGACTGTGGTAAATAACAGCCTTGCCCATAAGCAGGCTGAATGCACGGGAGTAAACAAAGAGCACCGGGAATGGTTATTTATCAGGGAACACAGTATGGAATAGTTTTTGCATGATTGATCTTACATCGAAAAGCATTATCTTTGTTCAGTAAAACGCTGAGAATTTTAAACATTTCAATATTAACCTAAACCAAACCAATCGTATGAAAAAGTGGAATTATTTGTTTGCAGCCCTGCTGATGTCTGTTGCAGTGGTATTTACTTCCTGTTCTGATGAAGAAGAAACCGATCCGGGCCCAAGCCTCAGCCTCAAAGGCGGATCAGCTTATACCTCTCAGGATGCTACAATCCAGGTGAATGAAGCCATCAAGGTAGGTGTTAACGGATTGAAAAGCCCGGTATCAGGTCAGAAACTGACCAGGTTTAAATTCTCAATCACTTCAAATGATGTAGCAACTACTTATGTTGATTCAACTTTCAACAGTGATTCATTTACCTGGGAAAGCGAACTGACATTCACAGGAGTAGGTTCAGGGCGTCTCCTTTTCGAACTCTGGGATAAGGGCGGTATGAAAGCAGAACAAGCCTTTGTCATTACCATCGAAGATCCGGGCGCACAAATCAACAAGTATCTGAACGTTGAATTCGGATCATGGAATGATGCAGAGGGCAGTTTCTTTGCTTCTACCGAAGGCATTACATACACCGTGGGCCAGACCAGAAATGTTCCCGCCAACCAGGCCAAGATTGACTTCCTTTTCTTCAAAGGGGCTACCAACGGTAACACTTTC
The DNA here is from genome assembly GCA_964503805.1 of uncultured Lentimicrobium sp. Lineage (GTDB taxonomy): Bacteria > Bacteroidota > Bacteroidia > Bacteroidales > Lentimicrobiaceae > Lentimicrobium. The sequence continues at coordinate 5,216 of CAZDBX010000035.1, read as the reverse complement.
GCTTCTCCTGACGACGCAGATGCCGGAACCATTCAGGACCTCGGCCCTGTCAGCGCCTGGACCAACAAAAACCAGACCCGCTTCAATCCTACCACCATCACAGCCGCCCAGTTTGATGCCATCGGCGACACCTATCAGTTCCCGACCTTTAACCTGATGCAGCAAACCACCAAGATGAACAACCTGACCGAAGGACAGGTGTTCCTCTTCAAAACCAAGAACGATAAACTCGGACTTGTGAAGGTGATCGATCTTTATAACCGTGGCGACCGCGCCAAGGTGAGCGTGATCGTTCAGAAATAATTAAACGTTTAAATACTTTAAAAGGCTGTCTTAAAAGGGCAGCCTTTTTCATTATCAGGATTCCGGCAATTTTGCTTTAGCCTGGTCTGGACCAGGATTACCCTGGTCAAATCCACGGTTATCCCTGCCGGGCTTTTATTGATTAAACAGCGTTTAAAAGGCAAACTGCCTGAAAATGCTTATTTTTGCCGGTGTTTTATTGTTCCAGCCTGAGATCTGTATGTCCGGACCCAAAATCAAGATCCTTTTCATTGTGAATCCTGTTTCGGGAGTGCACCACTCCCGCAAGGCGGTGCTGGCCGGACTGGCGGCTGACACCCTTGACCCGGAGCGCTTTGAGTGGGAGATCGTGTTCAGCGAATCGGCGGAGCATGTGAAAGAACTCAGCCGGTCAGCCGCTGAAGCGGGAACCAATATTATTGTGGCGGTAGGCGGCGACGGGACGGTAAATCAGGTGGTAAAGGGCATGGTCGGAAGCCATTCGGTGCTGGCCCTGATCCCGGCCGGTTCGGGCAACGGACTGGCGCATCATCTCGGCATTCCGTCGGATATCGGCGAAAGCCTTGCCCTGATAAACAAAATGAAAGTGAAGCAGGTCGATACGGTGAGTATCAACGACGATCTGTTTGTCTCTATTGCCGGGGTGGGCTTCGATGCCCTCGTGGCTAAAAAGTTCGCCAGGTCGGGCAGGCGCGGTTTTCTTTCTTATTTCAGGATCGTTACCAACGAGTACAACTACTACCGTCCCCGGAAATACAAGCTGATGATTGACGGGCAACTGTACCGCCGTGAAGCCCTGTTTGTCAGTTTTGCCAACACCAATCAGTTCGGGTACAATACCATTATCTCGCCTTCGGCGCAGATTGACGACGGACTGGTGGATGTGTGCATCGTGAAAAAGGTTCCCCTGATTTATGCACCGCATGTGGTGGGCCTTTTGCTGACGCGAAAGATTGATGCCTCAGATTATGTGGAGGTCATCAAAGCCCGTGAAGTCAGCCTGACGCGTAAGAAGAACAAGAGGGTCAACCTTGACGGAGAACCGGTGAAGCTCGGTAAAGCGCTTCATATCAGGGTGAATCCTTTGTCCCTGGCAATAATAGTACCTTAAAATACAACAAAATGCCGGCTGAAAAACCGAAAAACAAGCGCCCGGAAGGGATCGTTTACTCTACCAACCCCGATTTCAGATACGATTTCGGAACGGAGCAGGAACAGGAAACCCTGCCACCGGCGCAGCAGAACCTGCGTGTAATGCTCGACCGCAAGCTGAAAGGCGGGAAAAAAGCCACCCTGATTACCGGTTTTACCGGCAGCGCGTCCGACCTTGCCGCGCTGGCCAAGCAACTGAAGAACCTCTGCGCGGCCGGCGGAACTTCTGACAATGGCGAGATCCTGGTGCAGGGCGATTTCAGGCAGAAAATCCTGGATTATCTGCTCAAAAAGGGTTACAAAGCCAAACTTGCAGGAGGTTGAGTCATTGATTTTTTATTGATTGATTTTTAATCTGTTTTTAAATATGGTCTCCGGATTCCTCAGTTTTTTCCGCCGAAACCCCTGTTTTTTTTACGCGTTTGCCGTGGTGATGCTGTTCCCGGCCCTGCTGTGGCACCTGGGTTTTCTTGCCATCAATTTCCCCACGGATGAGCCCACCCGGGCCATTGTCGCGCTCGAAATGATCGTGAGCGGCAACTACGTTACGCCCACCATCAACGGGGATTTCTATTACAATAAACCACCGCTGTACAACTGGATCATCATCGCGTATTACAAGCTGGCCGGCAACTATTCCGAGTTTACCCTCCGCCTGCCGGTGGTGGTGGGGCTGCTGCTTTTCGGACTTACCATCTTCTGGTTTGTTCGCCGCCACCTGGGCAATAAACAGGGATTTATCGTGGCCATCCTTTTCATTACCTCTGGCCGCATCCTTTTCTGGGATTCATTCCTCGGTCTGATCGACATCACTTTCTCCTGGCTGGTGTACCTCTCCTTTATGCTGATCTACCATTTCAGGGAGAAAAAGCAATACCTGGCGCTTTTCCTGGCCTCATACCTCCTGACAGGCATCACCTTTCTGATGAAAGGATTGCCTTCGCTGGTTTTTCAGGGCATCACACTGCTCGCCGTCTTCAGCTATAACCGCGAGTTCAGAAAGCTGTTCTCGTGGAGGCACTTTGCCGGGATCGGTTTGTTCCTGCTGATTATCGGTGTCTATTATTACGCTTATTTCCAGGTGCATCCGTTTGATATTAAGATCTTCAAAACGCTTTTCAGTGAATCGGAAAAGCGAACCATCATCAATTACGGCTGGGTTCGTTTCACCACCCACCTCTTTACTTTCCCGCTTGAGATGTTCTATCATTTCTTTCCCTGGTCGGTGCTGTGGATCTATTTTTTCAGGCGCGATTTCAGGTCGACCCTGCGCGAACACCCCTTTCTGCGGTTCAATTTCATTGTCTTTATCTTCAACATCATCATTTACTGGACCTCGCCGGAGTCGTATCCCAGGTATATTTTTATGCTCTTCCCGCCGCTGTTTACCATCCTGGTCTTCCACTTTTTCCGTGATCTGGCCAAAAACGGCAAGTACAGCAGGGTAGTGGAGTATTTTCTGATGGGGGTGATGGTGCTGGGCATTGTTGCAGCCATTCCCATGCCGTTGCTCAGGCAGACCAATTTTGTGGATCATGCCTGGCTGAAAGCGGGGGTGATGTTCTTCACCATGCTGTTGCTTACCTGGTTATACTATAAACTGAAAGAACAGCGGATGATTATCTTTGCCGCCGCCATGCTGATGATCCGCATCGGATTCGACTGGTTCATCATTCCGCCGCGTTACAACGATTTCCAGGTGCACAAGGAAGGCGCGCTGAAAGCCGCTGCAGTGACTGGAGATGCAAAGCTTGCTATTTTTAAGGATTCGGAAACCGAGCATGCCACCTCGTTTTACATCACCCTGGGCAAAATGCAACTGTTGAAGTTTCAGCATGATGAGTTTAACACCGCCGATTTTTATTATCTTGATCCCCGCCTGTTACCGGAGGACGCGTATGAGACAGTTTATGATTTTCAGCTTTACAGACATGACCAGCCGATTAAGATTGTAAAACTGAAGGAGGAGACAGTTGAGAAACTTAACAGAAAGGAATTGCAGTGATGTTGCTACAGATCGGAACTCAATTTAAAGAATGGCTGACCAGACAGGGGTTTTCGGAACAATTCTCGGCCGGCATCAGGGATATTACGGATTTTGTTATAGCTTTTCTGCTGATTCTGGCCTTATATTATGTTGTGAAATATGTTGTGCTGGGTGTGGTCAGGCGAATCACCCGCCGTTCAAGCACTACCTGGGACGACGCCTTGTTTCACAGCCGGTTCTTCAATAAAGTCTTGTTGTTTATACCGGGCGTAATGCTCGGGTTTGTCGCCCCCCTTACCCTGAGCGAGTTTCCGGATGCGCTGGTACGGGTGTTGCAGTTGATTCAGATCTATCTTGTCTTTGTTTCCATCTCGGCCGCAAATGCATTTCTGAACGCTGTATATGAAATCTATCAGGGCTTCGAAGTGTCAAAAGCCAAGCCCATCAAGGGTTATCTTCAGGTATTCAAGATTATCCTGATTGTTATCGGAATAATCATTGTTATTTCGATGCTGCTGAACAAGTCGCCGATTTATCTGCTGGGAGGTTTGGGCGCTTTTTCCGCCGTGCTGCTGCTGATATTCCGGGATCCCATTCTCGGTCTTGTAGCCGGTATTCAGATTTCGGCCAACGATATGGTACGGCAGGGCGACTGGATTGTGATGAATAAATCGGGTGCCGACGGGGTGGTAACCGATATCTCGCTCACTACAGTGAAGGTACAGAACTGGGACCGGACCATCACCACCATCCCGACTTATTCGCTGGTGTCGGAAAGTTTTGTCAACTGGCGGGGTATGGAGGAGTCGGGCGGCCGGCGCATCAAGCGCTCCATCAATATCGACATGAACAGCGTGAAATTTTGTTCCCAGGAGATGATTGACCGGTTTCTGCATATTCAGCTCGTAAGGCCTTATGTGGAGAGTAAAGAGAAAGAACTTGCCGACTACAATGCCGCCAATGTTCTTGACAATTCGGTGCTGGTGAACGGCCGCAGGCAGACCAACCTGGGGATCTTCAGGGCATACCTGTCGGCTTACCTTAAAAACAATCCCGATATCCGGCAGGATATGACTTTCCTGGTCAGGCAGCTTCAGCCGGGCGAAAGCGGCATTCCCATGGAGATTTATGTCTTCAGTAAGGTGCAGGAATGGGCGAAATACGAAGACATTCAGTCGGATATCTTCGACCATGTGCTGGCCGCCATTCCCGAATTTGAACTGCAGGTATTCCAGAACCCTTCAGGCGCAGACCTGAGGAAGCTGGGAATGCCGGGAATCCGATAATTTACCTTATATTGGTTAAGCGACTGATATACTGCAATAAGACTGATCAAGCAGCTTTAGTGCCTGTTATTGCTGACTCGAAATTGCCGGGTGAATAACCGCATTTGCTTGTCTGTCAAGCTGATGTGAGGAGTTACAGCTATTCCTGCTGTTTTTCGGGTCTTTCAAAAAAATGGATGAATATCCCGAACAAAACGCCTCCACCCAGCGCCTGAAAGATGATGGTTTTTATTCCGGTATGGAATTCATCGTAATTGTTTGATATCCAGTAATTCCAGAGGCCCATGAGTAATGTGAATGCCAAAGCTTTCAGGATAACGGTTTTCAGATGTTTGTTCATTTGGCCGAGATTTTACCAGTTCAGCCAAAATTACAGCTTTCAGACCAAATAGCAAAAAGCTTTCTTATTGCCCTGTTTCGGGGATTGGCTGGTTTTTTCTCCGGTCCCTTCCCCGTACTTCTGGATATTTTTGTCGGGGTGCTTATAC
>CAZDBX010000034.1:0-20152 GCA_964503805.1 uncultured Lentimicrobium sp. | reverse complement strand
ATCCCTGAGGAGTATCAGAAACTTGTATTTGAACGCTTCGGGCAGGTAAAAGAAACTGTTTCCCGCAACATCAGCGGTACAGGACTTGGATTGACTATTTCGAAGAATCTGGTTGAAATGCTGGGTGGAAAGATATGGCTGGATTCCTTTCCTGACGAAGGTTCAACGTTTTGGTTTACTTTACCGCTGAAAAAGATTCAGGCTAATACGAAACTTCAGGCAATGAAAAGCTCCGGACCTCACCGGCCGGATTTGAGTGATAAGTGCATTCTAGTAGTTGAGGATGTTGATACCAACTATTTTTATATCAGCTCGTTACTTGAAAAAATGAATGCCAGGGTAATCCGTGCCGCCAATGGCCGGCGGGCAGTAGAGATGTGCAAAACCGATTCATCCATCAACCTGGTGCTGATGGATATAGAGTTGCCGGTGCTGAACGGTTATGAAGCCACGCGCGAAATCAAAAAACACAGGCCCGGTCTGCCCGTGATTGCCCAGACGGCTTTTGCCATGGCAGGGGAACGGGAGCGGAGTGAAGAAGCCGGTTGCGACGAGTATCTGGCTAAACCCATACGCAAGGATGATCTGATTGAAACTATCTCCAGATTTATCTCCTGAAGATTTTTATAAGACATTTCACTGGTGTCCGGAATAATCCGGAGAGTTACCCGGACTCCGGACATTCAGTGTCCAATAAGGGGAGAGGCGATCTTGCATCACCTCTCCCTTTCAGTTATTCCCATAAGAGATCGGGAATGCTTCCGGGCTCCGGTCGCAATTCTCCGGGAGAGATCATCTATATCTTTTTACCGATATAGAATACATAGCCATAAAAGGCCTTATACTTATCATAAAGTCGGGCTTCATGCATTTCGTTTCTGATCAGCGACGCTGCCATTGCATTGCCTTTGTGCTTTTTCAGGAAATCTTTCTGCGCGGCTGCCTGCGGTACATAAAAGTTTTTCGTCCAGCAATATTCAGGAAGAATAAATGCAGCAACAGGCAAATAGCCTGATTCCTGGATACAGGCGACCTTATTGGGGATTGTGTCAATTTCAGGATAGGCATCCATCCAGAAATTTTCAATCTCTGCGGGTCTGCTTCCGGTGAACCATGATGCTTCAGTTACAGACACATAGCCTCCTGTTTTAAGGAATTTTTTCCAGTATTTCAGGCCTTTCTCAAAGCCGATATTGTAAATGGCGCCTTCCGACCAGATCAGGTCCAGCGAAGCTTCCTGAAAAGGCAGGTTGTCCATTGATCCTGCCATTGCCCGTATCCTGTCCTGCAGGTTCAGCTTTTCTGCATGCTGATTCAGCCGGTCAATAAAAGCGGGGAAGAGGTCAATGGCGGTGATTTGCCCCGGAGCGTTCTGAGCCAGTGTTATGGTCTGGCTTCCGGTGCCGCATCCAAGGTCGGCAATGAGTGATTCATTGTTCAGATTTTCTGTAAAGCTGAGGGCTTTCACCGTCATCTCAGCACTTCCCGGACCCTGACGTTCAACTCCGGAAAAGTATTCGCAGATCAGATTAAAATCAAATTCGTGGATGGATTTATTTTCGTTACTCATGGTTTTAAAATTGATTGTTGAAACACCTTGCGGGATTTATGACAAATCCGTCGGTGATTTCAGATGGTTTGAAAGAAATAAAATATTATAATCCGGCAGAATAATGCCGGCCTTGCGTAAAAGGATAACCGCAGGCTTCGGGCCCGGGTTATTTACCTTACAATATCCGAAGAAGAATTAAACATCCACTGGTTTTAGACGCAGCAAAGGTAAAGTCTTTTTCAGTAATTTTTCGTTCAGCCGGAAAATATTCTATTTAGCTGCAAGTGATTGCTAACATGTGGGATGCAAAAATAATCAGGACTATGGAATCAGTAACCTGGTGGTTCAGGTATAGCGGGGGTCGCTTTTCATCGGAAGTTTAGCCATTTTTGATACTTCAAGTGACGGAAAGCCAAATTCTTCCACAACCTTTCCCAGCAGCAGGTATACGCCTCTTCCCCTGAAAGGGAAAGCGCGCGCGATATCGGGAAAATGCACCGAATCGAAGAACTCCCCGTCATGGTCAAAAAAAGTGGCGAAGTGCATGATTTCGTTTTTAATGGTCCGAACGTATTTGATGGTTACCAGTACGCCCACCATCCTCACAGTCCTGCAGGTATTTGCAGCCAGTTGCCCGGCGTTGATTTCCCCCCTGAAGCTGGTTTGCAGCATATCGAAGTAAGTCATGCTGACCGGGAAGTCGAGCAGTTCTATTTCGTCGTAGGCATCTTCGAGCGGGTTGTGCACCAGGGCTGGCAGGGAGAAATGTCTGGCCGGTTGTCTGAAAAGGACCGCGGCCGGTTCCGGCTGCTTCCTGCCGGTAAGCATATGGGCTTCCCACAGCAGTTGTTGCTTGCCCAGGCCGGTAAAGCGGAGGGCTCCTGTCCGGATCAGGATGATCAGTTGTTCCATGGCCGGATGCACCCTTTCGATGAAATCGTGTAACCCGGTGTATGGGCCGTTGCGTCCGCGTTCGGCCAGCAGGTTTTCGGCAACGTTGCTTTCAAGGCCCGAAATGTGGACAAATCCCATGTAAATGGATTTACCGTTCAGGACATTCAGGTAGCTGCTGTTGTTGATACAGGGCAGTTCTATTGTTGCCCCGCAGCGGCGGGCTTCGTTGAAGTAGACCCAGCTCTGGTAGAACCCCCCGAAATTATTGATTACTGCAACCATAAATTCCACCGGAAAATAAGTTTTCAGGAAAAGGCTCTGATAGCTTTCCACGGCGAAGGAAGCGGAGTGTGCTTTGGAGAACGAATAACCGGCGAAGGACTCAATCTGTCGCCAGACTTCGTTGGTAATGGCATCGGGATACCCTTTCTCCCTGCAATTGCTGAAAAACTTGTCAATAATTTTCTGAAATTCTACCCTTGAACGGTACTTGCCGCTCATGGCGCGGCGCAGCACATCGGCATCGGCCAGGTCGAGCCCCGCAAAATGATGACATATCTTCAGCACATCTTCCTGATATACCATTACACCGTAAGTTTCGCTGAGTTGCTCTTTCATTACGGGGTGTATGTATTCAAATCCGCCGGGATCGTGGAAACGGCGGATGTATTCGCGCATCATTCCCGAGCGGGCCACCCCCGGGCGGATAATGGAGCTTGCCGCTACCAGGCTCAGATAATTGTCGCAGCGGAGTTTTTTCAGCAGGCCGCGCATGGCCGGGCTTTCTATATAAAAGCAGCCGTTGGTCTCGGCATTGCGGAGCTGCGCTCTAACTCTTTCGTCCTGCTTGAATTTTTCCACCTGATGGATGTCGATGCTGATGCCGGAGCTTGCCCTGATGATATCCACACAGTCGCGGATATGCCCGATGCCGCGCTGACTCAGGATATCCAGTTTTTCAAACCGCAGGTCTTCAGCCACATACATATCCCATTGAGTAACCGGCATGGATTTGGGAGGCAGGTCAAGGGCCGTGTAACAGGTGATGGGCTCTTCCGAAATCAGCACCCCGCCGGCATGTATGCTGCGGATATTCGGGAAGTCGGTCATGCGGGTGCCGAGTGCTGCAATGTGCCGGGTGATGCCGTCCTGGTTCAGCGGGTTGTTGGGATCATCCACCAGGCGGTCGAGTTCGGCCTTGGGTAAACCCATGACCTTGCCGAGTTCGCGCAACGTCGATTTACCCTTAAAGGTGGAAGTGGCGCCAAGCAGGGCCGTATGTTCGCGTCCGTAGCGCTTGAAGATGTAATCGAGCACATCGTCGCGCTCTTTCCATGAATAGTCGATGTCGAAGTCGGGCGGACTGCTGCGCCTGGGATTCAGGAAGCGCTCAAAATAGAGGTTAAGTTCTATGGGATCCACATCGGTAATGCGGAGACAGTAAGCCACGATGCTGTTGGCCCCGCTGCCGCGCCCCACGTGATAAAATCCCCTTGACATGGAGTAGCGGATAATGTCCCAGGTAATCAGGAAATAAGCGCCGAATCCCAGGCGGTCGATGATGTCGAGCTCGTGGCGTACACGGGCAGCAGCTTCCCGGTTATTTTTTCCATAACGGTATTCCAGCCCTTCTGCCGCCAGTTTCTCCAGCAACAGGCGATCATCGTACATACTGCCGGTAAAGGTCTTTTTGTTCTTGATGGTATGATAATCAAAATCGATGCTGCAACGCCCGGTAAGCCGTTCGCTGTTTCTGATCAGGCCGGGATAATCCGCAAATACATTTCTTAGTTCATCATGGCTGATCATCATGTGGTTGCCGCCGGCTACCATTTCGGGGGTAAGGCGGCTGAGCAGGATGTTGTTGTCTATAGCCCTGAGGTAGCGGTGCAGTTCGTATCCCTTCTCATCAGCGAAACTTACCGGATTGTGGATGAGGTATCTGTCGGGATATTTGCGGTAATCCGACAGCGGCAGTTTGTTTATATCCGCGATGCTCACCCCGGTGAATTCATTTTCGGCCATCTCTGCAACCGGCCTGCTGCCAAAAGGGTAAATTACCAGCACGTCGCGGAATGGCGGCGCCGGCCAGGGCAGGGGAGTGCCCTGCAGATTGCTCCGGGTCAGCAGGTCGTTCAGTTCCTTGAATCCGCGGTTGTTCTCCGCGATACCGGTGTACAGCAGGCGGTTCCCGTCCCTGAATTCCACTCCGGCCATGGGGCGTAGCCCGGATTTTTTACAGGCCTTTACAAAATCAATGGTCCCCGATGTATTGTTGATGTCGGTCAGCAAGGCGGCTTCAGCTCCGGCTTCCAGGGCCAGGCCGGGTATCTGCCCGATGCTGATTGTGCCGTAACGCAGGCTGTAATATGAGTTAAATGAGAGGTGCACGTGCAGAAAATTCAGAGTTTTTGAAGAAAAGAATCCGGATTGAATGTCTGTCGCGCTTACCACTCCTTATTCCGTTTCTTCATTTTTATATTTTCGTATTTTCACATTTTTACATTGATCATTCGTCTTCCTCAACCACAACAGTTCCCATGGTGGCGGCGCGGGTGACGGCACGCTGACCGAAGCGGTTGCGGATACGGTCCATCGCCTGGTAAAGGCTGATGGTTTCGGGGGAGTCGTCGAACATGCTGATCTGTTGCACACCGCTCACCAGGTGGCTGAACCTCACGCCTACCAGCCGGATCAGCATGCGCCGCTGGTAGAGCCGGTTGAACAGGTTGCGGGTAACCGGCAGCAGGATGTGGTCGAAGGCGGTGTATGGAATGCGTTGCTGCAGGGTGTGGGTGTCGAAGTTGGCGTAACGTACCTTCACGGTAATGCAGGAGGCGAGTTTCTGCTTCCGCCTCAGTTCCCAGGCCAGTTTTTCTACTTTTCTCAGTAACAGATCGTTGATCATGCCAATGTTGATGGTATCCTGTTCAAAGGTGGTTTCACTGCTGATGGATTTACGCTCCGAATAGGGTTCAACGGGGGTGGGGTCAATGCCGTTGGCCTTTTTCCAGATAATGATGCCGTTTTTCCCCAGCAGGCGTTCCACCATCTCCACAGGCATGCGGCTGAGGGTGTCAATGTTTGCAATGCCCATCGAACGCAGCAGGTGAAAGGTTTTTTCCCCAATCCCCGGGATTTTGCTGATGGATAAGGGACTGAGGAATGGCATCACGCGTTCGCGCGGGATCTCCAGCTCGCCGTTGGGCTTGGCCTGACCGGTTGCGATTTTCGAAACGGTTTTGTTTACCGAAAGGCCCAGCGAGATGGGAAGCCCTGTTTCGCGGATAATCCGTTGCCTCAGCTCATGCGACCATTTCACCGATCCGAAAAAGCGGTCCATGCCTGTAATGTCCAGGTAATGCTCATCGATGGATGCCTTTTCGTAAACCGGGGCTTCTTCCGCGATGATGGCCGTTACCATGTTTGAGTAACGGGTATATTGCTCCATATCGCCGCGGATAACCACGGCATCGGGGCAAAGCGCCCGGGCCATCCGCATGGGCATGGCCGAGTGCACCCCGAAGGTGCGTGCCTCATAACTGCATCCGGCTACCACGCCCCGGTCCGACATGCCGCCGATAATCACGGGAAGCCCGTTCAGCCGGCTGTTGCCCAGCCGCTCCACCGATACGAAAAAGGTATCAAGGTCCATATGCACAATGCTTCTGTTGTCGCCGGGATTTGTCATAAAAAAAAATACCCCTTTTGTTGAATCGTTGATTTTTAGTTGTACCTTTGATTAAAATTTAATCAAAATTCCGATTACAATATAATCATTTTTCTGATAACTTTAACGGAGCCATGAATATTTTTGCATCAAACATCAAACTATTGCGCAAGCGCCGGGGCCGCACGCAGGACGATGTTGCTTTCGCCCTTGACATGAAGCGATCCACGCTGAGTGGTTATGAAAACGAGGTGGCCCAGCCGGGCATTGAGGCCCTGCTGCAACTCTCCGGTTATTATGGTGTATCGGTGGACACCCTGCTAAAAATTGACCTTTCCGGGCTGAGGGAAAGCGAACTTTCACAACTGGAAAAGGGATACGACGTATTTATTACAGGGAGCAAGATCAGGGTGCTGGCCACTACAGTCGACAGCAGCAACAACGAAAATGTGGAACTGGTAAACCAGAAGGCTTCGGCAGGATACCGGACCGGTTTTGCCGATCCTGAATATATTAAGGTATTGCCAACCTTTCACATGCCCTTTCTCTCAAAGGAAAAGAAATACAGAACTTTTCAGATCAACGGGGATTCGATGCTTCCGATTCCCGACGGTTCATGGGTTACAGGGGAATTCGTGCAGAACTGGAACCTGATCCGCGATGGTCAGCCTTACATCATTCTTACCCTGAATGACGGAATTATGTTCAAGGTTGTTTATAATCTGATCAGAACAGAATCCCGCTTGTCGCTCCATTCCCTTAACCCGCTTTATGAACCTTACGACGTTGAGATTAAAGATGTAAGGGAAGTCTGGAAGTTCGTTCATTATATCAGTAGCGCCATGCCCGAGCCCAACCTGCCAAAGGAAGACCTGACGGCTACTGTTGCCGCACTTAAAAAAGATATGGAAAAACTCAAAAAGCAGGTTGCATCCTCAACTGTACTCAGGTTACCCTTCAACGATGAGTGACGTGTTCATCAAGGAGGTATAACAGGCTCCTCCGGATTCATGCGATTTTTTATATTTGCAGTCATGAACCCGGGTAAATGAGATGACGCCGGGATGCAACACCTGGTGTTTGATATTTTCTGCAGCCGAAAGGAAACCAGGCTGCTGAACATCCGGGAAAAATTTTCTGTCCTTCTCAGATTAATTTTATGGAAATTGATCATTCGAATGGAAAGCTGTTTGCAGGGGAAATTCCGGAGGAAAATCCGGAAATCCGGGCAAAACTTGAACTGCTTGACCTGTTGGAGCATGCCTCATCAGATGTAATCTGGATTATGGATCTGCAGTTGAGGACTGTTTATATGAGTCCTTCTGTGGAGAAGAATCTCGGGTATACCGTGGAAGAGTATCTGAAGATGCCGGTTTCTGAACGATTGCCCAGGGAATCGTATGAGTTGACACAAAAGATCATGCTCACGGAGATTCTTCCGGTTGTAAAAGGGGAGAAGCCCGATACCGGCAAACCCGTTGTTTATGAAATGCTGCATAAGCATAAAGACGGAAGGTTGGCCTGGGGTGAAGTGAGCATCAATTTCCTATACAATAATAAGGGAGAGATCACTTCCATCATGGGGATAACCCGGAATATCAATGACCGTAAAATTGCGCAGCAAGCCCTGGCCGAGAGCAGGGAACAATACCGGCAACTGGTTGAAAAATCACCCGACTGGATATGGGAAATCGATGAAGATAACAGATTTACTTATATCAATGCTGTGGCGGAGAGTGTTTTAGGTATTCCGGTTAAAGATTTAATCGGAAGATCTCCGTTCGATTTTTCTGATCAGGATACTGTTGAAAATGAAAAAGCCTGGTTTGAAAATTTAAAAAAGGCCGGATTGCCTTTTTCTGATTTGCTGCAGGTGTTGCGCGACCGGTATGGTCGTCAGGTATATCTGGATATCAGCGCGAACCCTCGTTTCGATAAAAATGGAAAACTGACAGGATACCGGGGAGTCGGACGTGATGTTACTGAAAAGCAAATTGCATTGCGTAAGCTTGAACGCCTTGAAAATGTTAAGAATTTCATGCTGGGGCTGCCACTTTTCGCATTGATAGAGTTGGATAACAGCATGGAAATCATTGAATGGAGTGCAGGTGCAATACATATTTTTGGTTACGACCGGAACAGGGCAATGGTCGAGAATTTATTTCTGAACCTTTGGGAGCCCGCCCACCGGAAATCTATCGTTGCAACCCTCAGAAGGAAGGTGAAATCCCACGAAGCCAGAACCGTTGAATCATCGAATATACGAAGTGATGGCACCTTAATCCGTTGCCGTTGGTTTATCGACAGCCGGTTTGATAAGATGGGGAAATTTTCCGGTGCGGTTTTAATCGCCGATGAAATTACTGATATTTTCCGGAAAGAGTATTTGACCGATGGTCTGGATTCACTGACTAAAACAGCAGGGATTGAAGTATTCTTTACTGATCTGAAACTGAATGTGACATATGTTTCTGCAAGTTTGTGTGATTTTCTGGGAAAATCATCCGATGGATTGATTGGTCAGAACACCAGAAAGATTTTTGATGTTGCTTCATTCAAAAAGATTGCTGAACAAGGGGTCAGTTTTGCAAAAAAGAACCTCAGGTGGTCAGATTCCGTGAAATTCTCAGTTAAAGGCGATGGCTTGACGGAACGAAAGCTGGAAGTTTCCGGGTTATCCGACATTAACGGAAAACTTTCGGGATACATTTTCCTTCTTGCTTCAGAAAATTAATTTGAGAAACCGGATATTCATTCAATAATTTCTGGTGTTTATTCAGGCCTTTCCCACGCTTGTTTATTCTCTGAATAATAGCGGGTATTTGGTTATTATTCGTATCTTTGCACCCAATTTTCAAAAGGAGTTTACTGCACATGATCAATATTACATTGCCTGATAATTCAGTAAGGCAGTTCCCCGAAGGGGTGACTTCACTCGAAATAGCAAGGAGTATAAGTGAAGGTTTGGCGCGTAATGTATTGTCGGCCAGCGTAAATGGCGAGGTATGGGACGCTACAAGGCCTTTAAAAGCTGACGCCCGGCTCAGGTTGTTTACCTGGGACAATCCTGAAGGAAAAGCAACCATGTGGCATTCATCTGCCCACCTGATGGCAGAAGCCATCGAGCAGTTATATCCGGGTGTAAAATTCGGCATTGGTCCGGATATTGAGAATGGTTTCTACTATGATATGGATTTCGGTGATCATGAAATCTCTGCCGCTGATCTTGAACAGATAGAGGCAAAAATGCTTGAACTGGCGAGAGAAAAGCAGGTTTATACCAGGAAAGAGGTATCAAAGGACTTTGCCATCCAGTATTTTACCGAAAAAAATGACGAGTACAAGCTTGAACTGATAAGCGATCTGGAAGACGGGCAGATAACATTTTATGAGTCAGGTACTTTTACTGACCTGTGCCGTGGGCCACATCTACCTGATACCGGATTTATAAAAGCAGTCAAGTTGCTCAATATTGCCGGTGCTTATTGGCGCGGAGATGAAAAGCGTAAACAGCTGACCCGCATCTATGGCATTACTTTCCCGAAGCAAAAGGAGTTGACCGAGTTTCTTGAATTGCTGGAGGAAGCGAAAAAACGTGATCACCGTAAACTGGGGAAAGAACTGGAGTTATTTACTTTTTCTCAGAAAGTTGGCCAGGGATTACCTCTTTGGTTACCCAAAGGGGCACAGCTTCGCGACAGGCTGGAGCGTTTTCTGCGCAATGTTCAGCAGAAGGCCGGATACCAGCCGGTAATCACGCCTCATATCGGGAATGTTGAACTTTACAAGACTTCAGGGCATTTTCAGAAATACGGAAAAGACAGTTTCCAACCGATCTCAACACCGATTGAAGGCGAGCAGTTTATGCTGAAGCCTATGAACTGCCCGCATCACTGTGAGATTTATGCCTCAAAACCAAGGTCATACAAAGATTTGCCTATTCGTTTTGCAGAATTCGGAACAGTATACCGTTACGAACAAAGTGGTGAATTGCACGGGCTGACAAGGGTTCGCGGATTTACGCAGGACGATGCGCATATCTTTTGCACTCCCGATCAGTTAAAAAGTGAATTCATCGCTGTAATTGATATTGTGTTGCACATTTTTAAAACCCTGAGTTTTAAGGAATATACCGCCCAGATCAGTCTGCGCGACAAGGACAATAAGGAAAAGTACATCGGCAGCGATGAGAACTGGGATAAAGCTGAGCAGGCAATCATTGATTCAGTAAATGAGGCTGGTATTGATGCTGTAATTGAATATGGAGAGGCTGCATTTTACGGTCCAAAGCTTGATTTTATGGTGAAAGATGCCCTGGGACGGAAATGGCAGCTGGGAACCATTCAGGTAGATTATAATCTTCCCGAGCGTTTTGAACTTGAATACATCGGGAGTGACAATCAGAAGCATCGCCCGGTAATGATTCACCGTGCGCCTTTTGGCTCAATGGAGCGGTTTGTTGCTGTGCTGATTGAACATTCAGGAGGTAATTTCCCGTTATGGCTTACTCCTGACCAGTTTATTATCCTGCCAATCAGCGAAAAATACCTGGATTATTCAAAAAAACTTTTAAATCTCCTGAATAATTCCGAAATTCGCGGCCAAATTGACGAAAGGAGCGAGAAGGCTGGCCGGAAGATCAGAGATGCTGAGTTGAATAAGATTCCTTTCATGTTGATTGTCGGAGAGAAGGAAGAGGCGGAAGGGACTGTTTCGGTGCGGAGGCATGGAAGCGGTGATCTCGGAACTTTTGCGACTGAAGCATTCATTGAATTGATAAATAAGGAGATCAGTGAAGCTGTCAGCTGATGCTGATCTTATTTAATAACTAACCAAAGGAGGATTTTTTATAGCAACGCCGTTCAGAAACCCGAGAGGTCCGCGTCCGTTTCCGAAAAAGAAAGAGGAGCTGCACCAGATCAACGAAAAGATCAAAGCCCCTGTTGTAAGAGTAGTGGGCGATAATGTGGAGTCAGGCATATACAGCATCAAGGATGCGCTGGCCATTGCACAGAGACTTGAACTTGATCTTGTTGAGATTTCACCGACAGCCAACCCGCCGGTTTGTAAAGTTACTGACTATAAAAAGTTTCTTTACGAGCTCAAGAAGAAGCAGAAGGAAATCAAGGCAAAATCGGCAAAAATTGTTGTAAAGGAGATCCGTCTGGGGCCCAATACCGATGAGCATGATTTTAATTTTAAACTGAAACATGCCATCAAATTTCTTGAGGAAGGTGCAAAGGTGAAAGTGGAAGTTTTCTTTAAAGGACGGAGCATTGTTTACAAGGATCAGGGAGAAATCAAGCTGCTGCAGTTTGCCTCATTGCTTGAGGATTACGGAAAGGTTGAGAAATTGCCCCTGCTCGAAGGAAAACGCATGATTATGATCATTGCACCCAAAAAGTAGAAAGTTTTGTAATAAAACTCAATATAAACCCAATTAACAATTTGTATAATGCCAAAAATGAAGTCGAAATCCAGTGCCAAAAAAAGGTTCGATGTAACCGGCACCGGTAAACTGAAAAGGAAGCATGCTTACAAGAGCCACATCCTTACCAAGAAATCGACCAAGCGTAAACGTAATCTTACTTACAGCGCGATCGTTGATTCTGCAGATGTGAAAAATGTAAAGACAATGCTTCAGTAACCCGTGTTAATTAATTATTAACCCTTGCTTTCTGCATCTAAGATTCCCCTTAAAGGAGGGAGCGCGAAAGCGAAAACAAAGACAAAATGCCAAGATCAGTAAACGCAGTTGCCTCAAGGGCACGCAGAAAAAAGATCCTGAAGGCCGTTAAAGGACAGTTTGGCCGCAGGAAAAATGTTTGGACGGTTGCAAAAAATGCATACGAAAAAGGCATGGTGTATGCATACCGTGACAGACGCCAGAAAAAACGCAATTTCCGCAGCTTGTGGATTACCCGCATCAATGCCGGTGTAAGGGAGTATGATATGTCATATTCCGTGTTTATGGGCAAACTCAAGCAGAAGAATATCAACCTTGACCGTAAGGTGCTGGCCGACCTGGCTATGAATCATCCTACCACTTTCAAGGCGATTGTTGAAGCAGTTAAGAATTAGTTGCTTTACATGATCAAAACAAAAAACCACCTCTCGGGGTGGTTTTTTGTTTTAACTGAATCTGCCTGCCGGTCAGTGGCTGCCACTGACCGGAGCGTCTACAGTGGCGTGGTCGGCGGGTTCTTTAACAAGAAACCATGAGAGGGATGAAAACGCAACCGTAATTGCACAGATCAGGAAGGTGATGCTTTTATCAGCGGCATTACTGATCAGTTCACCTACGCCCAGACTGGCAACCAGCTGAGGCAATACAACCGACAGGTTGAATAAGCCCATATACAAACCCATTCTTGTTTGCGGCACCTTTTGCGACATAATGGCAAACGGGAGGCTGATGGTAGCTGCCCAGCCTATTCCTACAACAGCCATCATTACATAAATCATGGCGGGGGTGTGGCCGAGCAGGAATATACCAAGATATCCTACTGCCATCAAGGCGATGCCGGTGGCATGGACCTTAACGCGGCCAAAGCGCGCTGCCAGGGGCAGCAAAATAAGTACAGGTATTATGGCAGCAATCAGGTTGATGGTAAAAAAGCTCCAGTTGACCACATTTCCCAGGGCATCATTGTCGAGTGCCGGGATGGTGTCTTTTACATAAGCATACATGTAAATAAACATCGTTTGTGCCCCGATCCAGGTAAAGGAATGAGCTGCCAGCACTTTCTGGAATCCGGTTTTTCCGTTCTCTTCGTGGGTACCTGTTTCCTTTTTAATCAGTGTTTTCCCGATAAGGATCACAGTAAGCAGCAAAGCGAAGATTTCAAAGATATGATAGGGAATGGGAGGGATGCCGGAAAGCCTTATGATCATGGCGTAAACGGCATAAAGCAGAAATCCCCAGAGCGGCTCGATGATGCGAAGCATATTGAGTAATGATCCTTCTGAGGGATCTCCGGCAGGTCGCTTTTCCTGCGAAACTGCATTTTTACCATCCTGCTGCCCCAGTTCGCGCGGTTCTATGATGAAGAAGGGAGGGATAACCGAGAAAAGCAGCACCAGCACGGCCCCCGAATAAATCAGGATGTAATTGTCAAGCATGGCACCGATAAAATAGGCCATTACCCCGAATGAACCGGAAACGGTCTGCATCCAGGTGTAGCCTTTGGTGCGGGCTTTGCCCTCGGGAGTCACATCTGCAATAATGGAACGGGTTGGGTTGAAACTTACGTTGATGGCCAGGTCAAGGGTCAGTGCAACTACAATGGCTATACCCAGAATGCCACCGGTTCCGAGCGAGGCCTGTATAACGCCGATGTTTGGCAGCGCCAGCAGCATCATGGACGCCAGAATGCCCCCGATAATAATAAACGGTCTCCTGCGTCCGTTCCAGAACCAGACCTTATCGCTTATCACCCCGATTATAACCTGTCCGATAATGCCGGCCAGCGGACCTGCTGCCCACACCAGCCCTACGTCATGAATGTCAAGGTGATACTGGGTGCTGAGTATCCAGCTCAGGGCTGCAATCTGCACCGATAGAGCAAACCCCATGGCTGTAGCCGGAAGACTCAGCAGGGCATAAAAAGAATTGGTAAGGTTCTTCTGAATAGTGAGCATAGCTGCTGATTTTAAGTAAGTTAAAATAACCGCACTACTTGATCAATCCAATAAATTTTATACAGGTAATGCCATTGCCTTACCTAATGATAAAAATAGGGAAAAAATATGCAGACCGCGCTTCAGCAATAATAATATTATTGACCGGACTGATTCTTTTTTCTGCCGGAATGCTGATTCAGAAAAGCTTCTATCTGGGGGGTGAGTATCCGCTTGGCAATAATTTTCTTCTCGCGGTCAAGAACAAAGAAAACCGGAGAAGAATGCACATCATAACGGTCCCTGAAATCAGGTGTTACACTGTAAAAACCATTAACATTTATCCATGGTAGTTGATTCTTACGAATGTAATGCTTCATATCCGTCCACGAAGTATCCATACATACAGCATATACTTCCAGATTAAGCGTTTTGCGGTTTTTCAGATAAAAATCCCGCATCAGCGGACTCTCCTTTTTGCAATGGCTGCAATCCGGATCCCAGAAGTAGATAATCGTATAATCTGCCAAAATATTGTGAAGTGAAACAGGGTTCTGCAAGGTGTCCAGTAATATCATCTCAGGGGCTGTTTTGCCGATAAGCACTGGTTTGAGGGCTGTTGCCCGCTTTATCAGATTTTCTTTAACAGTGGGATTCATCCAACCCATCCGCTGATCCTGATAATAGGTGTCAACGAGGTGAACAAAGACCGCATCATAGCCCATGATTTCAGAACTCTCATATTTAACTGTCAGATACCAGACCAGGTATTTGAAAGCCTCCTCGCTTGTTTTAATGCGGTGGAACAGTTCATCAATAGCCACAATCAAAGAGTCGGGGGCTGGAACCGTCATCTTGCCGAGGAATTGCTCTACTTTATTGTGAATAAACGGTGTACGGATAATTCTTGCATCGGAAAGATCGATATTGTCCCAGAAATGGGATTTGTAATACCTGTAAGGGAAAGTTGAATCTGGCCTTCCATTGGGCAACAGCGGAGCAGGGGGGACTTCCGGTTCCTGCATTGCCCTGAGAAACATTGAAATGAATGTTCCGGAATGACTGTTGATAATTCCCTCGATATAACGCTTAACTTCATGATTTAACAGATCCAGCTGTTTGCCGGTGATCGCGGCAGAATCGCTGTCCGGCGCAAATTTTCTTTGCAGGTCACGCAAAGCAGCCTGTTGTTTTTGCTTATCAGAAAGGAAGCGGATATAGTCAAAGAGCAATTGATTGTCCTTGCTGTTTTTGGTATTCAGGCTATTGGGAAGGCTCTGAATGTTGCCGGTGATGGAAAATTCCTGATTACCGGCAACAATGAAATCGAACAGACGGTTTTTGTTGGATCCGGCGATAATATACATCCCTTCGGGCAACTTTTCTTTCCCGGAAAAAAGATAACCGCTTTTCTTGTTTAAAAATGCGGTATCAACGACAAACTGCTTGTCACCGTTATATCCGGCAAGCAGGAGAAGGCTGTCGGCTAAACCTTCGATTTGAATTGAAATCTTATATGCCTGTTGCGCCGCCAGGGGACCGTAAAAAAGAATCCGGGCAGATAACGCGAAAAAAAACAACCTGAAAATGAAGGATTTCATCTTTAAATAGCGTACTTTAGTAGTGCAAACTTACTGCTTTTTGCCGATAATTCGTTTTTATACTCCCTCTGACCTGATGAATAAATTGTTAATCAGTTAGTTCTGGTAAACAAAAACTTATAAAAAGAACCAATAAATTCAAATACCGATGAATTATTTTTTGCCGCTTCTTATGTTGGTTCTCCCTTTAACCATGCAGAATGCTGGTGCAGTTAATGCTGACTCACTGCTTGAGGCTGAACGCTTTCACTATTACACAAAGTACCGCTCGTTGAAAGATACCATTACGGTCAATACCTGGGTAAATATGAAGCGGATGAATGATCAACTTGAAAAGATTGTCGAAATAGACAACACACTGTTTGATTCCATCCGGTCGGCACATCAACGCGACTCCCTGGTTTTGGATGTGCAGCAGCAATTGAATCAGCGTTACAACGATCTGATTATGGAGTATGATAAGCTGAAAGCCAGAACTGATAATGACCTTAATATGATGTTATATCTTAAGATGGCGGTTGGTTTTCTGGCAGCATTTATTGTCCTGCTGATCTTTATGCTGATCGGTCGCAATGCCGTGAATAAACGGAACAAGGAGAAAGCAGAGCATTATGAGGCGATATTTGAAGAAAAAAGGCTGGAAGCTGAGACTCTGCAGGTTGAGCTTGACCGGATGAAGAGGCGGGAGAAAGAATTCAGGGATGAACTGGAGAAAGGAATGCAGCTCAATATGGAAAGATTGCAGGGATTGCAGGAAAAGTGCAATCAGCTGGAGGAAGACAAAAGACGTCTCGAACAATCTGTTCAGTATTTACCGGAAAGCATGCCCGGAAGGCACAAAGAAGAGATTATTGCATCAATTCCGGAAGATGCGGGTGAAATGACGGAATTGATCAGGACCCTGTCCGAAGAAAGGGACAGTTTGATCAATCTGGCCAGCCAGTTACAAAAGAAACTTGAGCATGAGATGGCGCGCAGAGAGTCACTTCTTGCAAAGATTGACGCGCTGGTTCAGAACCTTTCGCAAATCGGGAATACTGAATAAATTCATTTATTAACCTGTTTATTCCCTGCGGATTAATCCGGCGAATTCAGGGCAAGGTAAAGGACCGGATTTATCAGGTCTGACAGGCGAGAGTCTGTAAATAAATCCAATTGTAGCTAACGAGTATCTGTCGTTTATTCCGGTAGATCCGGAATGGGCATCCAACAGGTCATCATCAGGCATTCTGAATGCGAATCTGCTCCTGATAACCAGTGATTTGTTCAGGTCAAAGCTGAGCAGAATTCCCGCCGGAAAGACTGCAGCTATGCCCGGGCTTCCTTCTTTATTCCCCGATGGATTTATGCCGACTGAGGAAACAAAGGTTTTATCGGATATCCTAGATTTGGAGGATCGATAAAAAATTGATCCTGCGCCTAATGAAAGATAGATTTGAAATCGCTGATTTGCCTGTTTTGAAATAATCCGGGAAAGGCTTATGTGACCATTTAAGGTCAGTTCGGTGAAATTTCCTGTGAAAACCAAATCATTGTTTTGATTTGACCCTTTCAGTCCTCCATGATAAAAATTCACTTCGAGATCTGTCCATTGGTTCAGGCTTTTGCCGGCAGTTAATCCGGCAACAAACCGGCTTTCATGCCTGATCTTATTGACCGGATCAAGGTCGAATAAGCTTAAATCTCCGAAATATGATGCGATGCCTGCAGTGGCTCCAAGATACCACCCCCTTTGAAAATCATAAAAAAGCTGAGCCCGGGCAATTGCTGGCAGCAGAAAAAGGCAAAGGCAAAAGGCAATTTTCCGGAAGATCATATTTCAGCGTCTGACCAGATTATTTGAAAGTGTTTATTTAAAAATTATTCCCGCTTGCAGCAAATGTTGACAATTAATGCATATAGTCCTTTTCCCCGGCTTTTATCGCTGTATTCAGAAAGTTCCCTTCAGGCGGGACCGGGCAACTGTACTTCTTGTTATAAACGAAATATGGATTATAAGCTCTGTTGAAGTCTATTTCAACCAGGCCATCGTTTTTCAGTTCAAGATCAATGTAACGCCCGCCGCCATATGAAGCAGCGCCGGAGGTCAGGTCGGTGAAAGGCAGAAACAGATAACTTTCAAAACCGGGCTTGGTCATTAAATCTATGTTTCTGTATATGGTAAGGCGAAACTCATTATTTTTCAATTTAAACTGCGCTTCCCCAAAGACCAGGTAAAGAGGCCTCCGGTCGGTGGTTGTTACCATTTTAATGGTATCAGGATTGCTGAATATTTCAAGCCTTGCCATGATCTTGTAGGAGGGATCCGGTTTAAAGTAATTCAGGCCCCTGAATTCAGCCCTGTCGGCGGGTGCTATCGGTGATTTATCGGCAGTTTCGAATACCATGTCTTTTTCAGCACGCTCTGCCCTGATTGCTGCCTTGTATTGCTTTTTTGATAAAAAGTCCTGACCGGTTGCGAAAAGGGTTAAAAGGATTGCGCCGAATGTCAGCATGTGGGATAAAGTAACTTTCATCGGTCAGTAGTTTGATGCAAAGGTATAGATTTTGGCTGGCTTTCGTTGAATTGAACAGTTGTATATCTCGATTGTTGTTTTTCAAAAATTCTGCAATGAAAATTTCCTCAATCCGTAAAGATTATATTAAGGACCGTCTTTCTGAGCATGAAGCGGGAGTTGATCCGTTGGCCTTATTTGGCAAATGGCTCGATGATGCTGTTAAATCAGGCGTTTGTGAACCTACCGCAATGGTGCTTTCAACCATATCACATGAAGGTTATCCATCGTCGCGGGTGGTACTGCTGAAAGGGCTTGATAATGGCAGATTGCTCTTTTACACGAACTATACCAGCAATAAAGGCAGGCATCTGAGCGAAAATCCGCGCGCTTCCCTGTTGTTTTTCTGGGGTGAACTGGAACGTCAGGTGAGATTTGAGGGGAATGTGACACAGTTACCGGCTCGGGATTCAGATGAGTATTTTTTGTCAAGGCCTTATGAGAGCAGGATCGGGGCGCTGGTATCGCGGCAAAGTACCGTAATTGCAGACAGAGAGGAGCTTGACAGGGAATTTGCCAGGCTTTTCGACAGTATGAAAGCAAATCAGGAAGAAATGAGACGGCCTGAATTCTGGGGTGGTTACGCATTTGATCCCGTATCTGTTGAGTTCTGGCAGGGTAGGGCCAACCGGCTTCACGACAGGCTCAGATACAGAATGACAAAAAACAACTGGGCCAGAGAGCGGTTATCTCCCTGAAACGAATCAGTTAAAGAGATGCAGCCTGTTTCAGGTCTGCAATCAATTGACTGATTTGCTGTTCTGTGAAATTCTTGTCAAGGGCAAGTTCTTCGAGTGTTCCCCATGCCGGTTCTCCGCAGATTATGCACTGCAGGCCACGGTCCGAAAGAAAGCGGCTGGCAAAAGGATATTCCCTGACCAGATCTTCAACAAGTATCTGGCGGTTGATTTCCATCTTCATGGTTCAGGCAGGCTGATGCTCTTTTCTTAAAAGGTCGTTCACTGTTTTTACCGGATTAAAGGTAATCGGCGGAACCTCAACAAATACGGTGATCCAGTCGGCCATAGCGCCATTCCATAATCCGGGAAGTTCCTGCGCTTTAAGCTCCCTGCCGTCCTTTGATTTTATGGAAATAAAGCCGGTTTCAGGATCTACATACTCGCGCAGGTCGAACTGTTCGCCTTTGTAATTGCGTACGTAGCAAACCAGGTCAACGGGATTGAAATGAGTGGATTTTCCAAAAATCTCTTTCTGTCCGGCATCGGCAAGGTCAATTTGCGATGATTCCACTATCTGAAGAGAAATTTCACCTTCGGAATTTTTCACCCAGAAAGGCCCGCCCCCGGGTTCTCCTTCATTTTTCACCATTCCGCAGATACGAATAGGACGGTTAAGTTTTGTGAACAGAAAATCTACTTTTTCTATTTTGCTCATTTCTCCGAAATCCGGTCCGGGGCCAATGCACAGCTTTTCAGTAGCAAATGCAATGATTTTCTTTAGCTCATTATCGCTGATATTACCGTCTTCGAGTTTTTCAAGATAACTGAAAATTGTATCCCGGAGTTCAAAGAGATAACCGCCTATCACGCGTTTGAACCGGAAGGTTTGTTCTTTTAACCGGTCAGGGACGATGTTGTCTATGTTCTTAATGAAAATGACTTCGCCTTCCCGGTCATTCAGGTTTTCGATAAGTGCGCCGTGCCCGCCGGGCCTGAATACAATACTTTCATCGTCGTTTCTGAAGGGTTTGTTCTTCGAATCAACGGCAATGGTATCCGTGGATGACTTTTGTATGGAGAAGGTAAGTTCATAGATTACTTCGAAGAGTTCTTCATACTTTTCCTTCACTTTATTGATCTCTTCGATCACCCGATCGGCATGCTCTGGAGAAACTGTGAAGTGAATTGCCACCCGTCCCTCTTTATTTTGCCCGTAATCAGCTCCTTCAACCAGGTGTTCTTCCAGGGCCAGCCTGGATTCGTTATCGTAACGGTGAAACTTCAGCAGTGCTTTGGGAAGTGAGGCATAGCCCAGCCCTTTATCCTCGAGCAGGAAATCGATTATGGTAACATAATCTTTCTGATCCAGGCACTCCCTGATATTTAATCCATTGTCTGCCATTAC
The DNA here is from genome assembly GCA_964503805.1 of uncultured Lentimicrobium sp. Lineage (GTDB taxonomy): Bacteria > Bacteroidota > Bacteroidia > Bacteroidales > Lentimicrobiaceae > Lentimicrobium. The sequence continues at coordinate 175 of CAZDBX010000034.1, read as the reverse complement.
CTTTTTCAGGTCGTCGAAGAATGCGAATTTTTTAATGTTTGTAAAAAAATACCCGGCAGAGTTCGGGCCCTTATCGCCAGGCGTTAATAATTCACCGCCCTTTGATTTAAGTCATTCTTCCCTAAATTCAAACAGTGATTTGAACATCCGGCTTGCCGCACCCGAAGCGGGGACA
>CAZDBX010000033.1:0-20297 GCA_964503805.1 uncultured Lentimicrobium sp. | reverse complement strand
GCGTGATCAAACACCTCTATCCCAAAGCCGATATTCCGGTAATACAACTCAGCCTCGACTACAGCAAGTCGCCCCGTGAGCATTACGAACTGGCTGCCGGGCTTGCCGCACTGCGTAAAAAAGGAGTACTGATTATCGGTAGTGGAAATATCGTACACAACCTTCGTATCATTGACTGGAAAAAACCCGATACAGGATATGACTGGGCTGTGGAAACCGATGCAAAAATGCGGCAATGGATTTCAGAAGGTAACCACCAGGCACTCATTGACTATAAAAAGGCCGGAATGGCTTTTGAACAATCTGTCCCTACTCCGGAGCATTACCTGCCATTGCTCTATACACTCGGACTTCAGGGGAAAAACGAGGAGGTATCGTTCTTCAATACTAAAACCATTATGGGGTCGATTTCGATGACTTCGGTGAAGATCGGATAAGAATTCATGTTCACTTACAAAAATAATTCAGACGAACGAATTGAGTTTGCGTCTGATTTGCAGAAAACAATTTACATTGTATTAAGTATATTTAATAAAATTATTACTTTTGTTTGTTTTGTTAAGTGTACTGAAGATGGAATTAATCAAGAGAGAAAAATATTTAGAAAAGATCAGGCCTTATTATGGAAAGGATCTCATTAAGGTTTTAACCGGCCAGCGGAGGGTTGGTAAAAGTTATTTATTACAACTGATCAGGCTTGAGTTAGAAGCAATTAATCCAACTGCCAATATTATATTTATTGATCTTGAGCGTTTTGAATTTGACAAAATCAGAACCTATGAAGATTTATATTTATATATCAAAACTGCGCAAAAACCAGGCGACAATTATCTGTTTATTGATGAAATTCAGAATATTGAAGGTTTTGAAAGAGCTATACGGAGCTTATTGTCCGAAGGGAACTGCGACATCTATATAACAGGAAGCAATTCTGCAGTTTTCTCAGGCGAAATTGCAACTTTTTTAAGTGGACGTCAGGTTGTAATAAATATCCACAGTTTGTCATTTACGGAATATCTGCTCTTTAATGAACTTGATGCGAGTGAGCAAGCTCTTATGCGGTATCTGAAACACGGGGGATTGCCATATCTCAGGCATATAGAAAACGATGATGACCTGGTTACGGATTATCTGAGGAATATTTATAATACGATTCTCTATCGCGATGTAGTGAGCCGGAATCAAATACGTGATATCCCGTTTCTTGAAAACCTGACCCGGTTTCTTGCCGATAATACAGGGAGTCTTACTTCGGCTACCAGAATTGCCGATTACTTGAAATCGCAGAGAAACAGTAAATCGGTTTCTGTAATCATTAACTATCTAAACTATCTTGAACAGGCTTATTTTATAAATAGTGTCAGGCGCCGGAATGTGCAAGGGAAGCGGATTTTTGACAGCGGCGAGAAATTTTATTTTCAGGACCTCGGGCTGCGTAATCTGCTCACCGGATATAAACCAGCAGAAATCGCAAAAATCATTGAAAATGCAGTGTATAACCACTTGATTTATCTTGGCAACAAAGTTTATGTAGGGAAAATGGATGATAAGGAAATTGACTTTATTGCAGAGCAAAATGGCGAATTTGCTTACTATCAGGTAGCATATTTACTGAATGATACAAAAGTTATTGAACGTGAATTTGGTAATCTGTTGAAAATTGCTGATCATTATCCCAAATATGTTATCTCAATGGATAATTTTCCGATTACCTCATCTACTGAAGGAATCAAGCATATACATCTGATGAATTTTTTATTGGAGGAGTAATGCTGGTAATAACCAGATAAAGATGGTATATAGGGCGTTTAATATTGCTAATCCGGAGTATTCAGCTTAAAAGCTATACCCCAGACTAATTCCTGCCCAGGGAATAACTGCACTTTTCGCTTCATCGTCAAGAGGAATCACAAACATGGGAGTAAATCCAGCCCTGAATAGCAGTCCCTTCTTTTTCTGAGAGCGATATCCGATAACTCCGTGAATAAACATATTGTAGAGTTCACCAGCGTTGAAATTTGTGCTCAGGCCCCCGCCGATTTCCAGCCTGCTTCTCTTTCCTCCGAAATAGTAGCCCATTATATTGGGTGCCCAACCCTCTTCTATTCCCGCAACACCCAGACTAAATGCAAAAGTTTCCCTGGGTCTGAAATCAACATTCAGCGAAATAAACCCTTTGCCGAAAAGTTCTATAAAAGGAGAAATGGCCGGGCTGGAAAAATTTTCGCTTTCCTGCGCCTGCAACTGAAGTAAAAAGATTCCGAAAAGACCGGAAAGGAAACTTTTCACAATTCTGGCGATCAAATGTGATTTCATTTTTTGACGGATTAACTGATCGGATGCAAAAAATGGATTCTGCTTTTTGTTGTTAAACCAGCATTTTACCTCATCACAAACGGAACAATGATTGAGATAATCCCGGTGCAAACCACCACCAGGATAAACAGGTTATACCTGACGCTATAGCTTGCCAGCAATGAGGCATCATAATACTTGTCCACCTGCTGATCCCTGTACATGTTGATCAGCCCGTTCAGAAGTTTTGCCCGGGTCTGCTTGCCTTTGGAAAGGCCGATAATGGCCACAAGGTTGATGATGATAACAAGCGCAACAAAAATGAACATCACAAACAATGCGGTGTCATCGGTACGTGATTTTTCGACCGATCCCGAATTGATGGCCAGCGCTATCAGGTTGAGGGCGATGGAAGCAAGTATGAAAATAATATCCGTCTTTGCATTCTGCTGCAGTTCGGAAGTAATGTGTTTGTGAACATGTTCGATCATGGCTTTTGTTTTTACAATGATTAATAGAGAGGATTTGGGGGGTCAAAAACATTTCTGCTCAGGGTTGAGTGACCTTAAATTTCCAGACTTTCGCCTTTTTTTCAGGCCAGCCCGGTTGAAACTGGTATTCTCTGCGATGATTTGGCAGATTGATGGCCATCAGTACAGCAAAACAGGAGGTCATGGTAAGGGTGCTGCCCAGTGCCCATTTTTTATATCTTTCCGTATTCAGCTCTCCTTCTTTGAAGTCATAGCTGATCAGCGGGGAAAGAATTATCACAAAGAGTGAAGTAAAAATTACGGGTTTAAAAATATCATCCGCTGTGTAAATTAATTTAGTCCTCTTCTGATAACTGAGAAAACCGATATCCGCCAGCGCGAACGGCTTAAGTCCACCACCCGGTAAGTTGTCTTTCAGGGATGGATCTGCAGAAATAATGGTAGTTTGCCTGATCCCCCGGGGCAATTCCTTGAAAGATTTGTACAAATCGGGTTTTATCACCAGCGAATCCATGCTTACCGAATGGAATAATCCCTGGTAAGTAATGTTCTCTTTCACTGAATCTGTTTCGGGAAGCCGGATTCTCACGGTACAGTATGTTTTGGGGGTGAATTTCAGGGTTTTTAACCTGGATTCATCTGTTTGACGGTATACCGGAATTTTCCAGGTCTGGGCTTCCGAAATGAAAAATATGGTCCATGAAATCAAAAACAAGACGATCGTTTTCATATTTGCGAAGATTAAAAGTTCCGTGTTTACTCAATTATGAATCCTCCCGATTCAGGAGAGAGTCCGATTACTACTTTTTCAAAGCCGGACAGCATTTTCTACAGAAATCTCAGAAAGGGCTGAAAAACGAGAAGTAGTGATGGCAAATCTTGTCGGGCGGCTCAAACAGGAGCTGGTCAGGGACACCGGAAGCCCTGGAAAAGTATTTGTCTGTGGCAGTTGCCTGCTGCTGAAATTTTTCACCTTCTTCCTGCTTGCCAAGAAACATGTTAGCCCTGGCCATCAGGCCCAGGGTGTATGCCTTAAGCGGCACGACAGGTTCAGGAAGGGTCTGAAGATATTGCTCAAAACAGGTGATTGCAGCTGGTAGCTCAGTGGAGGCAAGTTCCCTGTTCTGCATTACTTTCATCATATGATACCTTCCCAACTGGAGCTGAAGCAGATTGGCCGAAGGATCTTTACTTTTCACTTCACTATAATACTTTTCAGCCACCTCCGGATTTCCGGCCAGAATCCCGGCAATTGCAGTGCGGTAAAGGAGTTCGGGTGTCCGTCCGTTTCCGGCAATTTCATTTTCCCAGAACTTTATCAGATCTGTCCCCTCAGGAGCAAGCACTTCTCTGGCCCTGGCGCCGAAATAAGCATTGGTTTCGGAAAGTTTCCCGGCATAGTAAGCAGCCTGAGTGCTGTCGCCACCCATCTCAGGCGGTAGCATTCCGTAAATCTCTACAAGATAGAGCATGGGTTCGCAATAATCAGGTTTCAGCAACAACACTTTCCTGAGCAAACTACAGGTCTCGTCCACGGCATCTTTAATCTTATCCTCCTGCCCCATTTGCATATACATAAATGCATTCATAAAACCGGAAACCGCCCTGTAATAAGCATAGGTAACATTATCCGGCTCCAAATCGGCTGCCTTACTGATGTGGGCGGCAACGTCTTCCAGGCGGGTACCCCCTCCCCCGGTCAGCAGGTAAAAGTTTAGCCTGGCCATTTCGTAATGCGCCATGGCATTGGTGGAGTCCTTGTCAAGCACCTGCAAAAGCAGCGCTTTTGCCTCATCCACCTTGCCGTTCATCCTGAGTTCATAAGCCCTGAAGACATCCCTGTCTCCGGGATTCCCGCTTAAATAAGCCATGGCAGTCAGTGAGCAGGCAAGAAAGGAAAAAATCATCACATACTTTTTCATGATCATACGGTTTGAAATGAGAGGTTTTTTCGTAACTTTAAGAGTCAAAATTAGAATGTCCGTTGCTTTTTCATTTGAATTGGACTTGTAAACTGATTGTAAAACACTTTACCACCGTTTTGCCATCGGTTCAACCGGAAAATTGTCACTTTTGTGAACGACAGGGATTTACAGACCTTCGGAATCCTGAAGCAAAAGATTGTGGAACGTATGCTGCAGTCCTATCCGGGAATCAATCCTTCCATCTCAGAATGGAAAGGACAGGAGATCGTTGATTTTCAGGAAGAGTTGCTGCAAAAGACGAATGCCCACATCAGTGAAAAATGGTTTTACATGCACATGAAAGCGGCAAACGGGGGTCTGCCGCGCATCGATATCCTGAACATCCTGAGCCGGTATGCCGGATTTGCAAACTGGGATGATTTCAGATTCAAACATGCGGCAAATTCAACCAGACTTTATTCGCTGAAGCATGCCAACCGGTACTTTTACTTTGTGCCTGTTGCAGCCCTGATTTTATCGGGTTTGTTCTTTCTCCTGTTCAAAATGCTGAGTACAAAAGAATACCGCTTCACTTTTTATGATGCAGATACCGGTATGTCAATAACAAATAACCTGATCAAAGTCAGCATTCTGCGCGACAATGAGTCACCGGTCAGTTATCTCTGCGGTCCCGACGGCAGTTTCACCGTGAAAACCAGCAGGGCCAGTCTCAGGTTTGTTGTGGAAGCGCCCTGCTATCACACCGATACTATGGTCAGGTTGCTCGATAAGTTTAATCCTCAGGAGACCGTAACCCTGCGGCCGGACAACTATGCGCTGATGATTCAGTATTTTTCGGCCAGCAGGGTGAACGACTGGCAGAAAAGAAGAGACCAGCTGAACAGGATCATTTCGGACAACGCCATGATTTATCAGGTATATGGCAAGGAAACCCTTGGAGTGGAATTATACAACAAAGGGGAGTTTATCAATAAACTGACGCTTCCTTCAGCCGGTTTACAGGGTATTGAAATTTTTGACACCAGGTATGAAGCGGGTAAAATTTCACTGATCCGCTTCAGGCAAAGGGAGGTACGGCCATGAGAAAAAGTTACTATATACTCATTGCTTTCCTTACCTGGTTTATACTGAGCTCGAGGTCGTGCGGCCCGGAAGAGGAAAAAAAAGCCGGTAAAGAAAAGGCCGACCTGGAGCAGTCCAGGGAAAGGATCAGGACTGAATTTGAAGCGGATATCCTGTCAGAACAGTCATTGAGGGCCTTCGAGATCAATGCAAAACAAAAGATTATGGATTATGGCGATTACCTGGGTATCGCTTTCAACAAAAACCTGGATACAGCCCTCAGGGCCGAGGCTGAACGTATGATCAGCAATATGTTTACCAGCGAAGATATTGCCTTAGACAAGCATCTGGGTTTAATCACCACCAACAAAACCCTTAAAATCAAAGATGCGGCTGGTCAGCACTGCGTCTCCGGCTATGAGTCAATCTCTTTCAAAATTGAGCATGTACGTATTACTAAGCCGCTCCGGCAGGCCGGGGAATCCTGTTACACCGGGCAATTAAATTTCAGCTGCACTACGGTAACATGCACAGATCAAGATACCATAAACCTGGGTAAAGAAAAACTGAGTGCATTGTTTTATGCCCGTAAACTACCCAAAGCATTTGGCAACGACACGCTGCTGATGTGGAGTGTGTTTCTGGGAGAGATCAGGTAACAGCATCCGCTGATATTTCATTCCCCTTCGGATCTTCCTCAATAAAAAAGTTGAGCAAACTCAATTCCGGGCTTGTGCCCCCCGCCCGCTGTATGCTTGCCGGGGAATGATGCGGGGGTTAATTTTGCAGCATCAAAAATACAGCAACATGAAACAGACCTTAAATACCTCCTGGAACGGCAATATGCAGTTTGATGCCCTTGTAAGCGGACATCATGTAATTATGGATGCGAAAGCGGAAGTGGGCGGACAGGATGCAGGACCCAGGCCCAAAGAGTTAATGCTGGCTTCACTGGCCGGATGCACCGGTATGGATGTAATCTCTATCCTGAAAAAGATGCGGGTAGAGCCTGAAACCTTCAACATACGCATAGAGGCTGAACTCACCGAAGAACACCCTAAACACTACAGCGGCATGCACCTTATTTATGAATTCTCCGGGGACGGGCTGGAAGAGGAGAAACTGCGCAAAGCCATTGATCTTTCTCAGGACCGTTACTGCGGCGTTTCAGCGGTTTACCGCAAAGCAATGCCCATCACTTACGAAATCAGGATACTGGAAAACGAATAATGTTCTTCCTGCATCAACCACAGATTCACCAACGACTTCAACCCAAATAGTTAAAAATCAAAAACAATAAGACAATGCTCTACACCAACCTTCACCATGTAATGACGGCTGCTGAACATCAGAAGCTGATCAACGAAAACGAAAATGTCATGATCTGCTGCGGCCGCATGGGCCCCATGTGTATTCCCGTATACGGAATCATGGAAGATCTCGAAGAGGAATACAAACATGTGAAATTTGCTGATATGGAATTTGACAATCCTGAGGCTTATGTGATACGCGATGTGCCGGAAGTGCGTGGCTTTATGGGGATTCCCTTCACCATGTATTATAAAAACGGCAAACTGGTAAAAGCCACTTCCAGTATCCAGAGTATGAGCCAGGTAAGGTCCATTCTCGACAGGGAATTTTCGCCGGTAACTGTCAGCTAACCTGCTTTTTTAAAAATGATGTGATCCGGAATGACGAACAGCCCTTTCACTGGTTTCCGTTATTCCGGCACTGATCACCTGACAAAATAAACCAGGGAAAAACAGGGCGCCGGATCCCTTAAATGACGTCCGGCTTAACAAAAATGAATACAAATAACCACTTCGATGCCATTGTTATAGGCGGAGGCCCCGCAGGAATGACTGCCGGCATTTACCTTTCACGTGCCCGGCTGAACACACTGATTATCAGTGATGGTGTGCTGGGCGGTCAGATGGTTTTAACCCATGAAATTGCAAACTACCCCGGGGTGGATAGCATTTCGGGTTACCAGCTTTCCAATATTATGAAAAAGCAGGCCAAAAGTTTTGGCTGCACCATCAAAGGCAATTCCCAGGTTACAGACTTGCAACTTGAGGGTGAAATAAAATCTGTAACCTCGTCAGATGGAACTACCTATACCTCAAATGTCATCATCCTGACACCCGGCGGCCGCTCGCGCACCCTCAATGTACCCGGAGAAGCTGCATTCAAAGGCCAGGGAATATCCTATTGCGCAACCTGCGACGGGGATTTCTTCACAGGGAAAGAAATTGTGGTGGTCGGTGGCGGCAACTCCGCCCTCGAAGAGGCGGTTTCACTGACCAAATATGCCACCAAAGTCACCATTGTTCACCAGTTCGACCATTTCCAGGCATTTGAATACGCTGTGGAAGAAGCGAAAGCCAACCCTAAAATTCATTTCATCATGGAGTCAACCATTACCGGATTCCATGGAAATGAAAAACTGGAGCGCGTGGATATTAAAAACCTCAAAACCGGAGAAGTGCAAAACTTCGCAACCGACGGGGTGTTTATCTTTATCGGATACGTTCCGAATACCGAATTTCTAAAGGGAAAAGTTGAAATGAACCAATGGAACGAAATCCTGGTAAACAGCGATATGGCCACCAGTATTCCTGGCGTTTACGCCGCCGGTGATTCCATCGTGAAGCGTTACCGTCAGGTTACAACCGCCGTGGGCGATGGGACCATCGCCGCCCTGGCCGCTTCCGGCTATATTCATCAACTGAAATCCAGACATTTACACGAATCCATAGCCCACTGATATGACAACCGGACTAATCATCGCCATCACGATTGTTGCCCTTTTTGCCGTTTACATGATTTATTCGTTCAGGCGGATGAAAACCATGGCAGCGGTGCCCGAAAGTGAAAAGATCATTACCCTTACCGATAAAAACTTCCAGAGCCAGACCAAAAAAGGATTGGTCATGGTTGATTTCTGGGCCGAATGGTGCATGCCCTGTAAAGTTATGGGCCCCGTACTGAATGAACTGGCTGAGGATGAAAATTTTAAAGCTGTTGTAGCCAAACTGAATGTGGATCATTACCAGCCAGTTTCACAGCAATTCGGCATCAGGGGAATCCCTACCATTATCCTTTTCAAAAACGGGAAAGAAGTGGATCGCATAGTCGGGATTAAGCCGAAAGATTTCCTTATCAAACAGGTAAACAAACATTTGTAAGATCTGAGTTGTTTAACAGCGGTTTTGCAAAATATTTGAACCTGTATAAACAGGAAAATTGTTAACCAACAAATCCAAATATCAATGAAGATCAGTTATTTGTTCTCTTTTTTACTGGTAATGACAGTTATTTCTGTTTCGGGCCAGCAAACAGGCATTGAAAAGCAGGCTGTTATGATTGAAAATCAGAGCAGTTATGGCTTTACCGAAACAATGGAATTGCTTTCAAAAACAATTGCAGAGAAGGGCTGGAAAATCACCACCATCCATGATCTGCAGGAAACCATGAAGAAAAACGGAAAGGAAGTCCTGCCGGTGAAAGTGATTGAACTGTGCAATCCCGCTCATGCTTTCGGGATCCTTTCGAAGGATGAATACCGTAATGTAAGCCCCATGCTTCCCTGCCGGATTTCAGTTTATGAGAAGTCTGACGGAAACACTTACGTTTCGCGGATGAATGCACCCGCCTTCGCGGCAATGATTGGCGGGGATGCCGCAGCAACCATGGTAAAGGCCTACAACGAAACAGAAGAAATGCTCAAAATTGTTTTACATTAATTGCCTTTATCCAAAACCAACCAACCGGGCCGGCGGAGTGATATACCTGCCGGCTTTTTCATTTCCGGGAACATTCAGGGTGTCATCCTGCTGACAAAGTTCGCGGCGTTATTATCCAGTAAAGTCATATCGGCTGAATCGGTAATTCCGTCTCCATTCACGTCCGAAAGCAGATATCCTGTTGCAAAACCCTGCGCGTCATTATCCACTACAGTCATATCCGCCGAATCCACCACTCCGTCCTGATTCACATCTCCGGCAAAAATAAGGAAAACATCCCCGGCAGGTTTAAGATTGCCGCCCCAGGCCCTGGTAACAGCATCGGAAAAATTATAACCTACACTTGCATTACTGAATGAAACAGGACCGCTGCTCCAGGTTTCAATGCTGTTCCGGTGTTTTATCACAATAAAATAATCTGATGAAATTTCCGGCGACAGTGTGAGCTGAGCATTGCCGATAATGTCAAGGAACACTACAAAAGGACCCGCCGCCAGCGCATAGGGCGCTTCAGCCTCCCGGAGTTCCACCTGAATCAGGTCCGCAATATCACCGGGAAACTGGTCTCCTGATTCATTTTTCGCTTTGTTCATCCCAGGGCCCTGATACAATCCCTCGAGTAAAACGGTCAGATTCAGGACTTTCTCCTGTAAGCCTTGCTGAGTAAGCGTAACCTCTACCGGTTCCAGTCCCGGAACAACAACAGCAATGACGGCCACCCGCTGCGTACTCCCTGTATTTGCCTCATAATCCGCAACCAAAGACCCGTTTCCGCTTCCTGATGGCGTAACCACACACCATTCCTGATCTGAAAAAGCCTCCCAAATACTGTTTGACTCCACTGTAAAATCAGCGTTACCGGAAGCCGCATCAACCATCAGGTTTGAAGGAGTGACCGATAAAGTTCGGAATGTTCCTGAAACCATTATATCATCCACACATATCCCATAACCGTATTTTGCGTTGCCTTCGAAAGCAATACAATAGGTTTCCGAAGCATCCGGCAAATCAAGGGTGTGCATCGTCCATGAAGCAATGTTCTGAGTGTATGACTGAAGCAATATCCATTCACTGTCAGCGCTGGTCCGGTAAAAGACCCTGAGTTCATCCTGATCGGGCGACCATAAGGCCTGTGTATGCCAGAATTGAAGGGAAGGGTTGATCAATGCACTCAGATTCAGGGGCGGACTGATCAGCCGGGTTTTGTTGTCTGCTGAAGAATTATCTTTCAGACAGGCATTATAATTACCTCCGTGCGCTGTTGCCGGGTTGCTGCTGCCATTTCCGGTAATGAAAGTCCAGCTGATTCCCGAATTGTTCACCTGCTCCTGGGTCCAGCAAGCAGGGATCAGGCCTCCGTTCTCGAAATCCTCAGTAAAGGGAAACTGCTCAATGATATCGCAACTGGTGATAAATTGAATGTTTTCTCCGTAAACGGTACCTTCACCATTGGTTGCATAAGCCCTCGCGTAGTAAGTCGTACTGGCAGAAAGGCCCGAAATGAGGCTGATAAATGAGCCCGCACCGCTTCCATCCTGGGTGTGCTGGCCTGACAGCGACGGATTGACTGAGGTATCCCAGCAAACGCCACGCGCGGCAACAGGAGAACTCCCTTCACAGATCACCTCACCCCCGCAGGTCGCCGAGCCTGAAGTAATATCAGTTACACCGGATGTTGAAACCCCGGCCGAGGGGATTAGCTGAATATTCTGCGTATAAGTACTGAAATCGGCAATGGTCAGATTGCTGAAAGTCTGCGTCTGGTAACAGGGAGCACTTACCTGCAGGGTGTATGTTCCGGCTTTAACCGGCCTGTAATAATCACCATGAAGCACCGAAGAATAAACTTCCGAATTATCTGCATCATGTCCGGTCAGGGTGATTTTGGCCTTTACGGGCAGTCCTGACAACTGGTCGGTTACCACACCCCTGAAACCGTATGTTGACTGCTTCAACAAATTCAGCATACTGGGGTAATTGTAGTTCCAGTAGTCAGGTAGCTGGGCAGCAGCCACCATTTTGGTGGTGGAGATTTCAATGGTAACTTCCCGGCAATGCCTGAAATAATTCATATAATCCTGCCGTCCGCCGGTAATCCGGTACCAGGCATAGCCGTTGGTAATTCCGTTATCCAGGTCATCCATATACCAGGAAGGGCCATTTACCTGACAGGCATCCGCATATTCACGGCTTACCATTACCCACCAGCTGTTATCGGCCGTCAATCTGCTCCAGGTATCCCACGGATAGTTCACCACTTCAATACCTCCGTGAAAGTTGGCCCCGGCAACAAAACTGCGCTGTTCAGCAAAATTCATAAAAGCGACAGTTTCCGGCTGCCATGCATTTCCGTCGGGATGGTCACCTTCGGCCGGATCAGGGTAGTTGCGGTTCAGATCCACAAAGTTTGCATTATAACGGCGTGCACCGCTCACAGAACTGTTGCCCCCGTAATATGTTCCGTCGGGATTGGCCAGTGGACAAATGTATATTTCCATATTGTCAACCAGATTCGTAACCTCAGGATCCGTGCCGTAGTTCTGCAGCAGGTATTCAATCAGGTGAAGCATTAATACATAACCGGTGGTTTCATCTCCATGCATGGAAGAAGAATAGAAAAATTCAGGCTCTGCTTCGTCTTCATTAATATTATCCGAAATTTTCGCGACCAGCAGCTTTCGCCCGCTTGCCAGGGTACCGATGTTTTCCACCCGGCAAAGCGAAGGATACAGTGTCTGAAAATCCGCCATAATCGCTTCATAAGCCTCATAAGTAGGGTAGAAGTTCCATGTGGTCCGCACAGCGCCGGATAATTCCACCTGGTCGCGCGTGATTACGCCCGGTGCATCGCCCGGATGCGGCAGAATGGTAATGTTAAAGCCCTGCCCTGAAAACTTTTCAAATTGTTTGCGGTTCGCGTATGCCCAGACCGTATCGTTCATGATATTATCCATGGAGATTTGTCTGGAAACAGCCAGCAGGTCCACCTCCTTCGTGAAAGGAAAGCAAAAGTAAATCTCCTGATCATCAGAAAAAACCCGGAATCCCGGATTCTGAGCGCTGGTCTCATGAATGATTGCCACAAGGAGACACAGCAGAATCAGCAATTTTGGTTTCATAAAATACGCTTTTCAGATGATCTTAATGTGCTGAAAATCATCTACGGCAAACAGAAAAGAGGATTACAACCTTGATGTTTATCCTTCAAAAGAGGGAAATAAATCAATGAAGCATCTCAATAATCAATGGTCAGAATCCTGCCTTTGGTAAAGTTGAAAAACTGATCCTTCTGAGCCAGCAACACTCCGGGCATAAGATCAGCCTCACTTTTACCGGCTGCCTTCAGGCAGGAGGGACAGGCAAAGATTGTAACACCCTTTTCCATGAGCAGCTTCAGCGATTCTTTCGAACTTGGGAAAGTCGGATAACTCACGTCAATGGCATCATTCAGCACAACTTCAATCCCTTTGATGTCAAAATACAACAATACATCCTTGTCTTCGGCCATCATAACCGCCTGCTTCAGTGCCATTACTACCTTGTGGGGGCTTTCGGGGCCACTCGAAATATGGTAGAATACGCCATCGCGCGGAGCTACAGCAGTGGTATCCTGCACAATGTTTACTTCTTTTTCAATGGTCTCCCTGCAAGAAGTTGCCACGAATACAAGGGCTATCAACCCCAACAAGATTCTTTTCATAAAATATGGTTTTAGGAAACATAAAAATATGGATTAATAAAGCAAAAAGCAATAGCAATCTCAAACGGATTTATCCCAACCGGAGGGTTATGCGGGGGCAATTACAATTATTTCGCCATTAAAATCAACTTTATCCCCCGGGTATAATTTTTTTCGTTTTTGCAGTTCAACTGTTCCGTTCACTTTTACTTTGCCTTCAGTGATCATCAGGTTGGCTTCTCCACCAGTTTCGGCAAGGTTAAGCAGTTTGAGTAACTGATTAAGCTGTATGTAGGGGTAATCTGATAAGGTAAAACTTTTCATTTGCCGGATTTTTATCAAATTTAGTGAGGTTCATGATAGAAAAGCATTTTTACGGCAGGTTTTTAGTTATAAAAGGGTACTTTCCGGTCAATGAACCCCTGAATAAATGCAGGTTCAATCTGTGCGGATGAAAACCTTAGTATTGGAATCTTCTCCCTTCCGTTCACTTTTCTTACTTTTGCGCTTTACTAAAAAACAACCATGCAATCAGTCTTTACCCCCACGCAATATAAATTGCAATCACTGGCAACAGGAAAAATATTTAAAGACAACGGATGGATGCTCGATGCGCCGGGTGAGGATAAACCAGCGCTGATCCGTGCAATTTACGAAAGACAACAGTTGCATTTAAGGGGTAATGACACTGGTTTATATACCTTTTCCGACTGGTTGCCACTGAAGCGCACCCTGGAAGGTTCATCTGCCCCGGTGACCTACAAAAGTGAAGGACTAGCCGCAACATTGGGGCTAAAAAACCTCTGGATTACTTTCAGCGGATACTGGCCCGAGAAAGGCGCCGGTATGACTACCTGTTCCTTTAAGGAAACCGAAGCTTACTCCGTGTGTGGCCGCATGGATCCGGCCCTGAAACAGGTGCTTGTTGTCGCATCGGCAGGAAATACTGCACGGGCCTTTGCAAAGGTTTGTTCCGAAAACAATATTCCCTTGCTGCTATGCGTACCTCACGATTACATCAATGCCCTGTGGTTCGAAAAACCGCTTAACCCTTGTGTAAAACTGGCTGTAACAGCACATGGAAGTGACTATTTCGATGCCATTTACCTATCGAACCTGGCCACTCAATGCGAGGGGTTCCTGGCCGAAGGGGGAGCCAAAAATGTGGCCCGGCGGGACGGAATGGGCACTACCGTGTTGTCAGCGGTCACCACCATCGGACAAATTCCTGAGTATTATTTTCAGGCTGTTGGCAGCGGCACCGGCGCCATTGCAGCCTGGGAAGCCAACCTGAGGCTTATCGCCGACGGACGGTTCGGTAGCAACAAAATGAAACTGATGGTTTCGCAGAACGCGCCCTTTCAGCCTATCTACGATGCATGGAAAGCCGGCTCCCGTGCCATGCTTCCTTACGACGACGACCTGGCCAGGGAACATGTTACCGAAATTGATGCCAAAGTACTGTCGAACCGGCGGCCGCCCTACCCCATTAAAGGGGGCCTTTACGATGCCCTTCTAGATACCGGAGGAGATGTGTTGAAAGCAACCAATCGCGAAGCCCGGGCAGCCAAGGAACTTTTCCTTGAAACGGAAGGCATCGACATCTATTCTGCTGCTGCCATTGCAACCGCCTCGCTGAAAAACGAACTGAATGCCGGCCGTCTGGACCCTGACGCCCTTATTATGTTAAATATCACCGGGGCCGGCGAAGAACGCTTTAAACGTGAGCACAGCCTTTTCTATCTGGAACCTTCACTGCATTTCGACATTACGCCGGAACTTCAGGAAGTCAGGGAAAAACTGAACACCCTCACCTGGTAAGCGAAATTCGCACACTTACTTCTGATGCATGTATCTGTAATACAGTTTACTGCCGGGATATATGACATTCCCTCCATTGGGATTATGCCCGTAATACAGGCATCAACGCCCGTTTAATAATCCAAAATCAATTCTTACCTTTGCCGCATGGCAAACTACGACGAACTTTTCAAAAAAATAACCGCCCATGCCAAGGAGTATGGGTTTATATTTCAGTCAAGCGAGATCTACGACGGCCTCAGCGCCGTATATGACTACGGCCAGAATGGCGTGGAGCTGAAGAACAACATCAAGGAATACTGGTGGAAGGCGATGGTACGATACCATGAGAACATCGTGGGGATAGATTCGGCCATTTTTATGCATCCGACCATCTGGAAAGCATCGGGCCACGTGGATGCATTCAACGATCCGATGATCGACAACAAGGACTCGAAAAAACGGTACCGCGCCGATGTACTGGTTGAAGATCACCTCGCAAAACTTGAAGAGAAAATCAACAAGGAGGTTGAAAAAGCCGCCAAACGCTTTGGTGATGCCTTCGACGAAGGCCAGTTCAGGGCCACCAATCAAAGGGTGCTAGAAAATCAGGCTAAAATAGACGCTATCAAGCACCGTCTTTACACAGGACTTGAGAACAACGACCTGTCCGATATCAAGAAACTGATTGAGGATTGCGAGATTGTTTGTCCCGTTTCAGGTTCGCGCAACTGGACAGAAGTAAGACAATTTAACCTGATGTTCTCCACCCAGATGGGCTCGGTCAGCGAGGAAGCCAATACCATATTTCTTCGGCCTGAAACCGCCCAGGGTATTTTTGTGAACTTTCTGAACGTGATGAAGACCGGCCGTATGAAGATCCCTTTCGGGATTGCCCAGATCGGCAAGGCTTTCCGAAACGAAATTGTCGCCCGCCAGTTTATCTTCCGCATGCGCGAGTTTGAGCAGATGGAGATGCAGTATTTTGTGCGCCCCGGCACTGAACTGGAGTGGTTTGAATTCTGGAAGAAAGAGCGACTGAAATGGCACCTTTCCCTGGGCCTCGGTGAAGACAATTACCGCTTCCACGACCACGAGAAGCTGGCCCATTACGCCAATGCCGCTGCCGATATCGAATTCCGTTTCCCCTTTGGATTCAAGGAACTGGAAGGCATTCACTCCCGCACCGATTTCGACCTTGGCGCCCATCAGCAATACTCGGGCAAAAAAATCACCTATTTCGATCCTGAGCTGAACGAGAGCTATGTGCCTTATGTAGTGGAAACCTCCATCGGTCTCGACCGCACCTTCCTGGCCCTGCTCAGCAATGCCTACACCGAGGAGAAACTCGACGATGGCTCGGAGCGCGTGGTCATGAAACTACCCCCGGTGCTGGCACCCATCAAAGCCGCGGTGCTTCCGCTGGTGGCCAAAGACGGACTGCCTGAAAAAGCCCGCCTGATCACGGATACGCTGAAATATGATTACAACTGCCAGTACGAGGAGAAAGACTCCATCGGCAAGCGATACCGCCGGCAGGATGCCATAGGTACCCCTTACTGTATCACCGTCGACCACCAGACCCTGGAGGACAATACGGTCACCATCCGCGAACGCGATACCATGCTGCAGGAACGGGTAGACCTGGGGAATGTCAGCGAGATCATCGCGAAAAAACTGAAGGTAAACTAATCCTGTTCAATAAAAAATGCAGACAGCAGGCCCCTGGGTCTGCTGCTTTGTTTTGTTATCCTGAACCTACCGTAAAATATTCCGGAAGACCGGCCTCAGATCATCTGTGCTTGACTTATCCCGGGTTATCCATCCGTATTAAGATGATTCATTTATCACTATTGTCCGGATAAAATAAAGAAAGAATTTGCCACAAAGACTCGAAGACACTAAGTATCACTAAAAGAGAAAAACAGGTTTTGTGCAACCTGGTGCCTTTGTGCCACTTCGGCAGGCTAAGTGCATCGCTTAGTGGCGAAATATTTAAAAGTAAGTTGTATGCTGTTACAATCTTCTGAAACCAACGCCTATAAAGCATTCCGGTCAAATAATAATTTCCCCGGATAACAATGTTTCATTTATTATTAAAAGCATTCATGGTATTGGTTGCCCCGGCGGCAATGTAGCTTTTAATCATTTCCACAGCAACGGGAATGCGCTCCATAAACAGTTTCTCTTCTTCGCGTGTAAAACGCCCCAGCACATATTCCACCTGGAATCCTCTGGCAAAGTTGCTGCCGATGCCCACCCTCAGTCGTGGAAAATTGTTATGCCCCAACGTTTCTATAATATGGTTCAACCCGTTGTGGCTTCCTCCGCTTCCCCTGGTTTTCAGACGGAAAACGCCGGGGTCAAGGTCGAGGTCATCAACAACTACGAGCGAGTTTTCAATGGGAATATTTTCCTGTGTAAGCCAGTAACGGTATGCCTTACCACTCAGGTTCATGTAGGTAGTGGGTTTGATGATGATCACCGTTTTCCCCCGGTAACGGGCTTCAGCCCGCGATACCAGGCGGTCGGTGGTAAATTTCACACCAAGATCCTGCGCCAGGGCATCGGCAATGATGAAACCGATGTTGTGCCGGGTGTTGGCATATTCATCACCTATGTTTCCAAGTCCGGTTATCAGATACTTCACAGTTTATGCGGATTTAGGCAGGTGCTGTCCGGTTTTGGGAAAACAACCGGGTTCAGACCTGATTTTATTCTGAGATCAAAAATACTTATTCCGGGATTATGATCAGATGATCCGGAAAACCATAGACAATAAAAAACCGGAGGCAGTGAACGGTGTCGCCTGCCTCCGGTTCTCATGTTCAGTAGTTCTCTGATTACTTTCCGGGTTCTGCAGGCTCAACATTACGGGTTGACATAACGCTGACTATCACGCCGCTCCTGATATCAAGAAATTCTACATTTTCCATTTTCAGGTCACCAACCTTTACCGACTGGTTCAGGTCGAGATTGTTGATGCTTACCTCAACTTCGTCGGGCAGGTGCTGAATCAACGCTTTGACTTTCAGTTTACGGAATTTCTTGACCAGTTTACCACCGCGCAGTACGCCGGGCGAAGTGCCGGTAATGCGGATGGGAACAGAAATAATCACAGGCTTCAGGGGATCCAGTTCAAGAAAATCAGCGTGCAGGATACTGTCGCTTACCGGATGAGACTGAACATCCTGCAGGATGGTCAGGTATTCTTTACCGTCAACACTGATGTTGATCAGGTGTGCATTCGGGGTGAAAAGTATGGGCTTGAAGCTTACTTCATCGGCTGAGAAGTGAACCTGCTCTTTGCCGCCGTAAATTACACAGGGTACTTTACCCGCAGCGCGCTGGGCCTTAGCATCTTTTTTCCCTACGTTCCCGCGAAGGGAACCGCTCATAGATACTGTTTTCATTGTTTAAAAATTTAGTTGATGATTATTAAAAGTAACCTTATGGTTATTCAAATTTAAAAAGTGTCGAAATGGACTCGTAGTTGTGCACCTTGCCAATCACATCAGCCAGCAGCGTTGCGGTACTGATCACCTTGATCTTCGGGCTTTCGCGCCGCAGGGGGATGGTGTCAGTGACGATGACTTCGGTAAACGGAGAGGCTTCAATCCGCTCGATGGCATTTGCCGAGAGGAGCGGATGCGTACAGAAAGCCCTGACACTTGCAGCGCCGTTGTCCATCATCAGTTTTGCCGCCTTGCAAATGGTACCGGCGGTATCGATGATATCATCCACAAGGATAACGTCCTTTCCGGTGACATCGCCAATCAGTGCCATGGTATCCACCTGGTTAGCCTTTGATCGCTGTTTGTAACAAATTACAAAACTGGTATTCAATATCTTGGCATAAGCTGCAGCCCTGCGGGTCCCTCCGGTGTCGGGGGATGCCATTACCAGGTTGGGCAGGTTCAGCTGCTTGATAAAAGGCACGAAGATTGAAGAAGCGTAAAGGTGATCAACAGGTACATCAAAGAACCCCTGAATCTGATCGGCATGCAAATCGATGGTGATGATCCGCTGAACGCCCGCGGCGGTAAGCAGGTTGGCCACCAGTTTGGCGGCTATCGACACCCGGGGTTTATCTTTCCGGTCCTGCCGCGCAAACCCGAAATAAGGAATAACGGCAATGATATGCCTGGCCGATGCCCGCTTGGCAGCATCGATCATCAGCAGTAGTTCAAAAAGGTTGTCGCTTGGTGCAAAGGTCGATTGTACAATAAACAGGTCGTTCCCCCGAACATTTTCTTCAAAGGAGGGTTGAAATTCACCATCCGAAAAATCAGTAATCAGGACATCACCAAGTTTCTTACCATAGCTGACCGCTATCTTTTCGGCCAGGTAACGGGTGGCTCTGCCCGAGAAAATGTTAACCACTGTGGCCATTTCAGATGTGCTAATAGAGGTTGAACGATCCGGTTTTAAGGGCGCAAAATTATAAATTATTTTGAAGGTTGATGTAATGATTTTAACAAATGTTAAAAATAAACCTTCTAAACCCTTGATTTTTCGGCAAATTAGTATTACTTTTGCACCCCTTTTGAGGAGTGCGGCAAGGCGAGTGGGGTGCAGACAATATCAGGGATAAGATACCCGTTACATTCGGTGTCCGTGCAAACATACGACTTTTTTTGAAGCGACAGCTAAAATAATGGCTATTCACTCCTCTTCCTGAAGTGAATATCTCTAAACATAAAACCTTACAGAATGAAACTCTCGCAATTTCGCTATCAACTGCCCAATGATCTGATTGCAAAGCAACCGGTCGATAACCGGGACAAATCGCGGCTTATGGTACTGAACCGCAAAACCAAAACCATTGAACACAGGATGTTCACTGATATTCTGGAATATTTTGGAGATGGCGATGCATTTATAATTAACGACACCAAAGTGTTTCCGGCACTGCTTACCGGCGAGAAGGAAAAAACCGGCGCTAAAATCACCGTATTTCTGCTCCGTGAGCTTAACGCGGAAGCCCGTTTGTGGGATGTTCTGGTTGATCCGGCAAGAAAAATACGCATCGGCAACAAGTTGTATTTCGGTGATGATGACTCACTGGTTGCTGAAGTGATTGACAATACCACTTCCCGGGGCCGCACCCTCCGGTTCCTGTTTGACGGACCATATGACGAATTTAAGAAAACCATTGAAAGCCTTGGCAAAACACCCCTTCCGGAGGAGTTGCAGGCCATTCGCGACATTGTTCCCGAGGACAAGGATTGGTATCAGACCATTTACGCTTCCAAAGAAGGAGCGGTTGCCGCTCCTACAGCCGGCCTGCATTTCGGCC
>CAZDBX010000032.1:0-20346 GCA_964503805.1 uncultured Lentimicrobium sp. | reverse complement strand
CTCTATTATTTATAGCGCTAATTGGCACACCTTCAACTTTTCCCCAACTCTTGTATGCTTTTATGTGATTACTATTTGAAGAACTCCACATACGCGGAAAAATCGTGGTGAATTTCGGATCGTAGTTCGGAATAGAGTTTTTACGATTATCAGTAATCACATATTTTCCCGATTTTTTGTCCCGGATATATACCGGTGAGCCATCATCAAATGGATCCTGCTGATCGAGCGGAGCACTGTAATACTGCCCCTGGAATAGCGGCCATGTGCCATATTGCTCACGGTTGAGATAGGAAAGCAGACTGATGGCATCGTCAGGATTGTTTTCGTTGATCGGGGTGTTGGTATTAGCCCGGATCACCAGCATCAGAAAAGAAGAATAACCGATCAGGATAAAGGTGAGTGCCAGCAAGGCGGTGTTCGCAATCAGTTTTCCTTTGCGGCGCGTATATCCGAGACCTAAAACCAGCCCTGCCGTAATCAGTGCAAAATAGACCAGTGTCCCCGAATTGAATGGCAATCCAAAAGAATTTACAAATAAAAGCTCGAATCTGGCGGAAAGGTCAACCACCCAGGGTATAATGATATACATGATGGCAGCCAGCAGAAAGATGGAAACAGTGCCGGTGAGAAAAATTCCCTTGGTAGTCGGCTTGTACTTCTTGAAATAATAAACAAACGCGATTGCCGGAATGGCCAGCAGGTTCAGCAGGTGAACCCCGATGGACAGGCCTACAAGGTAAGCGATCAGTACAATCCAGCGGATACTGTGTTTCTCATCGGAATTTTCCTCCCATTTCAGGATGGCCCAGAAAACCACTGCTGTAAAGAAAGAGGACATCGCATAAACCTCGCCTTCGACAGCCGAAAACCAGAACGAGTCAGAGAATGTATATGCCAGCGCGCCCACCAGTCCGCTGCCAAGGATAACGGCCAGCTGCGCCTTTGACATTTCATTGTCTTTCACGACCACTTTCCTGGCAAGGTGGGTGATGGTCCAAAAGAGAAATAATATGGTAAATGCACTGACAAGCCCCGACATAAAATTCACCATCAGGGCCACATTTTCGGTATTGCCGAATGCGAACAACGAGAAAAATCGGCCAGCCATCTGAAACAGTGGTGCTCCGGGAGGATGACCCACCTGAAGTTTAAAAGCGGTAGCAATATACTCACCACAATCCCACCAGCTTGCGGTTGGCTCAAGGGTTAGGGTGTACACAACCAGGGCAATGGCAAAAGTGGTCCAGCCGATGATGTTGTTGAATTTCCTGTAATTGTTCATCCGAAAAAGATATATGTTAAAACACGGCAATATGCACTGTACAATAATCGGAAATAAAACTGCCAAAGCTGATTACCCATCTCCGGCACTTATAAACTCCTGCCATTTCCGGCGGTGCGAAGTTAATGATTCTGGAATAATTATTTAAGCAGAAAGAACTACAAATAATGTTAAACACCACTTTATGAAAATATATGCAGTCCGGACATTGGAGCAGGCAGGCGTAACCAAAGTATTAAACCCAATACAGCCATCATTATCTGCCCTTTTGGTCGATTCGCAATATAATTGCCTGTAGTTTTCCAGCAGGAATTACTTTTAAATGGATTCTTCATTATTTGTTGCGCCTGAAGGTATTAAGAATTTTAAATATGCCAATAATCATAATATTTCAGCCTTCTGTTCCTGACCACAAATGTTAAGCACAAACTTCATTCAGGTCCAGCCTGACTGACTACATCTTTCAAACAGGGGTCTTACGATAAATAGAATGCAGTACTTACCATAGCTTTATCAAAGTCATTGATTCTGGAACCTGTCTCCGTTAAGCTTTAAAAGCCATTTCCGGTTTATTACCCCAGGCTTGAGCCGGGGGTAATCAGGCGCTGACAATCTATGGGACTTCAGCCCAAAAGACGGCGAAAGTTTATGCACAGCCCGGCATAAGTAAAAACCGGAAAGCCCGGAAGTTCCCCCGGTTTGACTTCTCCAGGCTTTTCGGCTAAAGCCGCCTGGTTCAGGGTTCTGCTGTTTCCCCGGGCTGAAGCCCGGAGTAAGGCAAGCAGATTTTTCTGACTTTATTCCAGAAATCTGAAGTCTGATTCCGGGCTTCGGCTCAACCAATGCATGCATTAGGAGAATGAACTATAACGCATTAGAACTGCCGGGGTACCTGAAAATTCAGATTGTGTTTGCAAAGGTCAAATCGACTTCAAAGATAATGGTGTGCTGAACCATAGATAGAATTATCACTTACGGGACTTTGCTTTTCTTCTTTTTCAAACACATCAAATTGAGAATTGGCTTCTGAAATATTAAATATTCAGTTGATTTCTTTATCGTTTGGAAAAAAATATCTATTTTTGCACACCTTTTTGAAGGGAAACTGTCCGATGGTGTAAAGGCAGCACAAGAGATTTTGGTTCTCTTGGTCTAGGTTCGAATCCTGGTCGGACAACGGATGGAAACAATCACCCCGCGTGTGGTAAACTGCACGTACTCAATGGTGAAACGAAGTTGAGGGGACTGCATTGTCCCCTCTTTTATTACAATAACAGCGTATGATAGACAAATCAGACATACAGCGTGAAGTTGAAAAGGCGCTGGGCGAAAGTGATAAATTCGTGGTTGAGGTAAAGGTAAAAGCCGGCAACCGCATCACGGTGCTGCTCGACAGCGATACCCATATCACCATAGATGATTGTGTGGCTGTGACACGCCACATTGAATCGGCATTCAGTCGTGAAACCGAGGATTATGACCTTACCGTCTCCTCGGCAGGCATCGATCAGCCTTATAGGTTGCTGAGACAGTACATCAAAAACATCGGACGCGAAGTTGAAGTCAGCCTGGCTGACGGATCAGTTTTCAAAGGGAAACTAACCGCAGCCGATAAAGACAAAATCACGGTTTACAGAAAAACCAAGGTTAAAAAAGTTGAAACAGAAGAAACCCGGGAAATTCCCTTTGGCGAAATCAAACAGACAAAGGAGATCATCTCTTTCAAATAATCAAGTAAATCACCTGTTCTAAAGAACAATTCAAAAAAATGGAACATATCAATTTAGTCGAAACCTTCTCCGAATTCAAGGAGTTCAAAAACATCGACCGTGAAACCATGATGCGCATCATCGAAGATGTGTTCAGGCATATGCTCATCAAAAAATACGGCTCGGATGAGAACTTTAACGTGATTGTAAATATCGACAAGGGAGACCTTGAGATATGGCGCAACCGTGAAATTGTTGAGGACGGGGATATTGAAGATGAAAACAAACAGATTGCCTATTCCGAAGCCATCAAAATTGAACCGGACTTTGAAGTAGGCGAAGAAGTTTCGGAAGAGATCAGGCTGATGGATTTTGGCAGGCGCGAAATCCTTACCATCAGGCAGAACCTGATGTCGAAGATCCAGGAATACGAGAAAGACAACATCTTCAAAAAATACAAGGAGAAGATCGGCGAGATCATTACCGGAGAGGTTTATCAGGTATGGAAAAAAGAAATTCTGGTGCTTGACGATGAATACATTGAGCTGACACTCCCCCGTTCCGAACAGATCCCTTCGGACTTCTACCGCAAGGGCGACACCATCCGTGCGGTGGTTTCGAAGGTGGATATGAGGAACAACACACCGGTAATCGTCCTTTCGCGCACATCTCCGGCATTTCTCGAGCGGCTCTTCGAATCGGAGGTTCCTGAGGTGTATGACGGGCTGATCACCATCCGCAACATTGTAAGGGTTCCGGGCGAGCGTGCCAAAATCGCCGTGGAGAGTTACGATGACCGCATCGACCCGGTCGGCGCCTGCGTCGGGATGAAGGGATCACGTATCCACGGGATTGTCAGGGAGTTACGCAACGAGAATATCGATGTAATCAACTTCACCAACAATCCATCGCTTTACATCACCCGCGCCCTCAGCCCGGCCAAAATCTCCTCTATCAGCATCAACGAAGGTGAGAAGCGCGCCGATGTATACATGAAGCCCGACCAGGTTTCTCTGGCCATCGGTAAAGGCGGTTACAATATCAAACTGGCCAGCAGGCTTACCGGTTATGAAATTGACGTTTACCGCGATTCCGACATTGATAATGAAGATGTTGACCTCCAGGAATTCTCTGATGAAATCGATCAGTGGATCATCGATGAGCTGAAAGCCATCGGTTGTGACACTGCCCGCAGCGTACTTGACCTCAGCGTTGAGGAGCTTGTAAACCGCACCGATCTTGAAGAAGAAACCATCAGGGAGGTGATCAGAATACTGAGGGCGGAGTTTGAATAAGCCCTGAAAGCGGTTAATGTCAGGAAAACACGGGAATTTACGGAACTCTCAGGACTTGAATAACATAATTAGCGTATTTTTACAGCAGATCCGCGGCAGGAAGCGGAGCTTAACAGCAAATCACAATATGTCAGAAGTAAGTAAGAGCACAAGACTTGGTAAGGCGGCGCAGGAGTTTAATGTGGGCATGAATACCATTGTCGAGTTCCTACACAAAAAAGGAATCAAAATCGACAATAATGCCAACACCAAACTCACGCCCGAGGCTTACGCATTGCTGGTGAAGGAGTATCAGTCGGAGAAGACGGTCAAGGAAGTCTCGAAGAAAATTGAACTCGAATACACCCAGCACAAGACAATCTCCATTTCGGATAAGCGTCAGGCCGTCGAAGAAGAATTTGAGCCTGAAGTTACCCGCGAAGAACTTTTCATCCGCAACATGCCCCTGGAGCCTGAAAAAGTCAGCAAGCCCCAGCCTGTGAAGGAGGAAAAACCTGTTACACCGAAAAAAGAAGCTGCTCCCGAGCCTGCTCCTGAAGTAAAAACTGAACCTGAACCGGTTGTTCCTGCCCAACCTGTTGTTTCAGAAATTGAAAAACCGGAAGAGAAACCTACCGCAGATGTTACCCCCGTTGAATCAACGAAAGAAGTAACACCGACGGCACATCCATCAGAACCTGCTGAAGCTTTGAGTAAACCGGAGGCAGCAAAGGAAACTCCGGCTGAAGAAGTTCCGTCAGAACCGGCCGATCAGCAGCCCGGGCAACTGAAGGTACTTGGAAAAATGGATCTTGATTCCTTACACAGGCCTACTTCAAAAAAATCAAAAGATACCAAAAAGAAAGAAAAGCACCCTGAAACCGTTCAGGATGTGGTTGAAGAAAAGCAAGCTGAAACTCCGGCTGCCGGAATTCCAACACCTGCTGTAGAAGAACCCATTGCCCAACCTGCTGCTGATGTTGCTGAAACTCCCGCCGTTGAAGAAAAACCTGAAGTTATCGAAACTCCTCCCGTTGTGGAGCGTGAATCCAACTTCCTGAAAACAGAAGTCAGAAAGCTTGAAGGGCCTACCATCCTTGGCTCGATGAAGCTTCCCGAGCCGCGCAAACCGGAGCCCAAGAAACCGGTCGCCTCTTCATCAGACGACTCAATGAAGTCGAAAAAGAAAAAAAGGAAGCGCATCAAAAAGGCAGGAGAAGATGCTACCGGAACAGAAAGCACTCCGGGAACCACCCCAATCCAGTCAGGACACGGTGGCGGAGCGCAAAGGGGCAAGCCCTCGCGCGACAAGAAGGGCGTGCGCCGTGATATTCCTAAAGCCGAGCTCTCGCCCGAAGATATCCAGAAACAAATTAAAGAAACCCTTCAGCGACTCAGTTCGGGAGGGAAATCCAAAACTTCGAAACACCGCCGCGAGAAAAGAAGCATTGCCAGCCAGATGATGGCTGAAGAAGCAATGAAACGCGAAGAGGACCTGAAAACAATCACTGTGGCAGAATTCGTTACAGCCAACGAACTCGCCAACCTGATGGATGTTCCGGTGACCCAGATTATTTCCACCTGCCTCTCACTGGGCTTGTTTGTTTCTATCAATCAGCGCCTGGACGCAGAAACCATCGTGGTGGTAGCCGATGAGTTTGGTTATACCGTAAAATTTGTAGGTGTTGAGGATGTTGAAGCTATGTCAGCGGTGGAAGAAGAAGATGCGCCTGAAGATCTGCTGCCCCGCGCACCCATTGTTACGGTTATGGGACATGTTGACCACGGGAAGACCTCGTTGCTTGACTATATCCGTCATACAAATGTGATTGCCGGAGAGGCCGGTGGAATCACCCAGCACATCGGTGCATATGAAGTTAAACTCGACGGCGGGAAAAAGATCACTTTCCTCGACACGCCCGGCCACGAAGCCTTTACCGCCATGCGTGCCAGGGGAGCAAAAATCACTGATATCGTAATCATTGTGATTGCTGCCGATGATACCGTTATGCCTCAGACCGTTGAGGCCATCAACCATGCCCAGGCAGCCGGCGTACCCATTGTATTTGCCATTAACAAAATAGATAAACCCAATGCCAACGCCGAAAAAATCAGGGAAGAACTTTCGAAGCGCAACATTCTTGTGGAAGACTGGGGAGGCAAATATCAGAGCCAGGAAATTTCGGCCAAAAAAGGACTGAACGTTGACCTGTTGCTCGAAAAGGTATTACTCGAAGCAGAAATGCTCGACCTGAAAGCCAATCCGACAAGACTGGCCAGCGGCACCATACTTGAATCCTCCCTTGATAAAGGTCGCGGTTATGTGGCTAAAATCCTGGTTCAGACAGGCACTTTGAAACAAGGCGACCTTGTAATGGCCGGAACTACGATCGGAAGGGTCAAAGCAATGTACAACGAACGTAACCTGCCGATCAAAGAGGCCGGGCCAAGTACACCTTTGTTGTTGCTCGGACTTAATGCCGCCCCCCAGGCCGGTGATACTTTCAAGGTAATGACTGACGAAAGGGAAGCCAAGAATATTGTGGCCAAACGTCAGCAACTGCAGCGCGAACAGGGCATCCGAACACAAAAACACATTACCCTCGACGAAATCGGCCGCCGGATCGCCATTGGTGACTTTAAGGAACTTAACATCATTGTCAAAGGTGATGTTGACGGATCGGTTGAAGCACTCTCCGATTCATTACTTAAACTCTCAACACAGGAAGTCCAGGTCAATATCATCCATAAATCGGTGGGTGCCATTACCGAAAGTGATGTGCTGCTGGCTTCCGCTTCGAATGCCGTAATCGTTGGATTTCAGGTGCGTCCATCGCTGGGCGCCCGTAAGCTGGCCGAACAGGAGCAGATCGACATCCGCACTTACTCCATTATCTACACCGCCATCAACGAAATCAAGGCGGCCATTGAGGGGATGCTTTCACCCGATATTGAAGAGAAAATCGTCTGCAATATCGAAGTCAGGGAAACCTTCAAAATCACCAAGGTTGGTACCGTGGCAGGATGTATGGTGCTCGACGGCAAAATCCACCGGAACACCAAAATCAGAATCATCCGCGACGGCATCGTGGTATATACCGGTAACCTCGGCTCACTCAAACGCTTTAAGGATGATGTGAAAGAGGTATCCGCCGGCTATGAATGCGGACTGAACATCGAGAACTTTAATGACATTAAGGTAAGAGACATCATCGAAGGTTACGAGGAAGTAGAAGTAAAACGTAAACTCTGATCCCTTTATCTGAAAGCAATCTTATAGTAAGGCAGTCCTGCGGGGCTGCCTTATTTTTTCACACGATAAATGGTAACGCTGAGAAGGATACCCTCCGGCTTCAACTTCGCGGATAAAAAAAAAGCCCCGTAATCGCGGGGCGCTGGCAGAAGAGGAAAGATATCCTGAAAATCCTCAGGCAATTGTGCGGGCAAGGCAAACAGGCCGATGGTCAAACGGAATGCTTACCTGAGTCCGCTTCCGGTGGAATTACCTGAACAGTTTGTCTTTCATTTCATAAAACTGCTTGTAGCGGGCTTCAACATCCTGCCAGTTCACAATTTTCCAGAAAGATTCAACATAATCGGCCCTTTTGTTCTGATATTTGAGATAATAGGCATGCTCCCATACATCAATTCCCAGAATCGGGAACCCCCTGCGGGATTCTGTATTCATCAGCGGGTTGTCCTGATTGGCAGTGGAACTGACAAACAATTCCCCCTTTTCGGGATCAACTGAAAGCCAGGCCCAGCCGGAACCGAACCTTGTTTTGGCTGCTTCATCAAATTTAGCCCTGAATGCCTCAAAACTGCCGAAATACTTGGTGATTGCTTCCCCCAGTTCTCCGCCAGGCTCTCCGCCACCCTTGGGAGACAGGTTGTTCCAGTACAATACGTGGTTGAAGAAACCGCCGCCATTGTTACGCACCGAAACCGGCAGTTCAGACATCTTGCTGAAAATCTCGAAAATGGTCATGGTCTCCATTTCAGTGCCACCAACCGCCTTGATAAAATTATTGAAGTAAGCGCGGTGATGGCGGTCGTAATGAATTTCAACCGTCAGTTTATCTATAACAGGTTCAAGTGCATCCAAATCATAGGGAAGCGCCGGGAATGTAAGTTTGGCGGCCGGTAGCATCCACTCGCTGTAAAGTTTCCCGGCTTTTTCAGGTTGCTGGGCAGCTATATCGGTTGCCGATTTAACCGTGGTGCTGAGCGGAACAGCCGCCGGTCTTGTCTGTGTCTGAGCCTTCTTTGCTTCTCCTTTTTTAGCGTCAGGCTGCTGGGCCATACTCCCTGAAGTGATCAGCAATGCAGCAGTCATCATGACGAATGAACTGATTAAATTTCTCATAATAATTAGGTTTTTGATTAAAACAGATGCCGGAAGGACTATCTTCCGGCATCTAATAACAGTTAACAGGTGAAAAAGTCTTTTGCTAAAGTGCTTTTTCGTAGTTTTCACTTACTTTGTCCCAGTTCACCAGGCTCCAGAATGCATTGATATAATCGGGTCTGCGATTCTGATACTTCAGATAATATGCATGTTCCCATACATCCAGGCCCATAATCGGTTGTCCGGGGCAATCGTGTACATCCATCAGCGGATTGTCCTGATTGGGCGAAGAGCAAACGCAAAGGCTTTTATCAGCTTTCACGCTCAGCCAGGCCCAGCCGCTGCCAAAACGGTTGGCTGCAGCATCGTTGAATTTTGTCTTGAAAGCTTCAAACGAACCAAAATCCTTATTGATCGCCTCTGCAAGTTTACCGCCGGGCAATCCTCCGCCTTTCGGACTCAGGATATCCCAGAAAAGGTTATGGTTGTAGAAACCGCCGCCATTGTTGCGAACGGCAACCGGGGCTTTGCTGATGGAAGCAAAAATCTCTTCCAGTCTCTTGTTTTCCAGTTCAGTGCCCTGAATGGCAGCAGTAAATTTATCGAAATAAGCCCTGTGGTGTTTGGTGTGATGGATTTCCATCGTCATCCTGTCAATATGTGGCTCAAGTGCATCATAAGCGTACGGCAGTGCCGGAAATTCAAATTTCATTCGTGTTCCTCCAAAATATTTGAAATAGTAAAATTGGTTATTTAGATTTATTATAAATAACGCAAAGAGGGGTTTTTTGTTCATCCGGAGAAGCCCGGCCTGACGTCATCCTGAATAATCCCGGATTAAGAATTTGACGAAGCTTAAGTCACAGTGCCGCAATCCGGAAGCTTTAAACCACAGAAAGATTCCAGAGGAATGATATAACCAGCGAAGGTGTAATGAAAGATTCAGAACTCAACCGAAAGTTTCACATTCAGCTGTCTGGGCGTGAGATAATTGGGTACACCATACTGCCGGTTATTAACATCTTTCACCCAGATATATGAAATAGTATTGTTCACCTGCAGCAGGTTCAGTACTTCGGCGCTGATCCAGATATTGCGGATATGCCGGAGTAATCCTTTCCGGTTGATTTCATTGGGGCCGAACCGGCCCGATTCACCGATGATCTGCTTCGAAAATCCGATATCCACCCTGCGGAAAGACGGCATGCGCTGGGCATTCCTGGCGCGCGGAACGCCCGGGGGGCTGTATGGCAGGCCTGTGCCGAACAGCAGGTTCAGGTGCATCTTGTAGGTCGGGTTGCGGGGCAGGTAATCCTGGAAAAAGAGTGCGAAACTCAGGCGCTGATCGGTGGGTCGGGGCATAAAACCGCGCTCGGCTGTAATACTGTCAGCCACTGTAGCATCGCTGGTATATCCGGGTATAATCAGTTCGCCGGCTGCATTGTAGTAATCGGTATAAAAATCACCCTCGATATCTTCGCGGGTCCGCATCAGCGAAAGACTGGCCCACGACTCCACCCCTTTCACAAACTCTCCGTTCACTTTAAAATCAATCCCGGCGGCATATCCCTTTGCACTGTTGGCAGCAAAATACCTGATCCTGACATTGTCGACATCATAAGGCACCAGGTTATCCAGGAATTTGTAATATGCTTCGGCTACAAACTTGAAAGGCCGCCCCCACGCATTGAAATTCAGGTCGGATGCCGCCACAAAATGCAAGGAGGATTGCGCCTTAAGGTCGCGGTTGATATTGCCTTTAAAATCGCGAAGTTCCCTGTAAAACGGGGGCTGGTAATAGAGTCCGGATGAAAAACGGAAAAGGATATCGGTTTCCCAATAGGGCCTGAATGAAACAGCCCCTCTTGGACTGAATAGCAACTGCTTATTCAGGTCCCAGTAATTGAAACGGGCGCCGGCATTCAACCCCCACTGCCCTCTTGCATTATCAATCTCCCATGATTGCTGCACAAAACCTGAGAAGCGGCTGGATTCAAGATTGATTGTCGTTCTGAGAACATCCTGAAGTTCAATGTCAGCCTGGTTCCCGCTCATTCCGGGAACTCCTCCGTTGTATGGCAGGGTAAATCCTGCCGAATCGTTCATGATCCACTCATTCAGCCGGTCAGTCACCAACTCATGCTGCGCCTTCAGCCCCCACATAAGGGTCGAATGCGGCTTGAGCCAGGTTCCGCGGTGTTCCGCAGTGCTGACCGTAGCGTTCAGATAGTTCCTTGCATGATTCAGGTAGGTGCCCACTCCCCTGGATTCAAGCGCCTGCCCGAATGTTTCGCTGCCCTGATCCGTTTCAAGTTCACCAATCCAGTACTGGCCCATAATGTCGAATGTCTCGCTTTCGATGGTTTGAAATGCAGAAACGATCAACTTCAGGGAGACATCTTTCACAGGCCTGTAGGTTGTAGTGAAAGCGCCCATGTAATTGACAAAACGGTCTGCTTCTTTGCCATCGAAATAAACGCGGAGCTGAAGCGCTTCGTTGATGGTTCCGAAACTCGTGGTCCGGTCTGACGGTTCAAGGTTATAGGCATTCCTGGCATAGTTTCCGAGTAATGAAAACTCCAGTTTCGGATTTACCTCAAACATCAGCATCCCCTGAAGGTCGGTGAAGGAAGGCTTGTAATCGCCCTTGGTTTCAAGCGACTTCAGAACATAGGCATTTGATTTCTGCCTGAAACCCATCAGATACATAAACCGGCGGTCTTTCGATGACCCTTCTAGGTGTACGGAGGCCCCGAGCAAGCTGGCGCTCACCGATCCGGAGGTTTCCGTGGGGCGTTTGTACCGGATATCAAGCACCGAGGACATCTTATCACCGTAGCGGCTCTCGAAACCGCCCGCTGAGAAAAGAATGGAAGCCACAAGATCGGAGTTCAGGAAGCTCAGTCCCTCCTGCTGTCCCGATCTTACCAGGAAAGGTTTATAGATCTCCACATCATTCACATACACCAGGTTCTCGTCGTAATTCCCACCCCTGACCGAATATTGTGAACTCAGTTCATTGTTTGATGAAACGCCCGGCATGGTTTTGATCAGCGCTTCAATCCCCCCCGCTGTACTGGGGATCGTATTGGCCAGTTTCGGATCGATGGGGCTGAGGCTGGTGGCCCTGATCTGCCTGTCTTCAACCACAAAATCGGGCAGTTGCGTGGTGGACTCTTTCAGTTTGCGGTTCAGTTCAATTCTTTTACCTGCTTCTGCTTTTACTTTAAAGGTTAAAGTAGTATAACCTATTGAGGATATAAAGAGCGTAATATCACGATTGGCAGGAATCTTCAGGCTGAATGTTCCGTCAGGTCTGGTAACAGCGCCTCCGGGCAGCCCCTGAATATAAACATTGACAAGCGCGAGGGGCAGGTTTCTTTCATCGCTAATCTTTCCATGTACCTCAGCATATTCCTGCGACATGGCCGACAGATTGAGCAGCATTATTACAAATGCGAGGCAATACCGCATGGTTCTTTTGAGTATCTTAAATTGCATGGCAGTGTAAATGCATATCATTCTTTGCGTTTAAAGTCTCCCCGCTTCCAGGCCTTGATAAATTCGGCCCAGGCAAAGGGATTAAAGAGGGGAATCGGCTGTGCCTGACCGCGATAATAAAGTTTACTTACCTGGTTATCCATGTAGTTGCGGTAGTTCATGCTGCCATCCATCGGCATTGCCCTGGCCCGCTCACGCATCTCCATCTTGTCCAGGTTCTTTTGGGCAATGGTAAGGTCATCATCAGGTATTTTGTTCCAGACAAATGCCTGCTTGAACTGCTCGGGCGTCGGCCAGGGATATATAACGGTCTCCTTTAACAGAATAGTATCATTGGTTAAAATTTGAACGAGCGAATACCTGCTTGCAGAAAGGGTATCAGGAATATGATAACTGCCCTTTTTAAAACCAACGGCCGAGAACTGAATCACGTCGCCTTTCCGGGCAACAAGCGAAAAGAATCCGTAAGGATCACTGGTCGTTCCCCGGTGCGTCCCCTTTATCCTGATATTGACAAAGGGTACCGCCCTGATGCTGTCACCGGTAACCACCACCCCGGAGAACTGAACCAGGTCGGTTTCATGAACCTGAGCCAGAAGGCCGGTCACTGATAACAAGCAAATACAGGCTGTCAGGAGAGTTCTCATGGTAACCGGCAAATATACTATTATTCCGCATGCACTGCGAAGTCATGCGCCACTGGCGACAGGATAAAAAAAAAGCTGTTGTCCGTAATAGACAACAGCACAGCTGTAAATACGTTCAGATAATCCCGGGATTTAGCGGGCAAGGAAACCCTTTTCGCGTGCCTCTTTAAGACATGCAGTAATCCCCTTTTTGTTGATGTGACGGATGCCGTCGGCAGAGACCTTCAGGGTGATCCAGCTATCCTCTTCGGGAATGTAAAACTTCTTCACCTGCAGATTGGGATAAAACCTGCGCTTGGTCTTTATATTGGAGTGGGAAACTTTGTTTCCAACCATCATTCCTTTACCGGTAATTTCACAAATTCTTGACATGACTGACTTTATCTGAAGGTTTTTAATTTCGGTCTGCAAAGGACGTAATTTTTTTCAAATTATACAACATGTTTCTAAAAAAAAATCATCAACATTAAAAATCTGAAAATCATGAGGAAAAACGCAGATAAAAAAGTGCTATGAACCTGATTCCCTTATTATTAAAAAGATTAAATCCGGAAATCCGGTTTCCCGGTTCATTTATACCGGTTTTTGTTATTTCAAAATTAGCAAAGCTCCCTGCCTGGAAACGATTTCCGTTGATCCGGCCGTAAGATCAGTCCGGTATCAATATTTTCTGAAAACAGTTTTCAGCTATCCCAGATCACCGCTGCAATGCGTTTTTTCCCATCCATTTTTATCTGCAGGGGTTTCCTGAACCTGACATGTTTAAAATGGGGGGTCCTTTGCACCAGTTCCTGCTGATCAAGAATTTCCCATCTGATGAACGAGCCTGAAAGCTCCTGCTGAATCGAAAAGTAACCGACATTCATGGAGGTGACATTGTGAAAAAAATGTGACCCTGAAGAGGCATCAAGCGGATAGCCTTCCAGGCTGGTTTCCACGATCACCCCGGCCAAGGATATCTGGGGCCAGTTCACCGGAATGCCGATCCAACGGTCGCGTGTGCCCCATCGACCGGGTCCTATAAGCAGGTATTTCCGGCCGGATTCACGAAAGGCCTGATTGAGAGATTCCACCTCCTCAGCCATTTCAACCGTCCTGCGCTTGTCAAAAACATTTGTGTCGATATAAATCACATCAGCAATGTCGCTGATCAGCCCGTTTCCCATCCCCTTTTCAGAAATCATCAGTAATTTTTCCGGATCAATCTGTCCAGGCTCGAAACTATAGTCTTCCATACTTCCGATCAATGGTTTTATCTGCAAAAGATAAAAAGAGGCTTTCAATTCCCTGTTGCGGTTCAGGTCAACGGCAAATTCAATTTCGACCGGCGCCCCCATGGCTTCCTTTACCACATCGAGCACGGTTTCAATGGTTTTGGCAAGAGGGATGTAATTATACTTCAGGATGTTTGAAAAATTAATAATGCGGGGGCCAGACTGTGTAAGACCGGGAACAATGCGGTGATTGTCCACATCATAAACAGAGGCGAGGTGCCGGAGTGTCCCGTGCCGTTCGGCATCATCGAGGTCAAGTTTCGTTAAACCGGCCGTATCCCCTTCCATCAGGTTGATCTCCTTTTTTGCCAGATTCACGGCATAAAAGTCTATCTGCGAATTTTTATACTGATCAGCAGGGGTATTGATTTCTGTGGTAGGATACTTTGGCGAAAACCGGTAGGCTTTCCCGCCTTCCACCACCTGTTTTCCAAGCCCGAGTGCGGCCACGGCAAATCCTTCTTCAGGCTTCATATGGGCAAACGGATAATAGTTGTACGACTGCGCAACCCCGCTGATATGCGGATAATAACAGTCCTCAAACCGGTTGCCGACAACCTCCTGAATGACGACAGCCATTTTTTCCTCTTCCAGTTTGTAGTGGATGGCTTCAATGTAGCCCCTGGCAACCTTCGAATACACCGAAGCATATACCAGTTTGATGGCATCCATGGCCTGTTTCAGCCGGATATTGAAGTCCGGATCGTTATTGGGCAGCAGGTAGGTCTCAAAGATGCCCGCGAATGGCTGCATCAGCGAATCTTCAAACAAGCCCGACGAGCGTATGGCAATCGGATTGGTGATATGTTTCAGCAGCACGCGTAACCGCTTGATCAGGGTTTCAGTGAGTGAAGCATCCACAAATATCTTCTTGACCTGTTCATAATCAAGGCCATCCATTATCTTGTCATGCAGTTTATTACGATCGATGAAATACTCAAACTCATCCGTCCCGATGATGGAGGTTTTGGGCGTACGAATATTAATGTCCGGTAACAGTTGCCCGAAATCGTAATTATTGATCAGGGTGTTGATAAACGCCAAACCACGGCCTTTTCCACCTAAGGAACCGGAACTGAGGCTCACCACATTGCTTTCGTCAAGCAGGGCTGATTCTTCAAAAGGAATCACCTTCCCTTTGTTCTGCTCATTCCTGAACTGTTGAATTACCCTGATCAGGTAAGCCCGCAATTGTGCCGGGCTTTCAAAATCGCTGACTTTGGCAGGATTAATGATTTTGGCCACCTGAATCTCACCCCTGGCCATCAGCCACAATGAGAAATGATCCTTGCGAGCGTGGTAAATCAGCGATTCCTCAGGAATAATCCTGAGGTAAGACTCGAACTCCCGCAGCGACCGTGCAATGGCGATCTGGGTCCCTTCCTTGTCGCGATAAATAAAGTTTCCAAATCCGAGATAATGTGTAATAAAGCTTTTGAAATCCTGCACCAGGGTTTCGGAATTCTTATCGATAAAGGTGGTTTTCAATTCATAAGCAAACTTTGCATTTACGATATTGTGCGACTGGATAATTACGGGCAATTCCTTAACAACGTCACGGGCATACTTCACAAGGTCGAAACCGGCCATTTCATCAGCCCTTCCATTTTTCGGGTATTTAACATCCGTGATCAGGCACAGCATAAAATCCTTGTACCTGTCAATGACTTCGCGGGCTTCTTCGTAGGTGGATGCCAGCAGAAGTTTGGGACGCGCCCTCATGCGCAGTACTTTGTAAAGTTCGTCAGTACTCACATCTTCAATGATACGCCTGGTTTGTTCCAGCACAATACTATACAACAGGGGCAGATAGCGCGAGTAATACTGGGGAGAATCCTCCACCAGCAGCAGCACCCTTACCAGGCCTACTTTGGTATCATTCTCCACATTGATCTTATCCTCGATCAGTTTGATCATGGCGAAAAACACCTTCGATTCCCCGTTCCATACAAAAATGCGGTCAACAAAGCGCATCAGCGGTTGCTCTGTGTAATAGGAAAGATCGTTGTTGTTATTAAGCAACAGGAAAATGGGTATATAGGGAAACTCTTCCTTAACTTTTTCGGCCAGCATCAGGGGTTGCTTTTTCTCAACGCCTACCATAAAAATGATCAGATCGAAATGCTTTGACTGTAGCTGAACAAAGACCTCTTCTTCACTTGAAACCCCGGTAATCCTGGGCATAGAAGTAAGATTCAGCTGATGGTATTCACCAAGCACATGCTCTGAAAACCTTCCTTCTTTTTCGATGCTGTAGGCGTCATACAGATTGGCTACCAGCAGAATTTCCTTCACTTTAAAGGGCATCAGGTCATGATAGACATCCCGGTCGTAATTGCTTTTATTCAGGAACTTCTGCAGCAACTGCCTGCTGGTAACCTGAGGGATTTTTTTATCCTCCGCTGCCTGGGCAGTTTTTTGTTGCACCAGGGTATGGCGCAGCAGCATTTTTGCCTCCTGGCTGTTGAGGTAACCGGTAATCATATTTGCCAGGTTCCCGATCAGGTGCCGCTCTTCAATCAGAAAAGGCCCTTCGTCGGCCTCAACAAATTCGCGGGTGTAAAAAACCTCGATACTTCCTTTCTTACCGTTGATAGACTCAAACTGCTGCCGCTGCACCCAGATGCTCTCCCTGAATCCGACAGATCTGTATTCCCTGCCATCAAAGATAATTCTGACAACCGTATAAGCGGGATACTGCCATGCATCGGGAAAGATCATGGCAAGTTGCTGAAGCGTTTCCTCAACAGGTTTTCCCTCTTTAAGTATCTGGGTAGTCTGATTGATGGCCGCCAGTTCTTTCAAGCGCTCACGGCGCTCATACATCAGCTTTTGAATATCAGGATTCTGCTCCGGAATGTCAGTCATAGCCTATAAATTGCGATGCACTAAATTAAGCATTTCAAATACAAACCGGTCATGTTTTACAAAAATGGCCCGCACAACCAATCAGGAACATGAAAATTCATCAGAAAATTTTAATTTCGTAGCACAAAAGCAGCAGCAGTGAATAAAATAGAAGTCATCCTTGTTGACGATCACCGCATCATGTGTGAAGGGCTGAAATCCATGCTCGGCGATTCGCACGAAATCACCGTGATGGGCTGCGTAAGAAACCTTTCTGAGTTGCTGATCAAGCTCAGAATTCTTCCCATACACGTTATTCTGCTGAGTTGTTACGAGCCCGGAGATCATGATATTGAAATGATCCGCATTATACAGCGGGAACATCCCCAGATTAAAATCCTCATCCTTGCCATGACCGCCCAGGAAAGTTTCATCCTCAGGACACTGAAAGCAGGGGCCAAGGGATTTCTGAGCAAGGACGCCGACCGCAATGAACTGATAGAATCCATTCTTACCATACGCAACGGCTACGATTATTACAGCAAGTCGATTTCTGAAATAATCCTCAAACGCTATCTGAACCAGCCGGGCAACGGCAATGCCCAGCGTAACCAGCCCGCAGGCGTATTGAGCGACCGTGAAATGGAAGTGCTGAAACTTTACGCCGAAAGCTATACCAATCAGGAAATCGCCGATAAACTTTTTGTCAGTATCCGTACCGTTGAGTCGCACAAGAACAACATTATGCGCAAAATCAACCTCAAAACCACGGTAGATATGGTGAAATTTGCCATCCGTAACAATTTGATTGAAATCTGAGTCATTTCCGGCTTTAAGCTTCAGCTTGTTTTAATAGTCAGGTTTCCTGTCCAGGCCCCACCACATATCTTCACCAGGCCCACAGACCTTACAACCGGGCATTGCATGCAGGCATCCGTAAATCACCCACCATCTTTGCGTAAAACACTGAATTTC
Source organism: uncultured Lentimicrobium sp. (assembly GCA_964503805.1). Lineage (GTDB taxonomy): Bacteria > Bacteroidota > Bacteroidia > Bacteroidales > Lentimicrobiaceae > Lentimicrobium. The sequence continues at coordinate 2,486 of CAZDBX010000032.1, read as the reverse complement.
GGCATAATCACCGAGAAATCAGCCCGGGCACTTGCTTTCATTCAATTTACTTTCTTTAATATTGACCCGTTAATTCACTTCAACTTATCAAAAAATCTATTTACTATGGCTAACGTATTCGATCAGATGGTCAATGATTTTATGGCTAAAATCATTGCCAAAAACCCCGGCGAAGTAGAGTTTCACCAGGCAGTGCATGAAGTAGCTGAGTCACTTATTCCTTACATTGAGGAAAACCCCAAGTACAAAGTTGCCAAAATCCTCGAAAGGATTGCAGAACCAGAAAGGGTCATTATTTTCAGGGTTCCCTGGCTCGATGACAAAGGCGAAGTTCAGGTAAACCGCGGCTTCCGGATCGAAATGAACAGTGCCATCGGCCCCTACAAGGGAGGTTTGCGTTTCCATCCCACGGTAAACCTTGGTATTTTGAAATTTCTTGCTTTCGAGCAGGTGTTCAAAAACAGCCTTACCACGCTGCCTATGGGTGGCGGCAAAGGTGGAAGTGATTTTGATCCGAAAGGAAAATCAGACAACGAGGTCATGAAGTTTACCCAGAGTTTTATGACTGAATTGTTCCGCCACATCGGCCCTGACACCGATGTACCAGCCGGTGATATCGGCGTGGGAGGCCGTGAAATCGGATTCCTCTTTGGCCAGTACAAACGGTTACGCAACGAATTTACCGGTGTGCTTACCGGCAAGGGCCGCGAATGGGGCGGCAGCCTGATCAGGCCCGAAGCCACAGGTTACGGCTGTACCTATTTTGCCGAAGAGATGCTCAAAACCAGAAATGACAGCCTGAAAGGCAAAACCGTACTTGTTTCGGGATCGGGGAATGTAGCGCAATTCGCGGTGCAGAAAGTGACCCAGCTCGGCGGAAAAGTGGTAACCCTCTCCGATTCTTCAGGATTTATTCATGATCCCAAAGGCATTGATGCCGAAAAACTCGCATACCTGATGAACCTGAAGAACGTAAAACGGGGCCGCATCAAGGAATATGCCGATAAATACGGTTGCGAATATTATGAAGGCAAACGGCCATGGAGCATCAAGTGTGATGTTGCCCTGCCTTGCGCAACGCAGAATGAGGTAAATGTTGAGGATGCCAAAGCATTGGTTGCCAACGGATGCTTTGTTGTTTCGGAAGGGGCCAATATGCCTTCAACCCCTGAAGCAGTGGAAGTATTTCTGAAAAATAAAATTCTCTATGGCCCGGGCAAAGCCGCGAATGCCGGCGGGGTTGCCGTTTCCGGCCTCGAAATGACCCAGAACTCCATGCGGCTATCCTGGTCTCGCGAAGAGGTGGATGCCAAACTGCACCAGATTATGTGCGATATTCATGAAACCTGTGTAAAATTCGGAAAAGATGCTGACGGTTATATCAACTATGTGAACGGCGCCAATATCGGCGGGTTCGTCAAAGTTGCCGAAGCCATGCTTGCCCAGGGACTCGTTTAAACCTCAGCTTTTTGTAACAGTGCGAAGGCTCCGGCTCAGGCCGGAGCTTCTTTTTTGTCAGCATGTTCAGTAGTTATGCCTTCCTCCGCTAGGTTTCAGCGTTTGCATATAATCCCCGGCATATTGTTTTAACTCGGGGAAAAACAGGTTAAAACGCTCCCGGTAAAATTCATAGTGTTGTTGCAGTTCGCCCGCCGCATGCTCCAGGTTCGAACTGAAAACCGTGCGTCTGGCCATCCCGTTCAGTGCATGGTTCAGCCCTTCGATTTCGCGGTAATGCAACAACCAGTTGTTCTGCATCATAAACGGAAGCATATAGCGCGTCCTGGCCGGCAGAATTACAAAAGAACCCATCAGCACCCTGTACATCCGGCCGGTAAACACCTCGAGGGGCTCCGCCGACCAGGTATGCCATCCGGAAGCCAGAAAATGGTCAAAAAACATATCCAGTGCGACTCCGGCATACTTCCTGAAACCCGGCCGGAGGTGCTCCACTGTTTCCTTCACAATACCGTGTGTATCGGTATAGGTATCAATCGCCCGGTGCAGCCTGATCCCGTCCTGAATGCCGGTCCTGTAGCGGTCCATCTTCCTGCCTTTCACATGATCGGCGATAAAATTGCCGATGATGATGTCAGGGTCATCGCCCGATAAATACAGGTGTGCAAGAAAGTTCATGTGATCAGATTTCAGGAATCAAAATTAACCGATTTGTCCGGATGTTTTACCCCCGTGTTGTATTACACAGATTTAGTGCGCTTTAAGCCAAATGTGTATTCATTAACAATAGTCCGTTAAATTTAAGAATCACGCAAGGACCCCGCCACAGCGGGGTGGGCTGCAAAAACGCAACGACTTGATTATGAATGACTTGTTATCATTAAACAAGCTTTTATAATCCACTGTAAGTCAATTTATTAAAAATTCTAAACGGACTACCGCATTAAATGAAGTACTGATTATTAGCCATCCCGATCGCCATCGGGACACCAAAACCCGGAATAACACAAAAATATTTAATAAGAAGA
>CAZDBX010000031.1:0-20370 GCA_964503805.1 uncultured Lentimicrobium sp. | reverse complement strand
TTTTTTCTTCCGTTTTTAGTTTTTTAATTGCTTTATCGACTTCTTTCTTGTCGATACCTGTGATTTCGGCAATTTCTCCGCCTTTAAGCGGTTTGCCGGCCTCTGCCATAGCTTTCAGGATTTTCTCTGCTGTATCCATTTTTTATCGGTTAAATTGATTAATCAAGCGTATGAACCACCAGGCCGCTGCGCAGCTTCGGCTCAAACCAGGTTGTTTTAGGAGGCATAATATTTCCTGTATCGGCAATGTCGATCAGTTGCTGCAACGAAACAGGGTAGAGGGCAAAAGCAACCGCCATTTCTCCGCTGTCTACACGTTTCTTCAGTTCGCCCAATCCCCGGATACCTCCTACGAAATCAATGCGTTTTGAAGTGCGAAGGTCGGTGATGCCCAGTATTTTGTCAAGCACAAGGTTTGAAAGTACAGTTACGTCAAGTACGCCAATGGGATCGGTATCGGTGTAAGTGCCTTCTTTTGCCGTAAGCGAGTACCATTTTCCGCCCAGGTACATACTGAAGTTGTGCAGAAAAGCGGGTTTATAGATTTCAGTTCCTTTTTCTTCAATTACAAATACTTCATGCAGCTTATCCATCAGTTCGCTTTCGCTGAGTCCGTTCAGGTCTTTGACAACCCGGTTGTAATCGATGATGGTAAGTTGGTCAGACGGGAAATGAACGGCCAGGAAGAAATTGTATTCTTCATCACCACGGTGGTTAGGGTTGGCCTGTCTTTTCTCATTGCCAACCAGTGCAGCGGCTGCTGTGCGGTGGTGACCGTCAGCCACGTAAGTATAGGGCACTTTGCTGAATAGTTCAACAAGCCGGCTGATGGTTGCTTTGTCGCGGATAACCCAGAAATGATGCCCGAAGCCATCATCCGCCGTAAAATCATATTCAGGGACTGATGAATTTACAATGGATGCAACAATAGTATCTATTTCCTGAACAGCGGGATAGGTAAAAAATACCGGTTCCATATTGGCATTGGTAACCCTCACATGTTTCATCCGGTCTTCTTCCTTATCCTTGCGGGTAAGCTCATGTTTTTTAATGATGCCGTTCATATAATCCTCAACACCGGCACATCCGACAAGGCCATATTGGGTCTTGCCGTTCATGGTCTGTGCATAGATATAAAGGTATTCTTCCTTATCCTGCACAAGCCAGCCCTGTTCCCTGAATTTCCTGAAATTTTCAGCTGCTTTATTGTATACCTGTTCGTCATGCTCGTCAATCTCAACGGGAAGATCAATTTCCGGCTTGATGATGTGCAACAGCGAATAGGAGTTGTCATTGGCTTCAATTCTGGCTTCCTGCGAGTTCAGCACATCATAGGGCCTTGAAGCAAGTTGTGAAGCAATTTCTTTTGGAGGTCTCAGCCCCCGGAATGGTTTTAATACCGCCATAACTCAATGATTTATTTTATTTGGTTTACAATTCCGCAATGGATTGGCATAATCATAACAAACGCATATCGATCTCATCGTTGAATGAGATCAATATGCCTTGCTGCCGGCAAAATTAAAATTTAATTCAAAAGAAAAAACATCCCCCTGGCCGGGAGATAAAAGAGCATAAAAGTTACAATGATTAATCCGTGTCTTCCAGGTTGAGGTCAGCGGCCCGCTGCAGCGATCCGATCAGGGCGCCGATCATCTTCGTCATTTCCATCAGTTGCCCGCGCGATTCCTCAACATCTTTCTCACTTAAATACTTTAGCTTACCTGCAAGCGTGGTAAAAACCACACATTCCCTGACCGCACTTTTGGCCATCTTTAAATAATAGATAAACTGACTCTTATTTCTGGCTGAACCTTCCGATATATTCAATGCAATTGCCTGGGCCGACAGATTAAACCGGGTTCCGACACCTGCGGCGCCTTCATCCGGAAAACCTTTACTTTTGATAATCAGCCATTCAATGTAATCCAATGCTTTATGGTATATTCTTAAATCTTCAAATCTAAAGAATGTTACCGCTTTTTCGAGTTCGGAATCCATTGGCGAAAGTTTGTTGGTTAATAATGAGTATATTTAGTTTAATTTTGGTATGGTAAAAGCTGATATCAGGTAAAAACCTGATTTACGGGAATAATCCTGATCAGAACTATTCCCGTAAACAGGTCATGTAATTATTTGTTTACCTGGAAAGTGGTATTTCCGTTTTCGAAGAAATCAATGATCTGACGGGCTGCTGCAAGTCCCGCATTTACATTTGCTTCCGAGGTCTGGGCTCCCATCTTCTTGGGCGTAAAGAAAAAGCGCCCGGCATACAATGACTCAAACTGGGCTTTAATATCCGGTTCAATATCACTAAGATACTTAAAATCAGGCCTTTCTTCGAATACCCTCAGTAAACCCTCTTCATCAATTACCTCCTTACGGGCGGTATTCACCAACGTAGCGCCTTTGGGCATTTTCATCAGTAAATCGTAGCCGATAGATTTTTTTGTTTGCGCATTGGCAGGGATATGCAGGGATACATACTGACATTTGCCGTAAAGTTCTTCTGCTGAAGCGACTGGCTGAACGCCGTCGGCAAGCATGGCTTCGTTGTCAACGTAGGGATCAAAGGCAAACACATTCATCCCAAAACCCTTAGCAATTGTAGCTACATATTTGCCGACATTTCCATAAGCATGAATACCCAGGGATTTTCCCCTTAGTTCGGTTCCCGAAGATCCGTTGAAACTGTTTCTTGCCATATAAACCATCATACCCAAAGCCAGTTCAGCAACTGCATTTGAGTTTTGTCCGGGTGTGTTCATGGCTACAACCTTATGCTCTGTGGCAGCATTCAGGTCGATGTTGTCGTATCCGGCACCAGCCCTTACAATGATCTTCAGCTTCTTTCCGGCTTCAATCACCCTGCGGTCAGCAATATCACTGCGGATAATCACCGCATCAACATCTTCAACGGCCCTCACAAAATCTGCATGTTCAGCGTACTTCTCAAGCAGAACCAGCTCACAGCCGGCATCTTCAACAATCTTCCTGATCCCATCCACAGCAATCTTGGCGAATGGCTTGTCAGTAGCAACAAGAACTTTTTTCATAACAGTGTAGTTTTAAAATAGTGTATAAAAATAAAGAGTAAAATTGTCCTAAACAAATTTCCGGCAAAAATAATGTTCGTATCCGGTCAAAACAGTTAAAAAGTGTTCGTAAATGAACAAACCGACGTAAAAAAATGGCAATCTATCCCTAATTATTGGCTTTATTATAATGTTTAAGCTGCTCTATCCCTGCCTCCGTAAGCGGCTTTGCCCTCAAATTGCTTTGCAGAATAATTCTGCATGCGAGTTCAAAAAAGACAGCTTTCTGAATGGTGCCGGCATAACCGTTGCCACAAACTACCTGTCCGTGATTCCGCATCTGAACAATGCTGCTCTCCTTCATTTCAGCGGCCACTGCCTCAGCCAGCATTTGCGAACCCGGCATAATAAAGGGAACGTAACTGATTTTGCCGATATAAACCGGCACTTCTATTATTACATTGTAATCCGGCACTATGTCCATACATGCAAGGGTAGTGGCAGCAGAGCCCTGAAAGTGCAGGATGGTGTCAATATCCGGTCTGCATGTCATGATTGCCCTGTGCATCGCCGACTCCCCCGAAGCCTTTTTTCCGTTAAGAATTTCACCGTTTCCGATCCGGAGATGCGCAATCTGGTTTTTATCCAGTTGACCAAGCCAGGAACCTGTTGCTGATATAAGCATGCTTTCACCATCAACCTTATGCGACAAATTCCCGCTGCTGCATAAAACCAGTCCGAGCCGCTCCGCTTCATGTGCCCAATGAATAAAGCTTGCTAACTCTTCTTCGGGTACAGAATGAATGATCATTTGTATTTCCTGTTAATGTGTAAATTTCAATTGTGTAAAATTGCAAAAAATAGGATCAGCAAATATCAAAATGAAATAATTATTTCGGATAATGAAACAGGGCTGTTGTAAGGATTGTTGGGAAAAATGCGTTACCGGGTGGCGCTGACAATCATGATCGGCTTCATACTGCCACAAATCCTGAAAAATCTGATATGCGGTTTGTAATAAATTTCCGTACTTTTGGGAATGAAAAACACAGCACCTATGAAAAAATTTCTTTTCTTTCCTTTTATGATTCTCTTTCCGGTTATCATGCAAGCCCAACCCTGGTTTGATGTGGGATTGAAGGGAGGTGTGGGTACCTCTTTTATGTATAACTCCCAGATTTTTGATGATCAGCTTATAGTTCACAAATTCAAGCCGGGCTATGCTTTTGGTGCAAAACTGGGCTTTAATTTCATCCAGGAACACCAGATCACTTTTGATGTAATGAAGTCTGCGTTCAAACAGGGATTTACATACAGACCTGAAGGTTGGCAGGAGAGTGCCGATGCCCTCCGCGAAATTACGGTTGACGGACTTGATCTGTTGCTGATGTACCGGGGCAACCGGAACGGTACCTATTTCGAAGTCGGGCCTCAGTGGTCGACCTATTCAAAGGTTAAATACAGCGATAACGGAGGTGATTACGTGTCTCCGCTCACGCCGGACCAGCTGGTGGCCAAGAGCAATTTCGGTCTTGCAATGGGCTTTGGAGGATATATTGTCGGAACAGACAATTTCGGAATCACCACCGGGCTCAGGTTTAATTACATGTTCAACGACCTGGCCAGCGCCGAAGGAAGGGATGCAAATTTCCCGATTATGCAACCTACCGGTAAAACGAATATTACCCATAATATAGGTATTATGTTTGTGATGGAAATGAATTTTGACTTCGGCTATCTCGTAAGCCCCACCTGCGGTGAACGAAAGAAACTCTTTGTCTTCTGATAATGTGAAACACTGAATTAAATGCCGCCGGATTTTGAAACAGATCCGGCGGCATTTTTTTTGACAGAGGTTAACAGATCGCTCTCAATCGGTGAGTTCCAGAATAGCGATTACCGGCAGGTGATCAGAAAGGTAGAATGCCTTTTCCCTGAAATCGGGTATCTGGTGCCTGAGCACCCTGAATTCGTGTGTGGCAAAGATAAAATCGATCTGATCTTTGGCTTCAGTCTGATCTGAAAAACCGATAAAAGTATAATCCGGTCCGGTTATTTCTGCCCCGGCCTTTTTCCTCGTATCTGTAAATACATTTTCGTTGTCAGCCCAGGTCAGGATTCTGTATGCCCTGTGTTTGTCTGTTACATTGAAATCGCCGGTAAGAATTACCGGTAGTTTCCCTGAAAGGCTGGCCGATTTCCTGATTATCAGCGCGGCACTTTCAATCCTGGCTGTATCGCCCACATGGTCAAAGTGTGTATTCATCATAAGAAATTTCCTGCCGGTTTCCTTGTCCCTGAATACTGACCAGGTAACAACGCGGTTGCAGGCAGCATCCCACCCTCTGCTTCCCGGCCGATCCGGTGTTTCCGACAGCCAGAAAGTGCCTGAACGCAGTGACCTTAGCCGTGACTTTTTATAAAAAACAGCACTGTATTCACCGGCTTTTTTGCCGTCATCCCTGGCGACGCCAATGGATTTGTAACCTTTCAGTCCGTTTCTCAGATCTTTCATCTGGTTGTGCAACGCCTCCTGCACTCCGAGCAAATCAGGACTTTCATTCATTATCAGGTCACACACACCGCTCTTTCTGAATTTCCACTGGTTCTGGCCGTCAGCCGGTGTATCCAGACGGATATTCCAGCTCATGACTTTTATTTGTCCGGATTGTTGTGCCCGCAGTGACATAGGAAGAATGATTCCCGCGAGGAGGAAAAGCAGGAAGAAATGCAGTCTTGTGATGAGGAGTTTAAAGGTCATACGCATGGCAGATATTTTAAATAATGAATGCATAAATCAATCATTCAGGCTCCGGGCTATCCGGCATATTTCAGCAACCAGATCAGGGTCTGTTTCCCGGATACTGTATTCATCTTCTCCGGGTATTCCCATACTTACAGAATTATTACGAAAATGCATGCGACCGGGTTTCAGTCTTGAAGCCGAAAGATGATACTCCATAGCCTTTGTTTGCTGATGAAGCTGTCTCAGATTGCCGGCGTTGATCCCGCTGCCCGGCATAATAATGATCCGGCTTCTGGCTTGTTCGACAAGTCCGGCTATCAGGCCGGATCCTGACAGGGCATCCTTTGCCTGACCCGAAGTGAGGATTCTTTCACAACCCAGGTCAATAATGTTTTCAAGTGCAGTGAATGGATCTTTGCAAACATCAAATGCCCTGTGGAAAGTAATCTTCATAGGGTGGGCCATCTCAATAAGCTCTTTCATCCGGCAGGTGTCCACAGAGCCGTCGGAGTTCAGCATTCCTGTAACAATACCTGCTGCACCACAGGCCCTGGCTGTAAAAATATCGGATTTCATGATTTCATATTCGGCCCTCGTGTAATGGAAATCGCCGTTTCTTGGCCGGATCAGGACAAATGCTTCAATTCCTGCCTTATTTATTGCATATTCCATCAGCGACTGGGTGGGGGTTAGTCCGCCTAAATCCAAAGCGGAACAAAGTTCAATCCTGTCCGCACCGCCTTTTTTCGCCGCCAGGATTGATTCAACAGATCCTGCACATATTTCTATCTTTATCTTCATTGGTTAAATGCGATTGTATTGTCAGAACCTTTGATTCCGGCCTGTAAATATAATCAATATGCCAGAAGTACTGGCCTTGCGGTGAATCAATACGGTAACAAAATGAGGCAATGCCATTAAGGCATCAATTTGATAAAATTTGCATTGGGTTGATGCAAAAAAAAGCGCTAATATTGTACTGAGTTAAAAGTCACCCGGAGTGAAAGGTAAAGTTGTGATAATCACCGGAGGATCATCCGGTATCGGATTGGCGTTGGCGCATGAGTTCGGGCGACTGGGCGCTTTTGTCGTTATTTCGGCCCGCAACAGGGAAAAGCTGGATCAGGCAACTGCTGATCTCAGGTGGGAAGGCATTGAAGTGCTGGCCGTTCAGGCTGACGTTAGCCGCGAAGAGGATTGCAAAAACCTGATTGAAAAGACTGTAGCTGAGAAGGGAAGGATAGATGTGCTGGTAAACAATGCCGGAATCTCGATGCGTGCAGCATTTAAGGACACTGACCTGAGTGTGATAAAAACCCTGATGGATGTTAATTTCTGGGGTACAGTGTATTGCACCAAATTTGCCCTGCCCTGGCTGCTTGAAACCAAAGGTTCAGTTGTCGGGATTATTTCCGTGGCCGGATATATCGGCCTGCCGGGAAGGACAGGATATTCCGCTTCCAAGTTTGCGATCCGCGGATTTCTTGACACCCTGAGATGTGAAAATTTAAAAACCGGCCTGCATGTCCTGGTAGCAGCACCGGGTTTTACAGCCACCAATATAAGGCAGTCGGCCCTGCTCGGGAATGGTCATCCCCAGGGAACCACCCCCCGCGATGAGGGTAAAATGATGTCGGCCGGCAAAGCCGCGAAAAAGATAGTAAAGGCTACCATCAGAAGAAAAAATGAGCTTGTGCTTACACTTGTTGAGGGGAAACTGGCCGTACTGCTTAACCGGTTTTTCCCGGGTCTTGTAAGTCACCTTACATATACTCACATGGCCAAAGAACCAGCGGCTCCTGTGAAATAATTTAACAGATTAATCAAATTTCATAAAAGAAAACAAAATGAAAATGGAAATCCTCCTGCTTGAAGGCTTAAACGAACTGAAATTCGGCGACACTCCCCAGACAGTTGAAAATACGCTGGGTAAGCCGCTTGAAATAGAAAATCTGGGAGATGAAGCGGATGAAGATCTGGATACCATCCTCTGGAATTATGATAAGGAAGGTTTAACCGTCTTTTTTGAAGGTAAAAACAACCACGTGCTCTCCTGTTTCGAAACCGATAATGAAGAGGTTACCCTTTTTGGAAAAAAAATCTTCGGGCTGAATGAGCAGGAAATTACTGCGCTCATGAAGGAAAACGGATTGTCACAAATCGATTCCGATGAAGAGGAGTGGGGCGAAAGAAGGGTTTCGTTTGACGAAGGATTGATTGATTTTTATTTCCAGGATGGAAAGCTGGTAACCGTCAATTGGGGCGTTTTTGTTAATGAAGACGGCGAAATTGAGGAGTTCGACGACCTGGAGGAAGACGACGAATAGTATTGATCGTCAATTGATGTCTTTTCTGGGGTGATACTTCAGGATATTCTGCCTGAGGTATTCCCTGTCGATGTGCGTGTAAATCTCCGTTGTGGTGATGGAGGCGTGGCCCAGCATTTCCTGAACGGCGCGCAGGTCTGCACCATTCTCTACCAGGTGTGTGGCAAATGAATGACGGAAGGTGTGCGGACTTATACTTTTTTTGATCCCCGCAATTCCGGCCAGTGTTTTAATGACATGGAAAATCATGGCCCTTGTCAGCCGGGAACCTGATTTGTTCAGAAAGATATATTGCTCCTGGCCTTTTTTGATATCCTGGTGAATTCTTACTTCCCGGATGTACCGTTTGAGTTGCGATGATGCTGCATTTCCCAGTGGAACAATCCGCTGCTTATCACCCTTGCCGGTTACGGTGAGGTAGTATTCTTCATAATGAAGATCAGCGATCTTCAGGTTTATCAGTTCCGAAACCCTGAGGCCGCAACCATACAAAACCTCGACGATCGCTTTGTTCCGCTCTCCCGTGGGGGTACTGAGGTCGATAATACCCAACAACCTTTCAACCTCATCCGTTGTGAGTACTTCAGGCAATTTCCTGCCGATACGCGGCATCTCAACCAATTCTGTCGGATCGTTCCTGATTTCATTCTCCAGCAGGAGGTATTTAAAAAATGACCTTATACCGGATATAATGCGGGCCTGACTGCTTGCAGCAACGCCAATGCCGGCGATGGTGCTGATAAATTCCTGAAGGTGTTCGGGGCGCACGGAAGATGGTTGAACCGTCCTTTCCCCGCTGTTCAGAAATCCTGCCAGTTTCTCCACGTCCCTCAGGTATGCACTCACCGTATTTGCGGGCATCGAACGTTCCACCTGCAAATATGCCCTGTATCCCTTGATGTATATATCCCACTCCATGGTTAGCTGTCCGAAAGCATTTACAGACGTAAATTAATCCCAGTTTCACTGATTTCCGGGGATTAACTGCGTAAAATTATCAACACCTGTTTGTTTATAAATGAAGTCTTAAATATAATATACTGATATTCATTATTATACGGTTTAAAATGCCATAAATTCCCTGTAAAATGCGGCAATAAGTAAAATTTTCGCTGACAGCCTTTGGCAGGATAAAAAATTATTGTATTTTTGCAGTCCGAAATTTTAAAGGCTTACATCAATGGCTAAGAAGAGTAAAGAAGCAAGGATTCAGGTGATTCTGGAATGTACTGAGCACAAAGCCAGTGGCATGCCGGGTACTTCACGGTACATTACCACCAAGAATAAAAAGAACACACCCGAGAGGCTTGAGATTAAGAAATATAATCCCATCCTCAAGAAAATGACTGTTCATAAGGAAATTAAATAAATAAGATACCATGGCAAAGAAAGTAGTTGCTACACTGAGGACTTCTTCAGGTAAGGATTTTGCGAAAGTGATCCGTATGGTCAGGTCAGAAAAAACCGGCGCATACACCTTTAAGGAAAACATCGTTGCCAACGACCAGGTAAAAGATTTTCTGGCGAAGAAATAATCCATACCATAACTTTTTCTACAGGGCCTTTTCTCTTGCAGGAAAGACCCTGTTTTCATTTGTTTGTGCCGCCATACGGCGATAATTTCTAATTTTGTGGTCTCAATACCCAATTACAAGTACACGAGTTAATTCTGATTTCCATGGGGATATTTTCATTCTTCTCGAAAGAGAAAAAGCAGGATCTGGACCGCGGTCTTGAGAAAACAAAGACTTCATTCTTTGGCAGGTTATCAAAGGCCATTCTCGGAAAAGCCACCGTTGATGATGAGGTACTCGACAATCTTGAAGAGATCCTGGTTACATCCGATGTCGGGGTGGAAACAACCCTCAGAATCATTGACCGCATTCAGAAAAGGGTTTCCAGTGATAAGTACCTGGGGACGTCAGAACTGAACAGGATTCTCCGTGAAGAGATTTCTGCCCTGCTTGATGAAACATCCACCGGAAAACTGATCGAAGGATTTGATTTCCCTAAAAGGGAAACCCCTTATGTGATCATGGTTGTCGGAGTAAACGGCGTTGGCAAAACCACCACAATTGGAAAACTGGCATATCAGTTCAAAGAAGCGGGAAAATCTGTGGTGCTCGGGGCTGCTGATACTTTCAGGGCTGCTGCGGTTTCGCAGCTTGAAATCTGGGCCGAAAGGGTAGGAGTCCCCTGTATTACGCAGGGCATGGGCGCTGATCCGGCTTCCGTGGCTTTCGATACCCTCAAATCTGCCATTTCGCGGCAGGCCGATGTGGTAATCATCGATACAGCCGGCAGGCTTCACAATAAAGTGAACCTGATGAATGAATTGTCGAAGATCAGAAAGGTGATGCAGAAACTGCTGCCCGATGCTCCTCATGAAGTATTGCTCGTTCTGGATGCCTCTACCGGGCAGAATGCCATAGAGCAGGCCCGTCAGTTTACAGCCGCTACCGAAGTAAATGCGCTTGCACTTACCAAACTCGACGGCACCGCTAAAGGAGGGGTAGTGATCGGCATTTCGGATCAGTTCAAAATACCGGTGAAATACATTGGTATCGGAGAAAAAATGACTGATCTACAGCCATTTATCAAAGAGGAGTTTGTTGATTCCCTCTTCAGCTAAAATGCTGTGCCTGCTCCTGATTGAAATTCGGAAAACTGCTTTCCGGGAATTAATATTAACATCCCCTTTCAAAATGATATTACATTGAAATCCTCTTTTCCCGGCATAAAAACAGCCAATATCATCACGCTGGGCTGCTCGAAAAATCTGGTTGACTCCGAAGTGATGATGCGCCAGCTCAGGGCTGCAGGAATTGAAACACTGCATGACAGCAACAGTCCTGCCGATGTTGTTATCATCAATACCTGCGGTTTTATCAATGATGCAAAAGAGGAATCTGTCGACACCATCCTTCAATGGGCCGGAGAGCGGAAACGGGATAAAATCAGGAAACTTTATGTGATGGGTTGTCTTTCGCAACGTTATAAAGAGGATCTTGTCAGGGAAATGCCGGAGGTGGATGGTTTCTTTGGGGTGAATGATCTTAATGCCATTCTGTCGGCTCTTAATGCGCCCCTGAGGAATGAGCTGCTCGACGAAAGGGTCATCACCACGCCTGCGCATTATGCCTACCTGAAAATCTCCGAAGGTTGTGACCGGAAGTGCTCCTTTTGCGCCATCCCTCAGATACGTGGTAAAAATATTTCAAAACCTGTTGATCAACTGGTTTCCGAAGCCCGTTTCCTTGCCGGATCCGGAGTAAAGGAGCTGATCCTGATTGCTCAGGATCTTACCTATTATGGGATAGATCTTAACGGAAAAAGACAACTGGCCGGTTTGCTTGAAGCGCTATCCGCAGTGGACGGTATCGATTGGATCAGGCTTCACTATGCTTTTCCCGCTGGCTTTCCGCTAAGGGTACTTGATATCATGCGCGATAATCCTAAAATATGTCGCTACCTCGATATACCCCTGCAGCATATCAGCAACCGGATTCTCAAATCCATGAAAAGAGGCCTGGATGGCCAGGGAACCAGAAACCTGATCCGGACCATCAGGCAAAGGGTTCCGGGCATTGCCATACGCAGCAGTTTTATTGTCGGATATCCGGGCGAAACCAATGAAGAATTCAACGAACTCAAAAGCTTTATCACTGAAAATGAGTTTGAGCGTCTGGGCGTTTTCACCTATTCACACGAAGAAAATACTCCCGCTTTCCGGTTAAAAGACGATGTTCGCCCCGCTATGAAAGCCAGGCGGGCTGAGCAGGTCATGCTGCTGCAACAGGATATTTCCGCAAAGCGGAATACAGCACTCATCGGCAGTGAGATTGAGGTTATCGTTGACAGAAAAGAAAATGGATACTGGTCAGGCAGGTCGGAATTTGATTCTCCCGAAGTGGATAATGAAGTGTTGATTGATGACCCTGAAGGCAAGTTATATCCCGGATTGATTGCCCGCGTAAAAATCACCGGCGCAGATCTTTATGATCTGAAGGCAATCGCCATCTGATATTCCCGTTTTTATTGAAGGTTTTATAACTTTGTTCAAAAATAGAAGTTATGAAATCATTCAGACATGCCCTCAGGATTTTCACCTTTATCTTTTCCGGATTGCTCCCGCTTGCACTTTCTGCTCAGAATATCACTGATATGAAAGGCTTTAAACAGGGCCTGTGGATTGAAACCGAGGACGCTTATACATCTAAGGGCCGTTATACGGATAACCAGAAGGATGGAACCTGGATCATCTATTTTTCGGATACGAAGATGCTTTTTAAGGTTGAGAGTTATAAACACGGGTTGAAGGACGGAATTTTTCTTGAACTGTCGAAACGCTCAACACTGGTGTCTGAGCAGTATTTCGTTAATGGCCTTGCCGATGGCACTTACCGGACATTCAGTACATCGGGGCTCCCCTTATCAGAGAATAACTATCGCCTGGGAAAACTGGATGGCCTGCAGATCGCTTATTATGAAAATACAATGGATAAGAAATCTGAGGAAGCGATTTATAAGGACGGAGTGAAGGACGGGCCTTCGAAATGGTATGATATGCAGGGTAACCTGATCGCAGAATATAATTATGTAAAAGGCGCTCTTGAAGGAGAACAAAAAACATTTTATCCGGGTGGATTGATCCGAAGCGTTGATGTTTTTGTAAATAACAGAAATCATGGGCCCTCTGTTGAGTATTTCGAAAATGGGAATGTGAAACTTTCCGGTCAGTATCTGGAAGGCGAAAAGGACGGCAAATGGATTGAGTATGATGAAAATGGAAAGGTATTGAGCAGCGTTTCCTATTTAAAAGGGAAAATTAAATAAGCGAAAAGTATGTCAATGAAGAAAATACTGAACCCTTTTGTCAAATTGGAGGGATATAATTGTTTTGGTTGTTCCCCAGATAATCCTGCCGGATTGCAACTGAAGTTTACCGAAGAGGGGGAGTATATTGTTGCCCGCTGGATGCCGAAACCGCAATTTCAGGGTTGGAAAAATGTGCTGCACGGAGGCATTCAGGCAACACTGCTGGATGAGATCGCCAGCTGGCTTGTTTTTGTCAAATTAAAGACTTCAGGGGTTACTTCACGAATGGAAGTTAAACTGAGTAAACCCGTATATACCGATAAGGGTGAACTGACCCTGAAAGCACGGTTATCGGATATGAACCGGAATATTGCAGTGATTGATACCAGCTTGTCTGATCATAACGGTGAACTTTGCACCACGGCCGTGATGCATTATTATACTTTTCCGTTGCAGGTTGCCAGGGAAAAACTGTGGTACCCGGGAGGCGAAGCATTTTATGAAAATGATGCAGATTCAGTCGGGTAATTACTCCTGACCGATTGGATTATCAGAACAACAAACGCTCAATCATCTTCCTGTTTTACAGCCTGATGCATTTTTATCCTGGTAAGTTGCTCGTAATTATCCTGCCAGAAAAATTTTTCCTCTCCGAATGCCGGATACAGGTCAGTCAGCCAGGATGCATCCGCATCAAATCCGGCAAAAAATGGCCTCCTTACCCAATCAGGATTACGCCCCTGAATAAACTGCAGAATAAAAATCTTTTCACCGGCAATTTCACTTATTCCCAGCACGTGTACTTTCCCCGGAGAAGCTGACATTACCGGCCCCCGGACTGTTTTTGACATTCCGCTCACTTTGCTGTATGCTTCCCTGTATATTTCATAGGCGTTTTCGATGGAAACGTTGAAATATGACCTGGCGCCGGTATCCCTGGCCATAAACATGTAATAGGGAATACAGCCAAGGCGGGCCTGATTCCGCCACATTTTTGTCCAAATTTTTGCCGAATCGTTAATATGCCTGAGGATAGGGGATTGAGTCCTGATTTCTACCCCTGATGACCTTATCAGCTTTATGGCGTGTTTTACGGCTTTTGTACTCAACTCAACCGGATGGTTGAAGTGAGCCATAAAGGCAAGTTGTTTTCCGGCTTTTGCTACTTTCTCGAACAAACGCAGCAACTCATCAGCTTCCTGACCAGCCGTGAACCGGTAAGGCCAATATGCCAAAGCTTTTGAGCCGATTCTGATCGTATGTATGTGTTCGAATTCCGGGCCCAGTAGCGGCGAAATATATTTATCCAGTATGGAACTCTTCATTACCAGCGGATCTCCTCCGGTAAACAATACATTGGTTACTTCTGTATGATTCCGGAGATAATCAGCAAGCTGCCTGCTTTCGGCCGAAGCGATCTTCATCCCTTCCATGCCGGTAAACTGCGGCCATCTGAAACAAAATGTGCAATAGGCATGACAGGTTTGACCCTGGGAAGGAAAGAACAGAACGGTTTCCCGGTATTTATGCTGAATTCCTTCTAACTTTTCGCCGTTTATTACAGGAATATTCAGCGCAAGCTGCCCGGCGGGATGTGGGTTAAGCTCCATCCTGATTTCATGAATAATCGCCTCCAGTTGATTTTTTCCGGCCTGCGATTCATATGCAGTCTTAAGCCTGTTAAAGTGATTATCCGAAAGCATTTCCCTGTCGGGAAACGTCAGGCGGAAAATAGGGTCATCAGGTACGTTTTCCCAGTCTATCAACTCGTTTACAACATAGCTGTTCGATTTAAAGGGCAATACCATGGCCACTATCTCCATCTCCTTTTTCAAAGATTCGGGCAGTTGCCTAATCTGGGGCAGCGACCGGAAATTTCTGGCCGTATAAGCCTTGTATTCATATAATTCTGACATATTCTATATTTTTTCCGGCAGGAGAGCACAAAGGCAATTAATTCCCTGAAAGGCAGGGCCGGGTGAATGAATCAGTCGAAAGTGCTAATATACGAAAAAAATGAAAAACATAGGGCCTTTTTTTTGGGGAAACTTATAATTAGATATTTCAATATATTAATATTCAATGGATTGGCGGTCTTTTTTATATTAATTGCTGCATATATAATCCATTATACAGTTACCCTGTCAGCATTCATAGAAATGCAGAATATAAAAATCCGGTTAATTCCGGAGGGAAGCAGGCATTCCCGGAAAGGTCTAGTTGCTGGTCACGGGATAAAGGCCTGTATAAAGGATCAGTTCAAGTAATTCATTCAGGATCATTGCAGTGGCTCCCCATATCAGGTGCTCCTGAAATTTATATCCCGGAACCTGCAGATAGCTGCCATTCCGGTATTTGATTTCATAATCGTCTTTCACTCCGGGACTAAAAAAGTGTGTCACCGGCACGGAAAAAATACCGGCAACTTCGGTGGGGGAGGGAATGAAACCGCTGATATAACTGGTTCTGGCGAGAAAAGGCTGAATGATGAAATTGCTGGGAGGAACAAATAGTTCACTTAACGATCCAAGCAGCTCAACGGCCTTTGGTTTGATGCCAATCTCCTCTTCTGCTTCACGAATCGCTGTATAAGCCAGATCAATGTCGCCAGGTTCATATTTCCCGCCCGGGAATGCAATCTGTCCGCTATGAACGCCATCATATTCCATTCTCTTGATAAATGTGATCAGCGGCTCATTATCTGCACCGGGTGAGAGCAATAACAATACCCCGCTGAGTCTGGCATTCAGCTTATGGGGATTTTGCCTGAGCAGGTCCTTCCTGTGGGCAGGCGACATTACCTCATGGGCAGCAGCAGCAGGCAGCTTACCTGAAATACATTTTTTGAGTTCTTCGGTTAGTAAGTGAAAATCAGGATTAAGCATAAACAGGACTTTGCAAATTTGATCTGTGATCGTGACAAAATTACAACAAAACAAAACCGAAGAAACCTGGGATAATTTGAAAAATCTGTTCAGCATACCATGTTTTTTACGTAATTTTATAACCGAAATACAAACAAAAAGGGGAGTCTATATGGTAAAGGAAAAAACCGGTATACACCAGCAGGATCAATCACAAACCACCGACACGTATGAACTTGTCCTTTTTAATGATGATTTCAATACATTTGATTTCGTTATTGAAGCCCTGATTGAAGTTTGTGCCTTAGATACTGTTCAGGCCGAGCAGATTACACTTATTGTACATTATAAAGGCAAATGCGGTGTGGTAACAGGCACGTTCACCGAACTCAAACCTTTGTATAATGAAATGATAAACAGAGGTTTAACTGTTTCAATTGAATAATGCGCTTATGAAGAATGTAATAAAAATCCTTTTTGTAATCCTGATTCTGGTGACCGGATCATGTTCAAAGGTTCCGATTACCGGACGGAAACAATTTAATGTTGTGCCCGACAACATGCTGACGCAGATGAGTCTGACCAGTTATCAGGAGTTTCTCACGCAAAATCCTCCGTTGCCTGCAAACAATAAGCAGGCCTTGCAGATAGCCACTGTCGGTCAGCGGATTTCTGCGGCCGTTGAAACGTATCTTCGCGAGAACGGAATGGCTGATAAAATCAGCAATTTTGCATGGGAGTTCAGGCTCGTGGAGAGTCCCGATGTCAATGCCTGGTGTATGCCCGGCGGAAAAGTGGTTTTTTATACCGGTATCCTTCCTTATGTGAAGGATGAGGCCGGAATAGCTGTAGTAATGGGTCACGAAATTGCCCATGCTGTCGCAAATCATGGAGGTGAACGCATGAGTCAGCAACTGGCCGTAGTGCTTGGCGGCATATCATTGGATGTTGCATTACAGCAGCAACCGACACTTACACGGGATATTTTCAATTCTGTTTACGGCGTTGGTTCGCAATTGGGTGTCCTTGCATATTCGAGAACCCATGAATATGAAGCTGACAAGCTGGGCATGGTCTTTATGGCCATGGCCGGGTACGATCCGGCACGCACATTGTCATTCTGGCAGGATATGGCCGCCATCCCGGGCCAGGCGCCTCCCGAATTTCTCAGTACTCACCCTTCAAACCAAAAGAGAATAAAAGCAATTCAGGATTACATACCTGAAGCAAACAAATATTTCAAACCATTGTGATTAGTCCCGGATCTTACTTACATTTGTAATACTATAATCAACCCGGCCTGTAATGTCACTCACACTTATCATAATTCTAATAATTGCAGGACTGCTGTTCCTGTTGCTTGAAGTACTGGTAATACCCGGAACAACGGTTGTTGGAATTGCAGGTTTTGCCCTGATTATCTTTTCCGTATGGGAGTCGTATAATGTATTCGGGTCTCCGACCGGGCATTTTGTGCTATTAGGGACCATTTTTTTTACAATACTGACGATTTATCTTGCCCTCAAATCAAAGACATGGAACAGAATCATGCTGAAAACCGAAATCAGCGGCAAGGTAAACGAAATTGACACCACAAAGGTATCAGCCGGTGATTCGGGGATATCTGTTTCACGCCTTACACCCGGGGGAAAAGCGCTGATTAATGACGAGTATTACGAGGTGCACACAAATGGTGAATTTATTGACCAGGAATCTGAAATTGTTGTGACACATCTTGCTGACAATAAAATATTTGTTAAACGAAAATAACCAACAAACATGGAATCATCATTTGTAGTAATTGTAGCCATTGGAATTGCTTCGCTATTCGGGCTTTGGATTATATTGTACTTCATCCCGGTCGGGTTGTGGTTTTCTGCCTTGCTTTCAGGGGTAAGAATCTCGCTGATACAACTGGTATTTATGCGCTGGAGAAAAGTGCCGCCCTCAGTGATTGTAACAGCAATGATCAATGCCACCAAAGCGGGATTGACGATTACCCGCGATGAGCTCGAAGCGCATTACCTTGCAGGTGGCAGGGTTAAGCTTGTTGTCAATGCGCTGATTTCGGCTGATAAAGCTAATATTCCGCTGAATTTCAAAGCAGCTACTGCTATTGATCTTGCCGGCCGCGATGTGTTTGAGGCCGTACAGATGTCGGTAAACCCGAAAGTGATCAATACCCCGCCCGTTGCCGCTGTTGCCAAGGATGGTATTCAGCTGATTGCCAAAGCAAGGGTTACCGTGAGGGCCAACATCAGACAACTGGTCGGCGGTGCGGGCGAAGAAACGATCCTTGCCCGGGTTGGCGAAGGCGTGGTTTCCTCAATCGGTTCCGCAGATTCGCACAAATCAGTGCTGGAGAATCCCGATTCCATCTCGAAGGTGGTATTGTCCAAAGGCCTTGATTCCGGAACTGCATTTGAGATTCTGTCTATTGATATAGCAGATATTGATGTAGGTAAGAATATCGGAGCGCAACTTCAGATGGATCAGGCCAATGCGGATAAGAATATCGCCCAGGCAAAAGCCGAAGAACGCCGGGCAATGGCTGTAGCCAATGAGCAGGAAATGAAAGCAAAAGCCCAGGAAGCCCGTGCAAAGGTGATTGAAGCAGAAGCAGAAATTCCCAAAGCCATCGCCGATTCTTTCCGTTCCGGAAATCTTGGAATCATGGACTATTATAAGTTTCAGAACATTCAGGCTGATACCAGGATGCGCGATTCCATTGCAGAACCTCAGCAGAAACCCAAACAGGGGCCAAAAGGAACTGACTCCCCGTTAAAATAAAGTTAACGGTTTAAGGAAAGAGCGCCCCGATATTCAGGGCGCTTTTTTTATGGACAAAGAATTACCAACAATCATTAGGCTTATTTTTGTATCCTCAATTCCCGATCATGAACCTGGCAGTTGACAGTGAAGAAAGAAAACTTATCCGGCAAAAGTACCGTAAACTGGTCACTGAATGCCATGCTTTTCTGAAAAAGGAGAACACCGGCACTATAAGACAGGCATTTACCATGATGCTTGAGGTTCACGGCCGGAAACTTCTCGATAACAGAGAGCCGTTTTTCTGCCATGCAGTGGATGTCGCGTGCATCGTTGCAGGTGAAATGGGTCTGGGGTTTGTTTCTGTGATTGCTTCTCTGCTTAATGGCATTTCTCCTGCGGAAACCAATGTGCAGGAATTTTACAGGAAAAATAAACTCGATGAAGCCCGCATTATCAACGATAGCCTGAAAAGGATCAGGGAACTGCCAACCGAAAGGCTTCCGGGCAACGCTGAAAACTTCATCAGCCTTCTGTTGTCCCTTTCTTCAGATGTAAGGGTAGTGTTACTGCAATTGGCCGATCGTCTGCAATATATGCGCACAATCAGTTCCCTTTCTGAACCATTGCAAAAGCTTGTCTCGGCTGAAACATCCAATCTGTATGCCCCGTTGGCCCACCGGCTTGGGCTTTACCGTATAAAATCCGAACTCGACGAGCTCTCATTGCAGTACAGTAACCCTGCCGTCTATGAAAATATTGAATCCAGGATCAGGAAAGCGGAAACCAAAGATCGCGACTTTTTAAATTCGTTTCTTGAACCGGTTACTGCGGAATTGAACCGCCTGGGGCTGGATTTTACAATTAAAAAGAGAACAAAAGCTGTCTCCTCGGTTTATGCGAAAATCGTTAAACAGGAGGTCAGCTTTGAAGAAGTGTATGATCTTTTTGCCATCAGGATTATATTGAACAGCGCTGCTGCCAATGAAAAGGCTGATTGCTGGAAAGCCTATTCAGCAGTGACCAATATTTATATCCCTGAGCCCAAAAGGCTCCGCGACTGGATTACCATCCCGAGACCAAATGGTTATGAATCCCTTCATATTACTGTGCTGGGACCTTCAAAGCGTTGGGTGGAGGTTCAGATCCGGACGCGGAGAATGGATGAGGAAGCCGAGCTGGGAAATGCTGCCCATTGGAGGTATAAAGGACAGCGCGGTGCGGTGGAGACCAGTGAATGGCTGAGTTCAATCAGAAAAATACTGGAGAATCCGCTGGAAGCGGATGCTGAGCTATCGAAAGGGCAAAAGCCTGCCTCAAGCAGCGATATGATCTATGTTTTTACGCCCGAAGGGGACCTGAAAAAGCTGAAAGCCGGAAGCACTGTGCTCGATTTTGCATTCGAAGTTCATACCAACATCGGATCAAAGTGTTCCGGCGGAAAAGTAAACAATAAGATAGTCCCCATCCGTCATCAGTTGAAGAGCGGCGACATGGTCGAAATCATCACGTCCAAAAATCAGAATCCGAATATTGACTGGCTTGGATGGGTGGCAACATCAAGGGCTAAAAATAAAATCAAAAGATATCTGAAAGAGGCCGAGTTCAAACAGGCTGAAGCAGGCAAAGAAATCTTCAGGCGAAAACTTACGCAACTGAAAATCAGCAATGCGGATGAGGCCATCAACAGGCTGGTAGCTCATTTCAGGCTTTCCGGTCCTCTGGATCTGTATCAGCAGCTCGCCGAAGACAGGATCGAACCATCCCAGCTGAAAGAGATACTGATTGTTAATCCGAAAGAGGCGAAGGAT
>CAZDBX010000030.1:0-21086 GCA_964503805.1 uncultured Lentimicrobium sp. | reverse complement strand
TGCCGGATGCTGTCGAGTATGTAATGCTGCGCCCGTACTTGAAAGCAAAAGGTAAAAAACAGCAGTAGTATCAATGGTTTTTTCATCGCATCAGGTCGAGGTAGAGTGAAGTAAAAAAGAGTTCGGCAATCAGCCGGGATCCTTTGGGCGAAAAGTGTGTGTAATCGGTAGCGGCAAGTCCCTGATCAACCCAGGCCGGCATGGCATTTTCCCCGCCCATAGCCCTGAACATGCTCCAGTAGGCCCAGCCGTTTCTGCTGCAAGCCTCCCTGAGCTTAACATCCAGATAGGGCAGCAGGGGATAGGTCACCATATTTCCGTTTACCATGGTACTCATATCGCCCGGTCCGATAAACAGAACCAAGGCATCAGGAATCTGCCTCTTCACCCATCGGATGTTTCCGGTGAGGAAGCGTGTGTATTCATCAATGGCAGCAGAATCGTTCATATAGGGGACGGTATTTCCGCCATACTGAAAAATCAGCACTTCCGGTTTCAGGCGTCCGGCCATAGCTTTGAATCCGGCTGGATTCAGCCTGCTGAAAACGGTGCCCGAGGCCCCGCGCATGGCAATGTTATCCAGACTGATGCCCTTTGTTCCGTCGAGAGTAAGGCCATAAAAATCGGGGCTTGAACCACCTTCAAAAACAAACCTCAGCTCCTCCGGGGTGCCGCCCGTGCGGATTTCAAGGCAATGATACGCCCCATCGGCAATCAGGGCAGTTTCATTAACAACGGAATCGCCTGAACGTACCACAACTTTCACAGGATAATCTGCATTTCCGTAATGAAGGCCAATTGTATTGAATTTCCTCAGGGCAGGGTAGGAGTTATAGGAGGGGTTTATCCGGATAAAAGTGGATCCAGCAGCCGCACCATCATTTGCTGAAGAATCTGTAGTTATCGCTGTCCGCCCTGTAAAACGGGAAAGGGAAGCGTACAGCCCGTAGTTTTTGTCGCTGACAGGCTCCTGTGTAGGATCAAATGCTGCCAGGCGTTCCCAGTCATCGCTCACGGTAACGTGGGCGGCCATTTGTTCGTAAGCTTGTTTAACGGGAATGAATCCCGGCCCGCTGCCCCCAAAAATGGCTTGCAGTCGTTGCCGCAGGTAGCCTGAAATGCGGTCGCCTTCAAGCTGCGAATCACCGTAATGCAGAATCCTGCATGATTCACCTTCAAACAGCGTGCGGAGACGAACAGGAAATCCGGGATCTCCGGCGGGATAAACAATCCGTTCAAGCCCGGCGGTATCGATGGACGAAAAATCAGGAGGAGAAGTACGAAGTTCCCCGTCGGGTTTACCGGCCAGGGTGATCACGGTATCCACCCTGGTATTTGTTGCAGGGGCGCCGGTTCCAAGAAAGGTGTTAAGGGTTGGATATTTGATCAGAATTTTCCCACCGGTCAACCCGTCTTCACTGCGCATTCCCGGAAGGACGACCGGACGGCTGAGCAGCGTGGCCAGCAGAAGTCCGCCCATTACGAGCAAAATGAACAGCGAGATTTTCCAGGGCTTCATGCTTTACTTTTATATTCGTTTACTACGGAAATAAAAGCCGTTCCGATCGGGCATTATCCTTTACACTACATCCTCCGACGGGTATAATTCGATAAATTCGTATCCGTTGCCGCAATGATCAAGAAACCGCAAAAAATCGCTGAACCGGATCACCAGGGAAGCGGTATTTTCATTCGGGTGAAAACTGATTTTCGGCAGATTCTTCAGGTTTTCATCCAGAAACAGATACACATGCCGCGCGGGATCGTGAATAAGCCCGAACGGAGAAACCGAGCCGGGGTTCAGCCCCAGGTAACGTTGCATGCGCTCCCCGGAGGCAAAACTCAGTTTGCCCTGTTTCAGCCGCTTTTCCAGATCGTGAATGGCCAGAGCGCGGCGGTGATCGAAAATAACCAGGTAATGCCGGTTTCCTTTGTGATTCCTGAAAAAAAGATTCTTGCAGTGGGTGGTTTCCTCTATATCCTTCCAGTACTGTACCGCGATTTCAATGGTAGGCGCCGGGGGATGTTCGTGGTATTCAAAGAGAATACCCAGTTCATCCAGTTTCTGATAAAGCAGCGGATCTCCGTTCACGGCAACTTAAATATTTTAAAACAACTGTTATTCCTGCTCTACTGAATAACTTCCCCGGCCCTGGAAATCCGTTTCAGGGTTTCCTCCCTGCCCAGGGTAGCGATGATGGCCGCAACACCGGGTCCGAAGCTTCCGCCAACCAGCACCAGACGGAGGGTATTCATCACCTGACCCATACCGAGACCGTTATCATGAATAAAGGCTTTGATCGAGGTCTCCAGGCTTTCCGCTGAGAAATCAACGGTATGTTTCAGAAGGTCTGCCAGTTTTCCAAGCAGGGCAGGGGTTTCGGGTTTCCAGAATTTCTGAATCACTTTTTCGTCGTACGTATCAGGTGACGAGAAGAAGAACCACGACTGTTCATAAAGATCGGGAATAAGTACGGCTCTTTCCTTTGTAAGGGCTACAACTTCCTGAATATAATCCTGTGATGCAACCAGCCCCTTTTCTATGAGCAAATTTCCGAGCAGGGCAGCCACACTGGCATTATCAAGCGCAGAAAGGTAATGATGGTTAAACCATTTTGCCTTTTCGGGATCGAATTTGGACCCCGATTTCCCGACCCTTTCGATGGAGAAAAGTTCCACCAGTTCATCCATGCTGAACACTTCCTGCTCGGTACCGGGATTCCATCCCAGCAGGGCCAGCATATTGATAAAAGCCTGCGGCAGGTAGCCCGATTCACGGTATCCTGACGACACTTCTCCGCTTACGGGGTCGGTCCAGCGCAGCGGGAATACCGGGAATCCGAGGCGGTCGCCGTCGCGCTTGCTCAGCTTACCGTTGCCGTCGGGTTTGAGCAGAAGCGGAAGGTGCGCAAACTGCGGGGGTTCCCACCCGAGATATTTGTATAAAAGCACATGCAGCGGCGCCGAGGGCAGCCACTCCTCGCCCCTGATCACATGGGTAATTTCCATCAGGTGATCGTCGACGATATTGGCCAGGTGATAGGTGGGCATGCCATCAGATTTGAACAACACCTTATCGTCGAGGCGGGAAGCGTGAACGCTTACTTCGCCCCGGATCAGGTCATTGACCAGAATCTCCTCATCGGCTGGAATCAGAATCCTGATAACATATTGTTCGCCGGAAGCTATCCGTTTCTGGCATTCCTCCTCACTCAGGGTAAGCGAGTTGGTCATTTCGGGCCGGGTAAACGCATCGTATTGCGGGGTAGCCACCCCCCGGGCTTTCAGCCTTTCGCGCATCTCCTCGAGGGCCTCGGGTGTGTCGAACGCGTAGTAGGCATGACCTTCCTTTACCAGCTGATCGGCGTACTGACGATATAATTCCTTTCGTTCGCTCTGGCGATAGGGTGCATGGGGGCCGCCAATTCCTACGCCTTCATCGTAAGTAATCCCACACCATTTCAGCGATTCAATAATATAATCTTCCGCGCCCGGAACATAGCGGGTCTGATCGGTATCCTCAATGCGGAGCAGGAATTTTCCATTATGCTTTTTGGCAAACAGATAGTTATACAACGCAGTGCGCACGCCGCCGATGTGCAACGGACCGGTCGGGCTGGGGGCAAACCTTACTCTTACTTCTTTCATTCCATGCTTTTTTGTGCGGCAAAGATATGCATTCGGTACTTTCGGTTTTACAACGGGGCCCAGGTTAAATACTATTCATAAACAACAGAAAGATTGTTTAGAAAATATTAACATACTGAAGGCCATTTTTAATGTAACTTTGTATTTCCCTAAGCGTTTAACCAGTATTATCAAAAAGATATCCTGAAATTCAGGTATAAATTCAATGACAAAATACAGGGTTCCGAAATACCGTATCGGCAGGGTCTTTTTATTCCCCATACTGCTGTACTTCCTGCTGGTATTCCCGATGCTGGTATTTATGCTGCTTAAAAGCTTTCCGCAACTCACCGAAAAGGGCGTTTTCAGAAATATGCAGGAAACAGATTCGCTGAATGTTTCACAGTTGACTGCAGACACGCTTGTCCTGGAAGCTGAGGCATTTTCAGCGCAGAAAAATATCTATGACCGGGATATTCCCCCTGATGACAATATTTCCGTTGAAGCGGACAGCCCAAACAGGGAAAAGATGTCAGGCGGCATTAACATTCAGGTGGGTAATTCATCCGGAAACAATACCTCATCGGCTTTTTCAGATACTTTTTCCTCCCTGTTCAGAATTGTCATCCTGTTCAGCACCATAGCCGGCTTTGCCATCAACATTCCTTTCCGGCGTTACTTTAACCGTAAGCGCAAGGGACGGAGGATCTCCCCGAAACTCTACCGCTACTGCCGGAGGTTTTTACTCTATACGCCACTCATCAATTCAGGGATTGTTTTGCTTGCATTCAGCATTGTTCACGGTCTCATGATTTACCAGCTGCAAACCCCCGAGATGCTGAATGATCCGATCAGCCGGAGAATGTTCTCAAACTACCTGTTTATTTCATTAGTAGCATCCCTGCTTACGGTGCTTTTCATCTATTTCTGGCAGAAACACCGTGTTCATATAAAATATATTGAGCATATATACACCCGCGAAGAGCTTCAGAAAAGAATTTTCGGGAAAAATCCCGGAAAAATCCGTAACAGGCTTTACATCGCCAGCGCAATGACCACGCTGCTGCCGCTGGCAATTGTTCTACTTTATCTTATCCTTAGCCTGACACCCATCCGGGAGATGGGAGAAGTCAGCGCTTCGGAAATGCGTATTATGCTCGGCAGGCTGGTTGATTTTATGGGCCCTGATTTTGAACTGCAGAATAATGAGGACTTTAAAGGGTTCTACTATATCAGCGCTTTAGATAATGCCCTGATGTTTATCGGAATCTTCAGCGGTATCCTGGTTTCATTTATCTATATTCTCTTTTTCGTTAACTGGTCAACAGCCGATATTGTGCGACCAGTGAATGAACTGGTAAACAGTATGCAAAAAACGGGAGAGGGGATGCTCGACAATTTTACCATTGTCCGCACCAATGATGAGATCGGGGTGATGTCGGAGGGCTACAATCAGATGACTTCACGGCTGCGGGAGTACATTTTCAGGATATCAAGGATGAACGAGGCATACTCACGGTTTGTGCCCAATCAGTTCCTTGAATTTCTGGGTAAGCAGGATTTTGTGGATATTCAGCTGGGCGATCAGGTTCAGAAGGAAATGTCGGTGCTGTTTTCCGATATCCGCGGTTTTACGGAGATATCGGAAGAAATGTCGCCTAAGGAAAATTTTGATTTTATCAATCATTACCTGGGTTACATGGAACCGGTTATCAGGCAGAACAACGGATTTATCGACAAATTTATCGGTGATTCGATAATGGCGTTGTTTCACGACAAGGTGGATGATGCCATAGATGCGGCCATTGAGATGCGGCAGACACTTGCCCGTTTCAACCTCGACCGCATTGACCAGGGTAAACCCACCGTTGATTCGGGCATTGGCATTCACACGGGAAACCTTATGCTGGGCGTGGTCGGAGGAGAGGGGAGAATGGACGGAACCGTGATTTCGGATGCCGTTAACCTGGCTTCGCGGCTTGAAGGTCTGACCAAAATATATCATACCTCTATCATTATCAGTGAAGATACCCTGATAAAACTCGAAAATCCCGGTAAATACAACTTCCGCTTTCTCGATGTCGCCAGGGTGAAAGGCAAAAAAGAAGCTGTTTATGTATTTGAAGTGCTGGACGGTGATCCCGAAGAGGTAAAAACACTGAAAATAGAGACCAAATCACTATTTGGCAAGGGCATCGACCTCTATAAAAACAGGAAGTTTGAAGAGGCACTCGAAGTCTTCAGCGAAATCGTTAAAATCAACCAAAAGGATTCGGTAGCGGCTTTTTATGTAAACCGTTGCCGTACCAATATTCACAAAGGCATTCCGGACGACTGGAGCGGGATAGAGGTTTACGATGCAAAATAAACCAGGGCATCCCGGCTACTGATGACCAACGGATAAGTTTGATTTTCAACAACCCGATTCATTACTTTTGTAACGGAGAAAAACATCCCGGTGTGGTCAGCGTTATACATATACGCACGGCCGGCCGGAATCTGCCAGAAAAACATGAACGATCACTACAACATACTTATCGATAAACTGGATGCTTTCATCAGAAAGTATTACAAGAATCAGTTAATCAGGGGATTGCTATATAGCATCGCGCTGCTGGGATCCTTTTTCCTGATCATTGCCCTGCTCGAATCGTTTGCCTGGTTTTCACCCCCGGTAAGAACCGTGCTGTTTTACAGCTATCTGGCGGGGGCGGCATTTATTCTGGGCAGGTATGTCGCGGTTCCGCTACTGAAGCTCAACAAGGCGGGCAAACGCATCTCTCACGAACTTGCTGCAGAAATCATCGGTAAACACTTTTCGGAAGTGAAAGACAGCCTGCTGAATACCCTGCAGTTGCATAAGCTGGCCCAGTCCAACCCTGCACCCGACGAACTGATCCTGGCCGGGATAAACCAGAAGGCTGCGCAACTCAGGCCTGTGCCTTTTCTCTCAGCCATCGACCTGAGCAAAAACAAAAAGTATCTGCCTTATGCCCTGCCACCGGTAATAATTCTGCTGGCAATACTGATGCTTGCCCCATCCAGCATCACTGAGCCGGGCAAACGTCTGATCAGGCACAGTGAATCCTTTGCAAAACCGCTACCGTTCACCTTTCATATTGAAAATGAAACCTTAACCGCCATTCAACAGGAAGATTTTATACTCAGGGTTTCGGTGAAAGGGGAGGAGATTCCCGATCAGGTTTATCTGGTATCTGAAGGAAGCGAATTCAGGATGCAGCAGGAGTCAAAGCTTGAGTACTCATTCACCTTTAAGAAAGTTCAGAAAAGTCAGTACTTCCGGCTCCTTGCCGGAGGTTATCAATCATCAGAATATGAACTGCTTGTTCTTCCAAGGCCAACCATTCTGAATTTTGAACTGGAACTGGACTATCCGTCTTACACCGGTATTAAACCCGAATCAGTCTCCAATTCCGGAGATATTGTCATTCCTCAGGGAACCAGCGTAACATGGAAGTTTTATACAAGGGATACCCGGCTTATCAATTTCAGGCTCGGTAAACAAACCAGGGCCCTACAGAAGGATAAGAACAATGTTTTTGTTACTTCAGCCAGATTAATGACACCTGTTGATTACGGGGTAAGCGTTGAAAATGAATTTATGACCGGATCAGACTCTATGTCATTCTTTATCAATGTTATACCCGATGTTTTCCCTGTAATCAATGTTGAAGAATTCAGAGATACCATTTTCGATAACAGATTGTATTTCAGGGGCTTGATTAAGGATGACTATGGATTCAGCAGACTTGAATTCCGGTTGTCCAGAAAAACCGGTGAAGCCACAAATTCAGCGGAAACTTCGGTAACGGTGCCGATTGACAAGCTGAATGTGCAGCAGGCGTTCTACCACTATTTTGACCTTTCTACTGCCGGACTTGTTCCCGGCGATGAGGCGGAATACTATTTTCAGGTCTGGGATAATGACGGGGTGAACGGAAGTAAATCCGCCAGATCCCATAAGATGAACTTCCGGGTTCCTTCTTTGGAGGAAATAGAGGAAATGGTAAAAAAGAATCAGGAGAATGTTAAGAGCGAACTGGAGAAGAGTCTGGATGAGGCAAGATCCATTCAGAAGGAAATTGAAAATCTCAATAAGAACCTTTTCGATAAAAAGAGCCTGAATTATCAGGAAAAAAAGCAGATTCAGGACCTGCTCGACCGTCAGAAAAACCTTCAGAAGCAGGTCGAGCAGATGAAAGAGCAACACGAAAAGTCGAATCAGAAAGAATCACAGTACAAAGATGTGAATGAAAACATTCTTGAGAAACAGCAGCAGCTGGAAAAACTCTTTGAAGAGATTATGACGGATGAGATCAAGAAGTTGTTTGAAGAGCTTCAGCAAATGATGGATAACCTGGATAAAAACAAGCTGAATGAGGTAATGGATAAGTTAAAGTTCAGTGCGGAAGATCTTGAGAAGAATCTCGACAGGAATCTTGAGTTATTCAAACAGCTTGAGTTTGATAAGAAACTGACAGAAACCATTGACAAATTAAAGGCGTTGGCCGATGAACAGAAAAAACTGTCAGAAGAGACCGGGGCTGCAGATAAAAAAGATTCAGACCAACTGGGTGAAGAACAAAAGAAAATCAGCGAAAAATTCGATAAAATCAGGGAGGATCTGAAAGATCTGCAGGAAAAGAATAAATCGCTTGAAGAACCGAATAACTTTTCAAATCCGGTAGATAAACAACAGGAAATTGAGAAGGATCTTGAAGAGTCGGAAGAGAGCCTCGGGAAAAAGCAGATGAAGCAGGCTTCGGGAAAGCAGAAAGAGGCATCCGATAAAATGGAGAATATGAGTGAAATGCTTTCTGATATGCAACAGGAGATGGAAGAGGAAGCCTTGGGAGAAGATATCGAAGCGTTGCGCATCATACTTGAAAATCTGGTCAGAACTTCATTCGATCAGGAGTCGGTGATGGATGAGTTGTCGAAATTAAAACGGAATGATCCGAAATATGCCGGGATTATCGAGAAGCAAAAATCCATCAAGGACAACCTGCTTATGATTGAGGATTCCCTTTATGCCCTCAGCAAGCGCCAGTCCATGATTGAATCATTTGTAAACAGGGAGATTTCAGCAATCAACGACAACATAAACCAGGCCATGGAGGCCCTGCACAACCGGGTTGTTTCAACGGTGCTTAACAAACAGCAGTATGCCATGACCTCGGTGAACAACCTTGCTTTAATGCTTGCGGAATCGCTTAAGCAGATGCAGCAGAATATGGCCATGAAATCTTCGGGCAAATCAGGAAAGAGCTGCCCTATGCCGGGTCAGGGCAAACCCTCCATGAAATCGATGCGTCAGATGCAGGAAAAGTTAAACCAGCAGATGGAGGCAATGAAAAAAAGCATGCAGGAGGGCAAAGGACAACAGGGTAAAACAGGTCGCAATGGCATGAGCGAACAACTGGCCAGGATGGCTGCTGAGCAGGAATCACTGCGAAAGCAACTTCAGGAGTATCGCGACCAGATGCAAAAGGAGGGGAGGCTCAGTGATAAAGGCCTGAATAAGATGATTCAGGATATGGAAAGGACGGAGACGGAACTGGTGAACAAAATCATCAACCAGGAAACCATGCGCAGGCAGGAAGAAATACTGACACGTCTCCTGGAATCCGAAAAAGCCGAAATGCAACGCGAACAGGAGGAAAGACGTGAATCAAATGAAGGCAGGGATATTCCCAGGCCGGATCCGGCATCATTTTTCGACAGCATCGGACTGCCCTCCAGGGAAACAGAGTTGTTGCGGACCATTCCGCCTTCATTTAAGAATTATTACCGAAACAAGGTAAACGAATATTTCATTTCCATACCGGGTCAGGTTCAATAAATTCAACCTGAATATTGAAATCATTAAGCCGGCATTGTCCGGCTTTTTTTATGAAATATCCGGATCAGGCTTTTCACCGGCTTGCCCTGCTGCCTCCGCCAAACAAAATTCCTGCTCCGAGAACAAACCCGAAATCATACCAACCCCCGTTGTTGTTTACCGCATACATGGCTATTGAATCGCTGAACAGGCTTCCGATAAATGAAACCGGTGCGATCACACCGTGCCATAATCCACCCAGGAATCCGTAAGGTTCGTTCTTCACGCACTCCTTTATGGGCGTGACATCGGCACAACTGCTGAGTAACAGGAAAGCAAAGAGCAAAAAGAACACAGCGGCGCCGGTTCTTTTCAGTTTATTCATTTTCATTTCAGGATGATTTAAGTTATGGTCTGAAAAAAGGTAAATTTCCGGATGGCTATTATACGCAGAACCCCGCGAAGAGGTTTCCCGTGCAGGCAAAATATTCTCTTTACCCGGAAAAATGTTCTTCCGGAAGGCAATTGTCACAGCATACAGAAATTGCAGTTAAAAACACCGGATGGGGGCATATGTGAACCCGTGCACTTATTGTACCTTTGCAGAAACTAACGTGTATTTATATGGCGGGCAGGATTAACTTTTATCGTGAAGATGTAAACTACCGGCTCAGGAGGATCAGACATATCAGGGCCTGGATGTTGAACTGCATCAGTCTGCAGAACAGGACAACAGGAGAGGTCAGCATCATTTTTTGCAGCGATGAGTTCCTGTACAATATGAATGTGGAATACCTGCATCACGATACGTTAACGGATGTAATCACGTTTGACTATTCAGCCGGGGATACCATTTCGGGTGATGTATTTATCAGCATTCCTCGGGTAAAAGAGAATGCCGCCCAGTATGGGAAACCATTTACTGAGGAGTTGAACCGCGTTATGATACACGGCATTCTGCATTTATGCGGATTCAAGGATAAAACCCGGAAGGACGCCGCCCTTATGCGCAGCAAGGAAGAAGAATGCCTGGCTCTTTTCGGCTGAAACCAGGACATCACCGCTATCCATTTTATTCGTAATTTTGTGCCCTTCTGCCGGCCGGCAAATGGCCGGTCTATATTGAGTTTGCTGATCCATCTTTTTTCTGAATCATCGGTTCGGTGAACGTTGTTCCACGTGAAACAAATCTGAATGTTTAAAGAATATGATGTAATTGTGGTGGGTGCCGGCCATGCCGGGAGCGAAGCGGCGGCGGCAGCGGCCAACCTCGGCTCGTCGGTATTGCTGATCACCATGAATATGGCGGCCATAGCCCAGATGTCGTGCAATCCGGCGATGGGAGGCATTGCCAAAGGGCAGATCGTGCGCGAAATTGACGCCTTGGGAGGATATTCGGGCATTGTTACCGATCATACCATGATACAGTACCGCATGCTCAACAAATCGAAAGGTCCGGCCATGTGGAGCCCCAGGGCACAGAGCGATCGTGTTCAGTTTACCATCAAATGGCGGCAAATGCTTGAGCAAACCCCCAACCTTGACTTCTGGCAGGATACCGTTACCGCGATCACAACCGCCGATGGCAGGGTCACCGGTGTGAAAACCGCCATGGGTCAAACCATCAGTGCCCG
Source organism: uncultured Lentimicrobium sp. (assembly GCA_964503805.1). Classification (GTDB taxonomy): domain Bacteria; phylum Bacteroidota; class Bacteroidia; order Bacteroidales; family Lentimicrobiaceae; genus Lentimicrobium. The sequence continues at coordinate 9,983 of CAZDBX010000030.1, read as the reverse complement.
CGCAGTAATTCTCACCAACGGGACCTTTCTGAACGGCATCATTCACATCGGCAGCAAACAATTCGGAGGCGGAAGAATGGGTGACCGTGCATCGACCGGCATTACCGAAAACCTGACTGAACTGGGATTTGAATCTGCACGCCTGAAAACCGGCACCCCGGTCAGGGTGGACGGCAGAACCATTGACTTCAGCAAACTTGAAGAACAAAAAGGCGATGAAACACCCGGACGTTTTTCCTTTACCAATACCCCCAAACTGCTTCGGCAGCGGAGCTGTTATCTTGCCTACACCGATACCCGCGTTCACGATACGCTCAGGACGGGATTCGATGAATCTCCGATGTATGCCGGAAGAATTGCCGGCAGGGGACCCCGCTACTGCCCGTCAATTGAAGATAAAATTGACCGTTTCAGCAACAAGAACAGACATCAGCTTTTTGTTGAACCGGAAGGCTGGGACACGGTAGAGTATTACATCAACGGTTTTTCGTCGAGCCTTCCCGATCATGTGCAATATAAAGCACTGACTCAGATTCCCGGATTTGAACAGGCAAAGATTTTCAGACCCGGATATGCAATAGAATATGACTATTTTCCACCTTATCAGCTTCATTACACGCTGGAGACACGCCTTGTTGAAAACCTCTATTTCGCCGGACAGATTAATGGCACAACCGGTTATGAGGAGGCTGCCGCCCAGGGCCTGATGGCGGGGATCAACGCCCATCTGAAATTACAGGAAAAACCGCCATTCATCCTTCAGCGTTCAGAAGCGTATATCGGGGTGTTGATTGATGATCTGATCACCAAAGGCATTGACGAGCCTTACCGGATGTTCACTTCAAGGGCCGAATACCGCATTTTGCTGAGGCAGGATAATGCAGATCTGCGGCTCACCGGCATTTCTTATAAATTAGGTCTTGCAAGCCGGGAGCGATTCGATCGTGTTGAGATGAAACGCAAAGCGGTTGCCGGATCAATGGCAATCCTGGCTAAAGAAAGTGTAACACCCGATCAGGTTAACCGGATGCTGGAGCAGGCAGGAACAGCGCCCATTTCACAAAAAGTGAAGCTCGATACCATACTTCTCCGTCCTCAGATCAGCCTGAACCAATTGATTTCCGGCTTACCTTTCCTCAAAGACCACTTTGATCATTTCGGTGATCTGGCCGAAGAGCTGATCGAAGAGACAGAAATACTGGTTAAATATCAGGGATATATTGACAAGGAACAGGAGCTTGCCCAGCGCCTTTCGAAATTTGAAAACATGCCCCTGAAACCCGATTTTGACTATTCCGCACTTTCGTCCCTCTCATTTGAGGCCCGGGAGAAGCTGAGCAAAATCCGGCCTGCAACCATCGGACAGGCATCCAGAATTAACGGAGTTTCTCCGGCCGACATTTCGGTACTTGTTGTATTTTTAAGCAAATAGTCAACCAACCTACTTAACATGTTTCACGTGAAACAATCCCCGATTTCAGTTCCGGATAATTGCTTATTATGTGATAATAAGGAACTTATAAAACATCATGAACTGAAAGACTACTTTCTGACCCTGGAGTCGTTCAGTATCTACAGATGCCCGGCATGCGACCTGATGTTTACCTGGCCCAGGCCGGCAACCCATGAATTATCTGCTTACTATAAATCGAAGGAATACATTTCTCATTCCAATAAAAAATCTGATCTGCAAAGCCGCATTTATCAGTTAATACGCAACCATACACTCCGGCAAAAAATAAGATTGATCCGCCAATTCTCCAGGGGCAACCAAATTCTGGATATCGGATGCGCCACAGGAGAATTCCTGAACCAATGCAAAAAAAAGGGCTATACAGCCACCGGGGTTGAACCAGACGAGGAGGCGAGGGGATACGCCTCCGGGGTGCATGGCCTGAATGTGTCGGATACCGACAGCCTGAACAGTATGCCTCCTTCAACCTTTGATGTAATCACCCTGTGGCATGTGCTCGAACATGTCGGTGACCTGAATGAAAGAATGGAGCAGATCTACCGGTTACTTAAACCGGAGGGCTATGCATTTATTGCCCTGCCCAATCCCCGCTCTTATGATGCATCCTACTACGGTAAATACTGGGCTGCCTGGGATGTGCCCCGGCATCTCTTTCACTTTAACCGGAGCTCCATAAAATTTCTGGCCGGAAAACACCGGTTTGAAATTGCAGATATCCGGCCCATGCTTTTTGACTCTTACTATATTTCACTATTAAGTGAAAAATATATGAACCATTCTCTATGTTTTGTCCGGGCCGCTTACCGCGGATTTATCTCCAATTTTATGGCCGGCATGGGGAATAACGAATACTCAAGCCTGATTTATATTTTGAGAAAGCCCGGAGCTAAAATAAAGGCCGCTGACGCAACTTAACCCTTCTTTAGTATATTTACCCTCGGAAACAGAAATCGTCCCGTATATGGCCTGATTTTTGCTTAAGCTTATTTATTTGATTTTCTGGTATTTATAAATTTTTTGCCATGAAGAATGGTTCAACCCGGAAAATTCCGCTCTGGCTTTTCCCCCTATTGTCACTTGTCAGTATCCTGATCGCATTGCTGGCCGTTCACCTTTCGGACAGAAGCAGAAGTCCGGAATTACTGGTAAAGCATTTCAATGAAGCACTGAATGAAAATTTCAACATAGCAGACGGAATCCTGAAAACTTTTCCGCTTAAGGAGTCCGTCCCGGAAAAAGCGCTTCTTGATTCCGTGGCCGGTGAACTACCGGAAGGTTTCAGCCTCTACCTGTTCACGGATAAAACACCTGTGTATTGGTCGGATAATGATTTCCTGTTCGATCAGCTGGATTATGACGCCCTCCCGAACGGGCGCATTCTGAAATTCACCAACGGTCATTATCAGGTGCTCAGCAGAAGCTCCGGCTCAAATATGCTGCTGATCGCGAACCTTATCAAACATGAATATCCTTATGAGAATGACTACCTTCAATCGGAGTTCGGCCCCTCTTATAACCTTCCTGCATCATGGATCATCACGGATAATGCCACCCGGTATCCGGTTTTAACCCAAGGAGGAGAGACCCTCTTTTATATTCAGCCCTCCCCGGCGGAACGGTTGACAAATGCGTCAGGAATGATGATTTACAGCCTGTACCTGTTTGCCTTTGTCTGCCTTATCCTGGGACTCTATCACCTATACCTCAGATTCGCACCTTTTGAAAACAAGCGTATACTTATATTTCTTTTCATCGCTGACGTCGCCATCCTGCGCGCAATTATCCAGTACTTCAGAATTCCTTCCATTCTGGATGAAACGGAACTTTTCAACGCCGTACATTATGCCTCGTCACGCATATTTCCATCTCTCGGTGATCTTCTTACCACTGTAACCGGAATGTTTGTGACATCTGTTTTGTTTTACAGATACTATCAGAAAATCTCAAAACCAGAAAATCAGACAAAGCCCGGTACACCTTACATCCTCCTGGCTATCGCATTCACCATTGCCCTTTTCTTCGTTTCCTGCTACCTGATTGAGACCATATGGGTAAATTCCACCCTTCAGCTTGACTTCAGCAAAATCCTTGAATTTACCCTGTTCAGTTTTACCGGATTTCTGATTATCGCCCTGATCCTGGTTTCCTTTTTCCTCATCAGCTTTCCGCTGCTCAGGGATACTTATGTTTACAGCGGAAACAGGTTTATTATAATTGCCTCTCTGCTGATTACCATCTTATTCTCACAGGTTTCTTCCATGCTTGACCTGTATTCCCCTGACTGGAAAATTCTGATGCTGCTGCTGATCTACCTTTTATTGCTGATGCGGATATATTCAGGCAAATTAAAACACCCTTCAGTGGTATCATACTTCTCTGTTATTCTGGTCCTTACTTCCATATCATCCTACAGTTATTACCACAACAGAAAAATCAAGGAAAACAGTCAGCGCAAGCTGATGGCAGTCAGGTTATCTTCAGACCGGGATAAAATAGCTGAATATCTGTTTACCGATCTGGAGAAAAAAATGACGGCCGATACCCTTCTCAGGCGTAAAATCAATGAATCATGGGTTTCGCCTGCCGGGGAAACCGCATGCATCGACTACATACTTCAGACCTATTTCAGGGGATTCTGGTTAAAATTCAATACCCAGGTTACCCTGTGCTTTCCGGATAAAACATTGATCATAAAACCTTCGAACCTTATCATCAACTGCAACGAATATTTCGAAGGCATCATATCCCAGCTGGGCGAAAGGACGGCTTCGGCTAACTTTTATTATATCAGGGAATCGTATGATGAAGGAAATTATATTGCCAAAGTGCCCATCTATCAATCTGACAGGGAGCCGGCCAGGATATCCGTGGTGATCGAGCTGATAAAAAAATACGCACCCAAAGGACTGGGTTATCCGGAACTGCTTCTGGACCGCTCACAAGCCGGTATTACTGAAACTGGCTATTACTCCTGGGCAATCTATTCGAAAAATGAACTGGTAAAAAATGTGGGAGAATACTCTTACAGCATCTATGAGTCAGCCTATCAGAGCAACCGGAAAGATTTCGGTTTTTTTGACAAGAACGGTTATAATCATCTTTATCATGTGATTGACGATGACAGTTCAATCATTATCAGCAAAAAGGCAGATGGATTACTGGAAATACTGGCGCCTTTCACCTATCAGATCACCTTTCACGTTTTGCTCGTTTTTATCATTTTTGGCATCCTCTGGATGTTCAGAAAAGGGAAAAAGAGAAATCTTGATCTGAGCACCCGTCTTCAGATTATGCTGATTATACTTATTCTTTTCGCGTCAACCCTGATCGGTTTCACGATTCTTGAAAACATCAAAAGCCTGAATGCGAAGAAAAACAGGGATATGCTGAGCGAAAAGGCCCATTCGGTGCTGATTGAACTGGAACATAAACTGGCTGCGATGGATTTGCTGGAAAAGTCTCAGCAACCGTATCTTGAGGAGCTGCTGACCAAGTTTTCGCAGGTGTTCTTCAGCGACATTAATCTCTACAATGTTGACGGATCGCTGCTTGCCTCCTCCAGGCCCCAGATTTTCGAAGAAGGGCTGAAGTCGATGCAGATGAATTCCGATGCATACAAACAACTCGCGATCAACAAGAGAACCATGTTCATTACGAATGAGCAGATAGGAAATTACAACTACCTTTCTGCCTACCTCCCCTTCCGGAACGACATGAATAAACTGACTGCCTACATCAATCTTCCCTATTTTGCCAGGCAGCAGGAGTTGCGTCAGGAAATTTCAGCATTTCTGGTTGCATTCATCAATATTTACGTTATTCTCACGGCCATAGCAGTGGTAATTTCGCTGCTGGTGGGCAGTTACCTGACACGACCGCTGCAATTGATCAGGGAAAGGTTCAGCAGTCTGAACCTTGGAAAAAGGAATGAAAAAATAGATTACAACCGGCAGGACGAATTGGGTGATCTGATCAATGAATACAACAATATGGTTGAAAAACTTACAGAGAGTGCTGAAAAGCTGGCCCGCTCGGAACGCGAGAGCGCGTGGCGTGAGATGGCCAGACAGGTAGCCCATGAGATTAAAAATCCGCTTACCCCGATGAAATTAAGCATACAGCATCTTATAAAATCGTGGCATGAGCAGGCCCCTGACTGGAACAAGCGGTTTGAAAGGACCAGCCATACCCTCATTCAACAAATTGATTCACTCTCAGCCATTGCAACGGCTTTTTCGGATTTTGCAAAGTTGCCCCAGGCAAACAACAAAAAGGTTGAACTGATCGAGATCATCCGCTCAACCATGGCTCTGTTCACTGAACATCCGGAAACAGACATCATACTTACCTTACCGGATAAGCCCTGTTATGTATTTGCCGATGAAAAACAACTGTCGCGGGTTTTTATCAACCTGCTGAATAATTCGGTTCAGGCAATACCTTCCGGAAAGAGAGGGGTTATCAATATAATTCTGGAAAATAAGGAGGACAAACATATTGTCAGTATCAGCGACAATGGGACAGGCATCAGCGAAGAACAGAAATCCAGAATTTTTTCTCCTAACTTTACCACCAAATCGGCTGGGATGGGACTGGGGCTGGCTATGGTGAAAAATATCATCAATTCAACCGGGGGTGATATCCGTTTTACTTCTGAGGCCGGCCTTGGAACCACATTTATTATTGAATTTCCTGCGCTGAAAAACTAATTTAAAAAGGGGGCGCCTTTGAATCCATTCAGGAAACTTGCAGGGCAGACTGCCATCTACGGACTTCCAACCATTGTGGGTCGCCTGCTTAACTACCTGCTGGTCCCGCTTTATACCCGGGCTTTTATTCCGGCCGAATACGGTGTTGTTACCGAGGTTTATGCCTATGTCGCCTTTCTGTTTGTATTGCTCACATACGGTATGGAAACGGCATTTTTCCGTTTTGCCTCGCGTGAGGAGCAGAATAATGCCGTATTTGCTACAGCCATGGCATCTCTGGGGGTTACTTCCGCGCTTTTCGCGGTTGCCGGATTGCTGCTTGCCCCTGAAATTTCAGCCCGGATGGGCTACGGCAACCATCCTGAATACATCAGATGGTTTATCCTGATACTCGCCACAGATGCAGTAAGTACCATACCATACGCTAAACTCAGACTTGAAAACAGGCCGTTGCGTTTTGCCCTGATCAAAATCGTCAACATCGGGGCGAATATCAGCTTCAATCTCTTTTTTATACTTCTGTGCCCGTATGTGCTGTCAGAATACCCTGATACGGCCCTTTCCGGCCTGATCAGCCGTATTTACAATCCGGAAACCGGCATAGGCTATATTTTTATATCAAACCTGATTGCCAGCCTGCTTACTTTCGCGCTGCTGCTTCCGGATATTCTGCATAAAAGCATGAAGCCCGATCCGGCACTGTTAAAGAAGATGCTTGCTTATTCCTGGCCCCTCCTGATTTTTGGCATGGCGGGGATCGTGAATGAAACCTTCGACCGGGTTATCCTGAAACACCTTCTGCCCGGTACTACTACCGAAGCCATGGCACAACTGGGTATTTACGGAGCCTGTTATAAAGTTTCCATTCTGATGACGTTGTTTATCCAGACCTACAGATACGCTGCCGAACCTTTCTTCTTTGATCAGGCCAGGGGACAGCATCCGCAGGACACTTACGCCAGGATGATGCATTACTTTCTGATCGTCTGCCTTTTTATATTTCTTTCGATCATGTTGTTTCTTGACATCGTGATGCTCTTTGTGGGTGAAGCCTACAGGGAGGGTGCCCCGGTAGTGCCGGTATTACTTCTTGCCAATCTTTATCTCGGCATCTTTTACAACCTGAGCATCTGGTTTAAACTGACCGATAAAACCACCTACGGAGCGCTTATATCTGTGATAGGGGCTGTCATCACATTGCTGCTGAATTTTCTGCTGATTCCGAAGTTCGGATATATGGGTGCTGCGTGGGCGACCTTTGCATGTTATGCTTCAATGATGGTAATTTCATACTTCCTTGGCCGGAAGTATTATCCCGTAAAATATAACCTGGCGGGAGCGGCAATCTATACCATCACAGCCCTGCTGCTTTACGGATCATCCTTGCTGATCCGGACCGATGATCTGCTGGTCAGGTATGGCAGCAGCGCCGTTTTGCTGCTCTTCTTTGTTGCTTTCGCTGCATACAGGGAAAGTAATGTGTTTCGCCGGGTGATTCACAAAGCCTGATGTTCAGAACCTCAGAATGATTAATTTTGTGCACACCAACACCATGGTGATAACTAATACGTTTACCTGTAATGAAAATCAGAATAGTCAACCATTCAGCCCACCCGCTGCCGGCATACGAAACCGTGGCATCTGCAGGTATGGACCTCAGGGCAAACAATGAAGAACCGGTCGTACTGGCTTCGCTTGAGCGCGCCATGATTCCAACGGGGCTTTATATTGAACTTCCGGATGGTTATGAAGCCCAGATTCGTCCGCGCAGCGGATTAGCCGCCAAATATGGCATCACCATCCTGAATTCGCCCGGCACCATTGATGCCGATTATCGCGGTGAAATCAGGATTATACTGGTAAACCTTTCAAAGGAGCCTTTCACCATAAACCGGGGGGAGCGCATCGCACAAATGATTATCAGCCGCCACGAGCAGGCCGAATGGATTGAAGTTGAAGAACTGAACCATACCGAAAGGGGCACGGGAGGCTTCGGACATACCGGGGTTCACTGAGGTTACCGTTGCTCATTGCAGATTAACAGGAAATAAATACAACATGCATTATTACAGGATTATAACGCTGATATTGATATCGTTTCTGGCTTTCGGGCTGAATGCCCAGGAATTGCCTGAAGGAGGCGAAGATTCCATCAGTAAGGAAGATGCCCGACTGTACAGGGAACAGCAGAAGGCAAGAAATCTTTTTTTTGAAGCCAATAGGGCCAAGCTCACCGGAAACGCTGAAAGGGCGCTGGAGTTGTTTAATGAATGCGTTAATCAGGATCCTTTGAATGATGCCGCCTGGTATGAACTGGCGCAACTCTATTTTCAGAAAAATGACCCTGAAAAATCAATAGAGTCAGCCCGCAAGGCTTATGATCTCTCCCCGGAAAATACCTGGTACAGCCTCACCCTGGCCAGTCTTTATGCAAACAATAACCAGGCTGAACAGGCCGGCTTGATTTATGAGAAACTTCTGCTTTCAGACCCTCAGAATATTGAGTATGCAATTGACCTGGCCAATATATGGCTGCAACTGAACAAACCTGCCGAAGCTATAAAGATATACGACCGGCTTGAATCGCGCCTGGGAGTAAATGAAGATTTGTCGATGCGGAAGCACCGCATCTATCTGGCAACCGGAAAATCCAAAAAGGCCCTTGAGGAGCTTGAAAAACTTGCCGGAGCCAATGCCTGGGACAGCCGTATCCTTTCGATGCTGGCTGAATATTATCTGCTTCAGGGTAAAAGTGATGAAGCGCTGGCTACCTATAAAAAAATTCAGCTTGTGGATCCTGACAATGCCTATATCAACATTTCCCTTGCCGACTACTACCGTCAGCAGGGAGATCTGGTAAAGGCAACGGAATCGCTGAAGGCTGGTTTCGCCAACCCTTATCTCGATGCCGATACCAAAATCCAGGTCATGATGTCCTATTATTCTCAGGTTAAAGATTACGATGGCATTGAGGACGATGTGCTTGAACTTTCAGAAATTCTGGCGGAAATCCACCCCAACGACCCCCGCGCGCTTATGCTCAGGGGAGAAATGCTGATGATGTCAGAAAAATACGGGGAAGCCAGGGACTTGTTCAGGAAAGTGAATCAGCTGGATCCGGGAAAATACCAGGTTTGGGAAAATCTGCTGCGTACCAATGCAATCCTTGAAGATTACGGTCAACTGGCCCTGGAAAGCGTGCAGGCATCAGAACTCTTCCCCATGCAGCCGATGCCATATTATTTTAATGGTTTTTCAAACTATATGCTGAAGAATTATGAAGTGGCTGTGCAGTCTCTTTCCACCGGGGTTAAACTGGTGGCCGGAGATAACAGGCTGATCTCGGATTTTTACAGCATGATCGGTGACGCCCACCATGCGCTGGGGAATCATGCGGAATCATTCTCCGCCTATGAATCATCGCTGAAAGCCAACGGCGAGAATGCCCTGGTACTGAATAACTACGCCTATTACCTCTCACTGAGGAAAGAAAACCTTGAAAAAGCGAAAGAAATGTCGGAAAAAGCCAACCGGCTCGTTCCGGGAAATGCATCCTACCTGGATACCTATGCATGGGTATTATACCAGATTGGTGATTACAATTCGGCATTGATATATGCAGAACAGGCGCTGAAGGCAGATGGATCTGCAAGCGCCGTGGTAATGGAGCATTATGGTGACATACTGTTCCGGCTTGGCCGTAATAAAGAAGCCATAGAAGCCTGGGAAAAGGCCAGGGCTGCCGGGGAGGGTTCCGCCCTTCTTGAACAAAAACTGAAAGATGGAAAATTATATGAATA